>NZ_JBYSWZ010000004.1:0-461776 GCF_058781685.1 Burkholderia sp. FW306-1C-G01B
CGGGTGCGACGGCGACCGGCGAGAACGCCTCGGCGACGGCTGACAGCGCGACGGCAACGGGTAACAACTCGACCGCCTCGGGCACGAACAGCACGGCCAACGGCGCGAACTCGACCGCGTCGGGCGCGGGTGCGACGGCGACCGGCGAGAACGCCTCGGCGACGGCTGACAGCGCGACGGCAACGGGTAACAACTCGACCGCCTCGGGCACGAACAGCACGGCCAACGGCGCGAACTCGACCGCGTCGGGCGCGGGTGCGACGGCGACCGGCGAGAACGCCTCGGCGACGGCTGACAGCGCGACGGCAACGGGTAACAACTCGACCGCCTCGGGCACGAACAGCACGGCCAACGGCGCGAACTCGACCGCGTCGGGCGCGGGTGCGACGGCGACCGGCGAGAACGCCTCGGCGACGGCTGACAGCGCGACGGCAACGGGTAACAACTCGACCGCCTCGGGCACGAACAGCACGGCCAATGGCGCGAACTCGACCGCGTCGGGCACGAATAGCACCACAACCGGTGCGGGTTCGATTGCGTCGGGTTCGAATAGCTCCGCTTACGGCACGGCCGCCAGCGCGACCGGCGCCAATAGCGTTGCGCTCGGTCAAGGTGCGGTGGCATCGGGCTCGAATTCGGTTGCCTTGGGCACGGGCTCTGTTGCGACCGAGGCGAACACGGTGTCGGTTGGCTCCGCAGGTAACGAGCGCCGGATTACCAACGTTGCGGCCGGCGTGAACGACACGGATGCGGTCAACGTCGGGCAGTTGAACAGCACCGTCTCGGGCATCCAGAACCAGATGTCCGGCATGCAAGGCCAGATCAACTCGGTTGCGCGTGATGCGTACTCAGGCATTGCGGCGGCGAGCGCGCTGTCGATGATTCCGGAGGTCGACGCAGGCAAGACCCTGGCCGTCGGTATCGGTACGGCCAACTACAAGGGTTACCAGGCCTCGGCACTCGGCGTGACCGCACGCGTCACCGAGAACCTCAAGATGCGGGCCGGTGTGAGTTACAGCGGCGGCAACCAAGTGTGGGGGGGCGGCATGTCCTATCAGTGGTAACGAGTGCCTCGCGGCTCTGGAGTCGGGCTATCGACCGTGAGGTCGAGACGCCTGCCTCTCGGGCCCTTCGAGCCATCTCATACAGTGTATGGGATGGCTTTTTTTTGACGGATACCTGATTTTTCGCGATTCGGCTGCGATCGGCCGTCAAATCGCGCGTATGCGTCGATCCACGGCCATGCCGTCGACTCATCTCCGGAGGTGGCGATATCCAACGTGCTGGCTGCAATTCGAATTTATAAGATATGCAGCTGATACGTTTGCGGGAGATAATTAGTATATTAAGTATAATAAAAATTAGGGTGCGTCTCTGGATGTACTCGCCCGCATTGATTTCATTCGTTTCAAGAAGTTACCCGGGTTCGCCATTCCGAATCAGGCCGGATTAGGCGGCACGATCATCGTGAGGCTGCGGATCGTCGCGCAAAAAGGGGAGGGCGCTCCGTGCCGGCCTCTGCCGGCCCTATTGAGTTGGCCAGGTTTGGGACATGTCGTTGCCTGCGGCGTACTTGTTTTTCTAAATATTGTTATATGCGTCAACCAAGGGCGAGACTATCTTGGTGGTGCGATTTTGATGGGTGAATATTCAAATAATGTCAAATCGCCCTTAAATTTTACGAGTAACCGTCGTTCTACATTTTTCCGGATGAAAGCGGGCTAATGGCGTCGCACATTCATGAAGTGAGGTAACCAGGGGTTGATATGATTGAGCGAGCGACATCCATGAGAAGGGGGCATGCTGCGCAAGGGAAAATTGCGGATGTGCGGGACAAGGTTTCGAAGTGGGTTTTCATTCTGGTGCCTGTCGTTTTCGTGATGTCCTGTTTGCTCGTGCTTTCGCTCTGGCACATCAACGTTCTGAACGGATGGCTGGTGATGGCGTTCGTGGTGCTGATCGCGGCGATGCTGCTGAGCATCTGCTTTCTCATGTACGTCATGGCTTGGACGTCGCTTTTTCGCACGAGAAGCCACGACGCGGGCGGCGGCGTGTGCTCCCTTCATCAGTCCGCCGATACGGATACGGCGCCGTCGCCCGTCGGATTCGATGGCGTGCAAGCCATTTACTGCAGGTTCAAGACCGGGCAGACCGGTGTCTTTCGAGTGCGGTGCTACAACACCCGTTGCCCATGCGCCGGGTGCCTCGATTGCCGCGAGCCGTGATCCGCGGTGCCGGGGGGTAGGAGACCAGTAGCGGCAAGCGTAGAATGCAAGCGCGCGCGAATATACACGAGCCGGTTGCCGGGCAGTGTCGCGCGCGCACTCGCGATACGCGACGAATCCGTGGCGCGAAGTCGTGAACCCGAGGGGGCGTGGTAATCCGGCCGATATCGCTTGGCAGCGTGCCTGGTGTGCTGCGGCTCGGTTCAACATTCTCTCGGTGCGGCGTGTCGCGATCGTCCAAGGTCACTCCCCCTCGTTATCCATTGTCTTCTGGAGCCGTCATGTCTAACGTCGAGTCGCTGATACGCGTCGTGGTTGCTGACGATCATCCGATCGTCTTGCGGGCCGTCACGAACTACATCGACTCGCTGCCCGGATTCCGCGTGGCCGCGTCGGTCTCTTCCGGAAGCGCACTGCTCGCGACCCTGAAAGAGCAAAAAGTCGATCTCGTCGTGACGGACTTCGCGATGCAGCAAAGCGATGACGACAAGGATGGATTGCGCTTGATTTCCCATCTGATCCGGACGTGCGAACACACGCCGGTGGTCGTCTTCACGATGCTGACGAATACGGGCTTGATCAATCAGTTGTGCCGCATGGGTGTAGCGGGGCTCGTCGGGAAGGAAGAGGAGATCGGTGAACTCGGCCAGGTCTGCGTCAGAATCATGAATGGTGCCACGCAATCGCTATCTCCCGGCATGGCGCATCGGCTCGCCGTGGCCGGCAGCGTGAAGCCCGGCACAGCCGACTTCCAGGCGCTGACGCCCAAGGAACTCGAGGTCGTGCGCCTGTTTTCGACCGGGGTGGCGTTGACGGAGATTGCGCGAATACTCAATCGCTCGTTGGGAACAGTTTCCACGCAAAAGCGATCGGCGATGCGCAAGCTCCATGTGGAGACCAACGTCGATCTGATCAATTGCGCGCGTGAGCAAGGGCTACTCTGATGCAAAGCGTTCTGCCTGAGGTCGAAGGGTCGCCGTTGAAGAAATTCTATTCGCTCGAATCCAATTTGAAGCGCGAGCGTCGGGTATTCACGGTCGTCATCGCGCTGCTGATCTCCGTCGCCCTTGCAGTTTCGATCATCACCGTCACGGGATTGTTTCAGACGGCATTCAGGCAGGAAGAGCAGGCGGCGCGCATCCACGAGAAAGAAGTCGTCGACACGTTCCTGCAGCGGCGCATGATGCTCACGACGGCGGCCCTGGTGCTGCAATTGCGAATGAACGGTGCGCCGTCGGTGACGAGCGTACCTGCGCCGAACGTCTGCACACCGATGAACAACAACTCCTTCGATGACAAGGCGTTGCTCGAGAGTTGCGATTACACGGTGCAACTGCTGACCAACTCGGGACAATCGCCCAGCATCGAACTGGTTGCCGCGGACGGCTCCGTGGGTTATGGATACCTGTTTCCTGCGGGTGACCTGAGCGCGCTGCGTTCCGGCACGCCCACCGAACTCGTTGCGTCCGTCCTCGAACGGTACAGGAAACGCGGTATCGATCCGCTGGACGCCGCCCGCAAGAAGCTGATCCTCTGGTTCGCGGCCGGCAGCGGCGAGCAAGGCGGCGAGCTTCACATGGTCGGTGCATCGGTTGTGTACAGGGGAGACACGCTCTACGCGATCGTGCTGACGAGCGTGGACCTGCGCAGCCTGCTATCGACGATCGAGCGCGCCGGCCGGGTTCAGCAGCCGATCGTCGTGGATTCGGACGGTATCCCGCTCGTCGATGCCGACTCCGTCGCAAGGGTCCGCCAGGTCGATACGCACCTCGTCGGGAAGCAGGACGGCCTCTATCACTGGGTACCGGGTTTCGGGTGGGCGATTCGCCGCCCGGCGTTGTTCGCCGGGTTCGGGCACATGATGTACCTGCTGCCGCTCGATCTGCAGCTCCGATCCATGCGCTACGAGTTGTGGCTGATAGGCGGTACCACCATCGTCCTGATCGCGCTGCTGTTCATCGCGTTCCGGTATTGGAACTACCGGTTTCTGACGCGCATCTATTTGGAAGCGTCGCGCGCGCTCGAAAGCGAGATGCTCAATCACCTGCTGGTGCATGCGACGCCTGTGGGCTTGTGCATCGTGCGGCGCTCGACGCTCGAGATCGTGGTGGCCAACCCGATTGCGCGCTCGATGCTGGGATTGCGGATTTCCGACAAGCATCTGCCGCGGGAACTGCAAAGCGCGTTCGAATCATCGCTCGCCGGGCAAGACACGGACGCGGACGATTCCCATATTTTCCAGTTTCCGTTCGCGCTTTCGCGTGCCGGGCATTCAGCCGTCTACATCGAGATTACCTACGCGCCCGCGACGCTGAATGCGCAGGAAGTGTTCTTTTGCGCGATTACCGACATGACGTCCCATCATCAGGCGGAGATCCTGCTGCGCGAGGCCAAGTTGACGAGCGATGCCGCTGCCAAGGCCAAGGTGGCATTCTTCGCGTCGATGAGCCACGAGATCCGGACTCCGCTGGCGTCGCTGGTCGGCAACATCGAGCTCGTCGCGCGTGGCGCGCTGGCGCCCGAGCAGCAGGCCCGCGTGAAGGCCATGGAGACGTCGGCGCGCGGGCTGATGCAGATCGTGAACGACGTGCTCGATTTTTCCAAGATCGATGTCGGCGAGCTGAGCCTGATGGAAGAATGGGCGAGCATCGCGGATCTGCTGGACCGCCTCGCGCTCGCGCACGCGCCGCTGGCCACGCAGCAGGGGTTGAAGTTCTACACGGTGTTCGAACGCAATCTTCCGTCGCGGCTCCACTTCGATCCGATCCGGGTTTCGCAAATCGTCAACAACCTCTTGAGCAACGCGCTCAAGTTCACCCCCTCCGGGAAGATCGTGCTGCGCGCGGGCTGGAGCGCCGGTGCGCTCGAAATCAGCGTGACGGATTCCGGAATCGGGATACCCGACGATCTGAAACACCGATTGTTCCAGCCGTTCACGCAGGGTGACAGCAACCGGCTGATGCAGGCGCGCGGGACCGGCCTCGGTTTGTCGATCTGTGCCCGGTTGTGCGAGCTGATGAAGGGACGTCTCGACCTCGAGAGCACGGTCGGCGTGGGGACACGCATCACGGTGATTCTGCCGCTCAAAGCCTCCGAGGGCGATGCGAGCAGCGCCGGCTGGACGCTTCCGTATCAGCGCGTCGCCGTGCTGTGTCGTGCCCAGGAGAACCTCGAGTGGCTGAGTAATCTGTTCGATCCCGACGAGGCCAGGGTGACATCCGTGTCCAACCCGGTCGTCCCGATCGACGAGCATGCGCATGACTTCCTGATCGTGACGGACGAGTTCGCGCCGGCTGACATCCTGGCATGGTGGCCGACACCAGGATCGATCCTGTGGGCGATACAGGCGGGACCGCTGGTTCCCAGGCGGCGCGACGACGGCGGCGTCGAGATCAGCCTGTATAGCCTCGCCGGCCTGAAGTCGGCGGCCCGGATGCTCACGGACGGGCGGCAGGCGCCGACCGCGGTGACCGCGAGCAACGACGAGGCGGCTGCCGTCACGGTATTGATCGCCGAGGACAACCTGCTCAATCGCAGCCTGCTGTTCGATCAGCTGACGACGCTCGGCGCGCGCGTCATCGAGGCGACGAATGGCGAGGAGGCACTGACCCTGCTGTCGAAGGAACCGGTGAACGTCGTGATGACGGACATCGACATGCCGGTGATGGACGGGTTTCAATTGTTAGCCGAAATGAGGGCGCTCGGCCTTGCGATGCCGGTATATGCGGTGAGCGCGAGCACTCGCCCGGAAGACATTGCCGAGGGGCGCGCGCGCGGGTTTACCGACTATCTGGCCAAGCCTGTTCCGCTCGAGACGCTGGAAGCCATCGTCCGGGACGGCAGTGGCAACGGCAGCATGGGCGGCAACACTCGAGGGAACGACGAACCCGACGCGCTACCGGAGTTTCCGGACGTTCCAGCGGCCTATGTGCCGGCATTCCTGGTTCAGGCTGACCGGGAAATCACCGAGTTCGACGAAGTCATGCGCGAGCGAACGCTTGCGCGGCTCAGGCGCTGGCTGCACGGCGTGGCGGGCGGGCTCGCGGTACTGGGCCCATCCGCGTTGCACGAGCAATGCCAGGAACTCCGCGCCTATGTACACGAATCGGCGGAATGGGACCGGGAGATCGAATTGCAGGCAAACAGTATTCGGGACGTCCTGCAAGAAATGGCTGCGTCCCTGAAACGCCGCTGATCCAGGCAGCCCGTGCCCCGAGCGGCACGGGCTGATGGCATCCGCCGTCTTTCCGGATCAGTCGCATTTCCGACGTTCCACGGGCGACGGATTCTAAGTATTGTGATTCACGCGCCCCCGCATTTGATTTAACGTTTCCTGAAGATTGGAGTGGTTTGAGATGAAGGTATCGTGCAGGTCGGCACGAGCCGGCTTCGCGCTCCAACAGGTGGAAGGCTGCCGCGAGGCTGGCCTTTCGGCAATTGCGTCTTAGGGAGAACAATGTGGAAGCGGGCAGCACGTATCATCGGGGAGAATGGAGCGCCCGGGAGCACGAGGACGGCCCCCCGTTTCGCGAGGCCGACCTCGAGCGGGCGATCGAGCACGGTGAGTTCTCGATCGATTACCAGCCCATCGTTTCGGTGCGGTCGGGTGCCGTGGTCGGGGCTGAGGCAGCGGTCAGCTGGCATCACCCGCATTGGCGCGTATTGCGCCAGAGCGAGTTGTACGCCGCCGCTGATCGGCTCGGCGTTTCGGCGCGTGTCGGAGAACATGTCGTGAGCGAGGTGTGCCGGCAGTTGGGACACTGGAACAAACACGGCTGCGGCGCGCCGGCGGTTTCGATGCGCCTGTCGGGCACCCGGTTATGGGCGGAAGGCATGTCCGAACATCTGGCGCGGTCGATCGCGAAGTTCGATGTGCCTGCGACTCAGTTGACGCTCGAGATTCCGGAAATGCCGGCGCCCGAGGAGTCGCTGCCCCTTCTGGATTGCCTGAAACGTTTGCGGCAGAAGGGATTTGGCATCGTGCTGAGCGATTTCGGCGCTCATCATACGGCGATATCGACGTTGATGGTGCTGCCCGTGACCGGCGTGAAGTTCGGTGAATCGTTTGCCGCGCGCCTGGCCCATTCAGCGACGACCGAAGCGATCCTGTCGTCGGTGTCGAGGCTGACGCATGATCTGGGCCTGACCTTGACGGTCGCCGGCGTCGACAACACGAGCCAGCTCGAGTTTCTGAGGCGCTACCGCGATATTGAGTTGCAGGGCGCTGCCCTGTTCAAACCGATGAGCGCGCAAGCGTGGCCCGAGTGCGTGGGCGGGCATGCGACGTCTCAACGCCATCGGTGCGATCCGTCCGCATGCGGACGCAGCAGCATCTGCTTCGGGACGGCGGCGGGCTAGTCGTGGCCAGGTCGCAGGTCACGAGCCGGCCGTTTTCACTACGCAGGTTCAGCGGGAATTTCGTAATACCCGATCGTCGGAATCTTCCAGAGTACGAGCGCGACCAGCGAACGTTTGATCAGTTCATCAGCCATTTTTCGTCATTTCCAGTCCGTTGATTATCGAAAATGCCCGGTTTCCGCGACGACGGGAATCGGAAAAGTTAGATACCCGGGATTCGGCAGGGCTTGCGCCGCATAGAACACGTTGGCGGCGATGGTGGACAGGATGTTGTCGGTGCCGGCACGGCTCGCGTGCCGAATTTCGAAGATCTGTGATTCAACGCCCGAAGGCGCGACTATAAAGTGACAGGTGGATCGATCGGGCGTAGCCAGTGCTTTGCCGGTTCCGATCACGCGTTTTTGTTGCAATGAATTTGCCGCGACGTCAGTTCGAGTGTGGACCGTGGCGGCAACATCATGGTCGGCTCATTAGCGAAAAGGGGGGGGCGGCGGCATGGCAGTGACTGATGATTTTGTCGGCGTCCAAGGCGCCTTGGGCATTCCGTCCATTTCAGCGCTGATGTTGCTGAGCAGCCGCGACTGGACGCTGCATCCGATCGCTTCGATGGCGGGTGCTGGGCGCAGCGGTTTTAGCGCAATCGCGCACCGGGCGCGATTCGTGTTCTGGATGAGCCATTGGCAGCCGCGCTATTTTCCGAAAACGCCACGCTTGTCCGCGCGCGCCTCGCGCGCGGGGTTCGGGCCGGCTGACGCCGCGGTCGCACCCATTGTCGGTCATCCTGTCTCGCGCCGCCGGCCGGGTTCGAAGCACGCGAGTATCGCCATTGCCGTCGGCGTGTTTGCGGCGCTGGCGGGACTGATGTCGCTCCGTCCCGGGGGGCACGCCGGTGCAGACGTGTTCGAAGGCACGGTGACTCGGGCGGCCGTTGCCGAACCGGCTGTCGAACGTCGCAGTGTACCGTCGGCTAGCGCGTCGTCCGCGCAGCGTGCGGCAAGGTCCGATCGCGGTCCGGTGCTCGCCGTTCCGCAGGATTCGGGCCGCGTGTCGCCGTTTGCCGGCGTGCACCGGGCCCAATCGTCCGACCGTGACAATCGGGTACTCGCGAAGAGTCGGCGCAGACAGGTTCAGCCGTCATCCGTTCATCCCCGGTCCGTTCGAGGCGGCAATGCGGATACGGGCGTGGCGCACGCGAATTTGGGCCACGCGCGTAGCCGTAATCGGCCTGCGTCGGTTCCGCTTCAGGGCGATCTCGGCAAGGGGACCGCCTATCGCGTTCGCGTCGACGCGTGGCGACCCGCGCAGCCTGCGCAAGAGGCGACCGTCGGGACGCCGGAGGTCTCAATGGTTCAAACCGTCGCGACCAAACCGCTTCATGGCGTGCCGAGCGACACCGGCTGGATGCAGCACATGACACAACGCAGGCTGACAGACATCCCGCAGGAATTCTTGAGGTGATCGTCGCGAGCCGCAGGTAGTCTTCTGCAAGAAGGAGCTCGGCGACCACACGAGCGGCCTGAAGGGCCGCTTGAGGGTGGGCATGCCGGTGACGGTGGAAGGGCCGTACCGGCTGCTTCACGTTCGCAGATCAACGCACACACCAGATCTGGATCGGCGCAGGAATCGGCATCACACCTTTCATCGCGCGCATGAAGGAGTTGGCACTGCATCCCGAGCGGCGTCATCGCATCGATCTGTTCCATACGACCACCGATTTCTCGCAAGAGGCAATCAATCAGCTCGTCGCTGATGCGGACGCAGCCGAAGTGCGACTGCATCTGCTAGTTGATTCGAAGCATGGCAGGTTGTACGGCGAGCGCATCCGCACGGCGGTTCCCGACTGGGGGGATGCAAGCGTCTGGTTTTGCGGGCCACCTGCATTCGGCGAAGCTGTGCGAAATGATCTCGTCGCAAACGGTCTAGATCGCGCCAACTTTCATCGGGAACTGTTCCAGATGCGCTAGGTCACGTCCGTCAGGACGGCGGCCCAGATCCCTGGTCGTGCACAGTCGAAACATCTGGCTCCATCAAACCTGTCCCAGTTTGGAGCTTGTTGCATGGTCGGACTTTCGCCAGGCGATCGCGATCGCGCCGCGACGCGACGCGACGCGACGCGTAATTTTGCCGCTTCTCGCCGACACGCGAACGTTCGTACAACACGCTTTGCACCGTCTTGATCTCTATCCAACACAACACCCGCCGTGCAGCTTCGTTCAGCGAGCTGGTCACCTATCTCGCGCTGTTCAATTCGAACGCGCCCCGCCAGGCACGCCGAAGCGACGAAATCGATAACGCACGCATGTTTGATGCATGCAATCAAGCTGAGCTTTTACGCGCGGCTGCTCGCGTGACCGGCGCGGGCAGCAAATTGAATGGACTTGCATCCGGACACGTTCGGTCGTCGCCCTGACGATCTGAAGGAGGAGCCGTCGCTTGCGGAATTCGGCCCCCGGCTCGCACCGCTCGAGTCGACGGTCGTAGACCCGCTGCAGGTCATCAAGTGGCCGGAAACAAGAAACGAATTTGTACTGCTGCGGCGACGCAGCGTCGTCGAGCGCGGTTTCGGTTCGGCTAATCGCTTCCGGCGGTTCGCCCACGACTATGAGCGATTGCCTGAGAGACCTTGCCTGGCCGGCCTGCATTTCGTCGTCTTCGCCATGCTCATGCTCGTTCATGCCATGCCTCTTCAAAGTGCATGACGCCTCTAAGAGAGGTTCGCCGCGAAGAGGCGGATTGCCGCTTTGTCAAAAAAATCCGGCTGGCTCATGACAAATATCAAGATATTTTCAGTCGGAAATGACGGAATCAGCTTTGCGCCCGTCGACACATCGAAATCGGGCTGATTCTGATAAAAAAATTTGACGTTTTGCTTTCGGCCATATAATTTTATTGAAAGGAAGTAGAAAGAAAGGCGAGGCCCCTGCGCTGCTTTCACGTCTGACAGATGGGCCGGGCGGGTGAGAACCGAACGTCTGTCATCAAGTTAGTTTTTGCAAAGCGTATACCGATGTTGTTTGGAATCGAGCATGTTTCATGTTCGATTCCTTGGCGTGTCTTGCGAGCAGTTTCGCTCCAACGATTCATTTCGCTTATCTGATCAGATCTTCTCGGGAGTAAACGTGAATAAATTCATTCGTACTACTTGTTATAGGAATGCGGCTGCTTTCATCCTCACCGCGTGCGTGCCATTCGCGCGCGCACAAACGCCGAGTGTGCCCGGTCCGAGCGATGCGTTCGAGGCGGTCGATCAAGTGATCGTCAAGCTCAAGTCGACAGCCTTGCCCGTCACGCGCGGCGGTGGATCGACCATCACATCCGACATGCAGGACGTGATCGACCGCGTGCTCGCCGCACGCAAGCGTCGCGCGTTCGGCGCCTCAGCCGCTTCTGCGGCGGGCAATACAGGCGATCCGGCTGCGGGGGCGCAGGTGAAGCGCGAAATGGCGGGCGGCGCGGCTGTGCTGAAGCTGCGGCGCAGCGTATCGGTCGCAGAAGCTGCGGCGCTCGCGAAGGACTTCGCCGCCGACGGCGCGGTCGAATACGCGGAGCCGGACGCGCGCATGCATGCCTCTCTCGTCCCCAATGACCCCCTCTATTCCGAGCAGTGGGGTTACAGCGAAGCCGGCGGTGGCGCGAACCTGCCGAAGGCGTGGGACATCACGACGGGTTCGGACCGGATCGTCGTCGCGGTCATCGACACCGGCTATCGTCCGCATGCCGACCTCGCCGCGAACATCGTGCCCGGTTACGACTTCATCTCGAATTCCGATACGGCGAACGATGGCGACGGACGTGACAACGACGCATCCGATCCGGGCGACTGGATCACGCAACAGGAAGTCGACGATCCGAACGGCCCGTTCTATCGCTGCCAGGTCGATGATTCCGGCCGTACGTATGCGAGCAACAGTTCGTGGCACGGCACTCACGTCGCGGGTACGATCGGCGCCGTATCGAACAACGGCGACGGGGTCGCGGGCATTTCGTGGAAGGGAAAGATCCTGCCGGTACGCGTGCTCGGCAAATGCGGCGGCGTAACGAGCGATATTGCGGACGCAATGCGTTGGGCCGTCGGCCTACCCGTGCCCGGCATTCCGGATAACCGGAACCCGGCTCGCGTGCTGAACTTGAGTCTCGGCGGCGCTGGCAAATGCGGTCGCACCTACCAGGATGCGATCGACGCAGTCATCGCGAAAGGGGCGACGGTCGTCGTTGCCGCGGGCAACAATTCCAAACTTGCATCGAATCGGCAACCCGCGAGCTGCGATGGCGTGATCACCGTCGCAGCGACCGATGCGAAGGGCAAACGCGCGTACTTCAGCAACTACGGCCCGGAAGTGAAGGTCGCGTCCCCCGGCGTAGGCGTCCTGTCGACGCTCAACAGCGGCACGAAGTCGCCATCCTTCGACACCTATGCGTACTTCAACGGTACGAGCATGGCGACGCCCCACGTCGCCGGCACGGTCGCGCTGATGCTCGCGGCGAACGACTCGCTTATGCCCGAGCAGATTCTGCAGAAATTGCAGGCGGCGGCGCGCCCGTTCCCGAGCGACTCCGGCTGCTCGTCGAGCACTTGCGGCGCGGGCCTGCTTGACGCCGGTGCCGTCGTTCGTTCGGTACGACAGTAACGGCGGAGTTCGTACACATCGTCGCCGAGGAATTCAGATCTCGATGACGGTGACGATATGAAATATGGGGACGAAATCATGGAAGTGATTGAGCGAGTAAATTCGTTAGATGGTGGCTGCAAGTATCTGTTAAGCGCCGGCGGTCGAGAAAAAACCGTCGAAGCGACGTATTTTTACTATGGTGAAAACAGCTTGCCGTATCTTTGTATCTCCAGTCAATTTGGCTGCGCGGTCGGATGTCTTTTTTGTGAGACTGGACGTCAAAAATCATTGGGCAATCTGGATGCAAGTCAAATCGTGCGTCAAGTAGAAATTTGCTCAAGTGAATTAATGCAGGAAGGCTCCCGAAATCTGGATACCATACTGTTCGCCGGCATGGGTGAGCCCATGCTCAATTTGACGCATGTCAGAAAGGCATCCCTTGATTTTAAGGCGAGGGGCATGGCGAACCGGGTTACCCTGACTACCGTAGGGATTCTGTCAAAATTCGACGAACTCTATGACATTCCGTTGGATACGCTATCGATATCACTGCACGCGACGACGGACGAGATAAGAAAAAAACTCATGCCCGGCGTCGCGAGATATCGAATCGAGGATCTCATAGAGCATGCTGCAAGCTACCAGCAAAGAACAGGGGTTCGCGTAATTCTCAATTATATCCTGCTCAAAAACATCAACGATAGAGATCAGGATCTGAAGCGGCTGACCGAGATAATTCCATCCGGAATATTTTCCATAAAACTAAAGCGCCTGAATGATGTCAGTCCTGTAAGCGGGCTGTTTTTGTCCGCATCGGATGAGTTTGGGAAATTCTTCTCTCGTTTGACCGATGCTGGATTCGATTGCATTGCCGACATTGGCAAAGGGACGGATATTCTGGGGGGCTGCGGTCAATTGCGATCCAAATTCAGAAAGCTGAGAACGACGGTTGCTTCAATATCGGTGCGTTCGTCAAGGCAAAAGAATTAAATGAACGACTACGATCGGTGGCGGGTGGACGATCACTCTTGACCACTGATATCGCTCATCGAAAACATTGCATTCGTAATGAGGAAGGTATGTCAATCAATACTTGGTTTAGAGGGGACTATTTTTATAGTCAAGGCGGCGCGAACGAATTGAGTCGGCGAGTCGAGTCGTTTCCCATTCAGCCGAGATTTGGCGTTGAATTGCGTCGATTGAATCTGAAATCGATATCCGTTATGGATATTTTCGAAATTCGAAAGCTGCTTGCCTTGCACGGCCTTCTTGTTTTTCGGGACCAGTCGCTTGGAGACAGCGACCTGCTGCGATTTTCCAAATTAATTGGATCTGGAAAGGTTGAGGCATCTGCCAGAACAATCAGTCACGGGAAAATCGAAAAGAATGTCGCATATCTGACGAATTTGAAAAACCAGGACGGTCTGCCCCTCGGATTCGGTGGTGATGATACAGATTTTTGGCATTCGGATCAGGAGTTTCGGGAAAATCCTGCGTCGGTGAGTATTCTGTCTTGTCTAATCCCAGCAGAGCAAGGGGGCGCGACCAGCTTTGCGACAACCGCGGTTCGCAATCTTGGAATTGATGAAATGGAGCTGGCTCAACTCCGCAAACTTTGGTCTACCAGGCGGCCGGCCACCACTCACGACAACGCACCTCAGGTAACCGTATCCCATCCTGTTATCGTCTCCAATCCATTTACAGGAAGGGAGTACGTCTACGTAAGTGAAAACACATTGAATTTTTCCGGAATGGACGTTGAATCCGGGCTGGCCTTGAGGGCAATTATTCTAAATGAAATACTAATCGAAGAGAACATATACACGCATGAGTGGAAGCCCGGGGATCTGTTGCTCTATGACAACGTGCAGCTTTTGCATCGGCGAGAAGAGTTCCGGGGGATTCGTTTTTTAAAGGCGCTCAAAATACATCCGGATGGATATTGCGTTGCAGCGCCCATCGGACACGTTGTCAGTGGCTGATCCTGTAATTTCAATTTCACATATCTCTTTGGTGCGTACATGAATCAATCATTGACGAATCCGAAGGCCGGAACGTTTGAGATTTCCCGCCTTGAGTCAAGAACGGCCGCCGATCTGAGCGACCTGGTGCACAGAAGCAATCGTGAATATATCGGCTCGTCGCCACTTGAAAAACCTGAATCGGTTGACGTTCGGGCAGGGCTGGCCGGAGGCTTGCCATTCGATACGCTGACGACGGATCTTGTTTCCGGTTGCCTGCCGATTCGACAAGCGTGCTATGGCATGTGTTTTGCGGCAAGAGCATCACTGGGACGGGGGATAGATTTCGGGGCGCGCGTGTCGAATCGGCTGAAAGAAGAAATCTTGATGGCTGATCTTGAAAGGTTGCCGATTACCCAGGGATATCTACGTAACGGGTGGAATAGCGATCCATCATGGTCGTGGAGAACGGCTCTTGAATTGGCGAGAATCGTCCAAGCCACCAATAGACTGACGATTTTCATTACGAAAGGATTCTTGAAGATTGATCGGACGGTTTTGGGCGGACTGGTGGGCAGTGGTGCGGAGATCAGGGTTTCATTGAGCGCAATTGACAATGATGCGCAGCTTTCCAATCGAATGGAACTCATTTTGAATTATCGGAGAGCCGGTGGCGTGGCGGTTCCGATCCTCATGTCCGCGCCGTTTAGAGAAGCGCATCTGGCGGGTCGCCAGGAGGAGATTGTGTGCTGGTTAAGAGCAAACGATCTGCCTGCGGCGGAAAACAGTTTGCGCTTTCCGTCGAACTCTCAAATTACAAAATTGATCGACCTGGACATGACTCGGCCGATCGCCGGAACTTCGGATCTCTGGAGCGGACGTCTCTTTTCCGATCGCCTCGTCATTCCAACGACAACGACTGTTCCCGATTCGTATCGTGGGCTTGGTTCTGGATTTTTGTCCCGTATCGATTTGGATTTTGTAAAGACTTTATATCACGATCCCGTAAATACGCATGAAGAAGTGATGGCGTCTGGCGAAAGCCTTCGGCACCCGAGGCAGTGTGGTGTTCCTAATGTCGGGAGGTCTTGACGACCCAAAAGCGCGATGGGAATTCGCCTGCGACGGCGGCCGCCGAAATATGGCGCGCCTCGTTTGCCGCGGTGCGGCCGGGAACATCCCGATGCATCAGGACGCCGACGCGGCAGCGCCGTGGCGGCCTTTCGATCCGGCCAGCCACGGCGGTCGGTAGCGAAGGGGGGATATGTTCCGAGCCCGCCGGTTCCGCAAACACATCTCCTTCGGGCAAGTACAGCCCGAAGGAAGAATCGGCGTGCCGGAGCGAATTCGCCGCGGCGGACGCTTCCGCCACGGCGAGTCGGGTCTTCAGCCGCTCACGACACAGCGTGGGCTGTCGCGAATCCGCGCGCGGCGCCGGTCGCCGCGATGCGCGCGGACGCTACATGTAGCTGATCGTGTAGGTGGCGGTCGCGTTGGCCGGCCCCGGGGTGATGGAGGTAGCAGTCTGGTAGTAGCGGGCCGAGAACGGGAGCTCGATGAGTCCGTCCGATTGCCATCGCGACGTGACGTCCCATTTCGAGCCGAACTGCACGGCGGTTTGCGAACCGGCATCGCCTTTCAGGACCTGAACGCCGACCCCGGTCGCCGTGCCCGTCTGCGCCGACAACGCGAGCACACCGGCACTTTCATATCCGGATACGGTCGTGCCGTCCAGCGTCAGCGCGACGGAGAACGCGCCGGTACTGCCCTGCTTGCAGTCGAGTGTCAGCGAGAAATCCCGCGACGGTGAGGTCGAACCGATGCCCGATCCCAGACCCGACTGGCCATTGGCCGAAAACGTGCCGAGATTGACCACCGGATTGGCGTCTCCGACGACCGAACACGTGCTCTTGGTAAACACCACGTAATCCTGCAGGCCCCGGATGAAATACATCGCGTTGCCATTCTGAACCAGCAAGTTCTGGCTCGGGTCGGCCACGCTGAGCACGTGCACATAGTTGGACGGCAGCTTGGTGGTGGAACTCGAGGGCGTGTCCCCGACCTTGACCAGTTCGACGTCCACTGTAAATGGCACGGAAACGCTCTTGATCGCCGAGTCGACCGACACGTCGGTTTTCCAGTTGGCCGCGGAGTTGCCACGATCGCCGTTGTAAGTCACGTAGATGGCGAGGCCGCTGCCGATCCGGTTGCTGGTGGTCAGGTCGGGGCGGCGCAGATAGGCATACTGGCTCGCCAGCGGATAAGTGACGTTCAGCACGCACGTGGCGGTGCGGCTGATGCCGTAGGCGCCCGCCAGCACCGTGCCGATCGGCGCATCCTCCGGTATCAGGATTTTCTGGGTCAAGTCGAGCAGCACGACGCTTTCGCCGCTCCCCACCGAACAGTTCAGCGTCGCATGCGCCGTTCCGGTGCCGAGCAGGCTCAGCGCGACCCAGGGCAGAAGGCGCCGGATCGACGAGCGCCCGAGTTTCAGGATGGTTTCCTTGATCACAATCGTCCTTTCATCATCATGAGAAATCGCCACGCAGGTGGCGGCGGTGGTCGTGGGAACGCATGTTCAACCCGATGTCTGCACCGGCGCGCGCACCCGCATCGACGCGGCCTGGTTCGTCTCCGGCGCGAGCGGCTGGCACACCGCGTCGAAACGCTGCAGGTGCTTGAGCGGGCCCGGCTTGCCGTCGGCCGTGGCCGGCGCCTGCTCGGGCAACATGAGCAGGCAGGTATTGCGCTCTTGCGGGCCCCACTTGACGAGCAGCTTCTCGAGCCCCTCGGCGAGGCGCGCGTACAGTTGCCCGTTCTGACCGACGGTGCCGACCGCGTTGCCCGCCTCATCGACCACGGAGGCGCCGAACGGCAGCACGTTGCCGCCGGGCAGCGTGCCCCGCACCAGGACCGGCCGGCCGATCACGGTGCCGTAGCGGACCTTGACGATTGCGCCGTTACGGGGCGCAACCTGTTGCCGCGTCGTGAGAAGCTCGACGTCGTCGGGCAGCCCGTTGGGATCGATCGACACTTCGTTGAGCCGATACGGATTCAGGTACGGCACCACCGCGCGGCCATTGCCGTCGAGCACGACGGCCGAATACCCGAGCACGCGCGCACCGGCGGCGGCCGGTGCTTCCACGATCGCGATCGACTGCGCGTTGTACGGCGAAGCCGTGACGCCACCGGAATCGGCGACCAGCATCCCGTTGGCGCCGGCGGACATCGCGCGATAGTGGTCGCCCACGTCGAAGCTGCCCTGCAGCGCGCTGTAATGCGAGCGATACAAGACCGACCCGTTGGCGCCGATGTCGCGGTTCGAATCGCGCGTCACGCCGATGCTGTAGTCGAGCGAGTTGTCCTTCAGCGCCGTGCCGTTGACGGTGGAGCGCACGCTGGTGCCGTCCGAGCCGTTGGTCACGGCCAGGTTGAGCGTCGGCGCGCGCGCCTTACTGCCGAGCGGCACGGACAGCGACAGCATGACGACGTTTTCCATCCGCCCGAGCGAAGTACGGCTGCGGCTCGCCGAGAGCGTATAGCCCAACGAACGGTAGCTGTTGCTGTAGCCGACCTGGAACTGGGTGTCGGTGCCCGCACGGTCCCAGAAGTTCTGGCTGTAGCCGCTGACATAGATATTGCCGCCGCGCTGGCCGAGGCCCTGGCTCGCCGTCACCGAGAGCCGGTTACGCGGCCGGCTCGCCGTCCACGAGGAATCGCTCAGCGTGCCGCGCCGCGCCAGGTCGCTGTACTGCAGCGCATTCTGCAGGTCCATGTAGCCCGACGACGAGAAGCGGTATGCCGCCACCGACACGTTGCTGTCGGTGGCCGATATCAGCTTGCTGTACGTCGCGCGCACGCTGGTGCCGTTGCGCTTGAAGCCCGCGGACGACACCCATGACTTGGTGACGTCGAGCGCGAATGCGCCCACGGGAGTGCTGAGCGCGCCGCCCGCGAGTACCGCGCCGTAGTCGTTGGTGAACTGGGCCCCGGCATACGCGGTGAAGTTGTTGGTCAGGCCGCGTTGCACGGTCGCCTGAAACACCTTCGGCGTGTAGCTCAACCCGCTGAGCCGGACCATGCCGGCGACCACGCTGTAGCGCGTTCTGCCGGGACGCAACAGTTGCGCGACCGACGCGTAGGGCACCTTGAATTCCTGCACACGGCCGTCGGCCTCCGTCACCGTGACCGTGAGGTCGCCGCCGTACCCGGTCGGGTACAGATCGTCGATCACGAATGCGCCCGGCGCAACCGAGGTCTCGTACAACACGGCGTCGCCCTGGCGAACGGTCACGCGTGCGTTGGTTTGCGCGATGCCGCGGACCACCGGCGCGTACCCGCGCATCGACTCCGGCCACATCTGGTCATCGGTCGCCAGCTGTGCGCCGCGAAATGCGAAGGTGTCGAAGATCTCGCCGCTGGTATTGGATTCGCCCAGCGTCACGCGCGCCTTCATCGGCGTGATGTCGCGTTGCACGTAGGTCCGGATCGAGCTGTAGCGCGAAGGATCGCGTTCGCGCCACTGGTACGAGCCGCTGTGGCGGAACATCCAGCCGCCGACGTTGAAGCCGGCGTTGATGCCGACGTAGGCCGACTGCTGGGTCAGGTTGCCGGACTCGCTGCGATAGTAGGTGGCGTTGTAGCCCAGCATGCCCGCCGTGACGCCCGAATCCCACAGCGCCGGGTCGACGTAGCCGCGGGCGCGGCGGCGCATCATGGCCTGCGGCAGGCTGACGTCGAGCCGAAGGTCCGCGGTATCGAGGCTGGCGCGTGCGTCGTTGGTCAGCTCCTCGATGGTGACGCAGCCGGCCGGGTCGGCCAGCCGCGCGAGCGCGTCCGACGGAACCTGCGACGCATCGATGCCCAGGCGATCAAACAGCGTGCGCGACACGCAAATACGCGCGGCGCCGTCGGGGCCGTCGCCGGGCTTGACGGTAACGGTTTCACGGGCGACGAAGCGGTCCGCCACGTAGACATCCACACGGTAATCGCCGGGCAGCAGCGGGTTACCGTTGGCGAATCGGGACAAATCGACGGTCTCGCCGGAACCGGAGCGCAGGAAATCCTGGTCGAAGCTCGCGCTGGCGAACTGGATCGTGTCGCGGCGCTGTGTGTGGGCGGATGCGCTGCCTTCCGCGGCCGAAACATACGGCGCCATGCTCATGCTGGCCAGCAAGACGGCCGCGGGGAGTGGTTTGAGGGCCGGCGGGCGCGCGCGCGCGCGCACCGCCCACGGACGGGTCGTGCGATTGATTTCCATGGTGCTTGAAGGTGATGTGCGCCGTACCTTGCGCCAGCTGTGGGGGCGGGGCGGGATGCGCGGAGCGGAAAGGACCCGGGGCGTCAGGGCGCGCCGAGCGTGCTTTCTCCGTGGGCGATGCCACCGTAGTCGGTGATATAGCCGAACGACACGCGCGCTTTCTCGAGCTGTGCCGGAAGCGGCGCAGCAAAGCTGAACAGGTGGGTCGCGCCCGGTGCGATCATCCCCCCCTCGCGAGCGGACACGGTTTTGCCTTCGGGACCGACATCGACCGTCGCGAGATTGACGTAGTAAGCGCTGGGGTTGCTCGCCTCGACGCCCTGGACGCGGCCATTGCCGTCGCGCTTCACCTGCCATTGCACTTGTTGCGGGGCGGCCAGCGCGCCCTCGTCGGTCAGCGCTGCAGGGCGCAGGAATATCTTGACGCGCGAGCGGATCGCGAGCTGCATCAGGTTTTCGCCGTCGGTCGCGCGCGGCCTGGGCGGAATGTCGAGCACGTTCAGCCAGTACAGCGACTCCTTGTCCTCGGGCACATCGTCACCGAGAAAGGAGAGTCTCAACGTCTGCCCCTTGCCCGGCTCGATGCGGGAAATCGGCGGGGTGATGACGAAGGGGGCGTCGGCCTTGTCGGGCGTCGCCGTCGTGTCGCCGCGATCGACCCATGCCTGCACCAGTGCAGGCTGTTCGCCGCGGTTATTCATGCGCACGGACACTTCGCGCTGCCCCTCGGGATAGATCACGCGCGTCCCGAACAGGACGATATTGGCCGCGGCTTGAGTGCTGACGACCAGCGTCAGGGCGAGGGCGAGGAGATGCAGCCGCGAGCGACCGCGCATCGGCGTTCTGAATGAGAGCATAGTGGAATCCAGCCTACGGAGGAGGGCTGGAATCGCCCTCCTTGTCGCAAAAGGGCTCCGTGCCAACCACGGAGCCTTGCAGACGGTGCTTACAGGTAGTCGATCGAGTAGGTCACCGAAGTTTGAACGTCACCCGCGGTGGACGCGCCGGTTGCGTAGTACTGGGCGCCATAGATCATCGTTGCTGCGCCGCTCGTCAGCGCCGTGGCGGCGTAGCTGCGCTGCGACTCGTCGCCGGCCTTCAGCGCGACGCCATCGGCGTTCAGGAGCTGAACCTGCACGTTCGTTGCGGCGCCGTTGGCGTTGTTCAGGTTGCCGCTCGTGCCGTCGACGTTCGGACCCGCTTCGAAGAACGCGCGGACTTGCGTGGCGTCACCCGAGCACTCGCTCAGCGCGATCGTGAAGTTGGTGGCGCCGGCGGTTTGGCCCTTCGAGGCCAGCGTGCTTGCCGACACCGTCGGCAGCTGGACGGTGGCGTCCTTGTCGCCGCCGTTCACGCTGATCGTGCAGGTCTGTGCTTCGATCGCACCGTTGAAGGTGATGGTGCCGTCGGACGCGTGAGCAGCCATGGGCAGAGCGAAAGCAGCGGAGAGAACGCCGAAGGCGATTTTATGTTTCATTTGAATTACCTTTCTAGATAAAAAGCGGGTATTGATTGTTGTCTCGCCATGCATGGCAATGCGGACAACGATGCATTCTCGCCTTCCATTTGGATTCCTTACATCACATAACATCCAAATGTGAGGTCAAGAATCCCGCCATGGCGGTGATGCCATGCCCCTCGCGCTCGCATGCCGCGGCGCGAGGGGGAACCGGTCAATACAGACCGGTCAGGCTGATCAGCGACGTGCCAGCGACAGCAGGCCCGCGCCGAAGCCGGTGAAGAGCAACGCGCCACCGATCAGCAGCGACGCGGCAACCTTGCCGAAGGTGTCACCCATGCCGACCGAATTGCCGGTCAGTTCCGGCGCTTCCCGGACGGTGAGATCGGTGGTGGACGATGACGGTTTGAACATCGCCATGATCGAGCTCGTCGTGATATCCGACCAGCTCCAGGCGCCAGCGACGACCGCAGTTTCCATGTGGTTGAGATTGCGCATTTGCGGTTCCTTCATGAGCGTCGGATCGTTTGGACTCCGACGTGGTGAAAAAAGCCGCGCCGTCCCGGGCGCTTGGCGTGCAGCCGTCGCGCCGTGCGGGAGGGGGCGGCCACCTGAATTACGTCAGTGCCGGATAGGTCGGGTCGAGGAGGGCGTTCATGTTCTCGTTGAACCACGAGGCCGTCGTGTCCCAGTCGTTCATCACGCCATAAATCAGGCCGCCCACGAGGCCGACGACCGCGCCGGCAATGGCACCGACGCCAGCCGAAATGATGCTGGCGCCGACGATGCCGCCGGTGCTGCCGCCGGTCACGCCACCCTTGAAGAACCCGGTGCCGAAGCCCGTGAGCGCACCGAGGACGCCCGCACCCAGGCTCGACCAGAAGCCGGCGCCGGCGACGTGTTCCATTTCCATCATGGTCAATTCACGCATTGAAATACTCCGTAGTAATGGTTGATTGGCGAACAATGAAAGGCCGGTTCGCCGACGGCCTGATTCGTTATCGGGCCCGTCTCCGTGCGCCGACGTGCGACGCGCGCGTCATGGCGTGGCGACCGCCGGCAGCGGGACGAACGTGGCGCGCCCCTGTTCCAGCAGCAAGGCCCGCTGCGCGCTACGGATGGTTTCGGGGCGATGGGCGATCAGAATGCGGGTGACCGGCATCGCACCGACAACCTCGTTGATCGCCTGTTCGCGCGCGACGTCGAGATGGCTCGTGGCTTCGTCCAGCACCAGCACGTCCGGCCGCCGATACAGCGCACGCGCCAGCAGCACGCGCTGACACTGGCCGCCCGACAGCGACGAACCCATGTCGCCCACCAGGCTCTGGTAGCCCATGGGCATCGCGGTGATGTCGTCGTGGATCTGCGCGAGCCGTGCCGCCTCCTCGATCCGCGCCTGGTCCGGTTCGAGATCGAAGAATGCGATGTTGTCCGCGATCGAGCCCGCGAACAGGATGTCGTCCTGCATCACGCAGCCGATACGGTCGCGGTAGTGCTGCAGGCCGACCTGGCGAATATCGACGCCGTCGATCGCAATCGTGCCTTCCTGCGGTTCCAGCAGTCCCAGCAGCAGTTTGGCGAGCGTGGTCTTGCCCTGCCCGGAGGGGCCGATGATGGCGACCGACTCCCCTGCGGCGATATCGAACGAGCAGCCGTCGAGCACCCATGGCTCGCCTTCGGCATAGCGATAGCGCAAGTTGCGCACGGAGAGGGTGGGGGGGGCTTCCTGTTGCCCGCGCGGCAACGGCGCCACCGTCCCTTCCATATCGGTCTCGACGTTCGTCAGCACGATATCGGCCAGCCGTTCGCCGTGCAGCCGCAGCATGCGGAACTCGATCAGTGCGTCGATCAGGCCGGAGCCGCGCCCGATGAACTGGTCCGCGAAGGTGATGTAGGCCACCAGCATGCCGGCGGAGAAATGACCGTCGAGGACTTGCTGCGCGGCGAGCCAGACGAGCGCCACCCGGCCTACGCCGGAAACCAGCCCATGGACGGCGGAGAAGCCGATGGACAGGCGTTGGATCGCGATGCCCTTGTTCGTGGTCTCGACCATGGTGTTGGTGTAGATCGCCACGCGCTCGTCCTGCTTGTTGGCGAGCTTGATCGCCTGGACGCCGCGAATCGACTCCAGCAGTTGGGACTGGGTTCGCGCCGCATAGACGATCTGGTCCTCGTTCGCGCGCCGGAACGGGCGGTAGGCGATCGCGCGCAGTAGCGCGTACACGACGAACAGTGCCAGCACGAGCCAGGTCAGCGTGCTGTTGTAGAAGAAGAGCATGCCCAACGTGACCACGGCCATCACGCCATCGAGCACGGTGCCGATGAAACGGGAGGTCAGCGTGTTCTGAATCGTGCTGACCGAGCCGAAGCGCGACACCACGTCGCCGATATGGCGCTGTTCGAAATAGGCCATCGGAAGCCGCAGCAGATGCGCGCAGACGTTGGCGCTCCATTGCACGCTCAGCAGGCTGGAGAACCATGTGACCACCCACGAGCGCAGCGCAGTGATCGCGACCTGGAACAGCGCCACCATCGCGAAGCCGATGCCGAGCAGCGTCAGCAGGTCCTGGTCGGACGAGACCAGCACGTGGTCCATCACCCATTGCATGTAGAACGGCGTCACGATGCCGAACAGTTCCAGCGCCACCGACAGGGTCAGTACCTGGACGAAGGCCGAGCGGATGCCGAGCACGCTGCCGATCAGCCGCAGCATCGAAATCGATTCGCGCTCCCGCTTGCGCTCGAACGCGGCGGTCGGGAGCAGTTCCAGCGCGACGCCGGTGAAGCAGCGCGAGACTTCGTCCATCGGCACGTGGCGCACGCCGCGCGCGGGATCGTGGATGACAATGTGGTCGCGCTCGACGCGCTTGAGCACCACGAAGTGGCTCATCTCCCAGTGCAGGATGCAGGGGCGGCGCAGTTGGCCGAGTTCGTCCAGCTCGAGCCGCAGTGCACGCGAGGCCAGCCCCAGACGCTGGGCGATGCGCATCACGTCGCCCAGCGTGGTGCCCTTGAGCGAGGTCGTGAAGCGCTGGCGCAGATGCATCATGTCGATGTCGTGGCCGAAGAACCCGGCCACCATGCCTACGCAGGCAAGACCACATTCGGCCGCTTGCGTTTGCAGGATCACCGGAAGTCGGCGTCCCCAGCCAAAGCGCAGGGCATTCAGAATACTCATCGTTCAGATCTCGGTGCCGGCATGCACGCGTCGGGCGGCAAGCCGGTGGTTCATGACAGTTCGGTTTCAGTTGCTGGCGCGGCGGCCGAGCGCGTAGATCGGTTCCAGCACCCACTCGATCAACGTGCGCCGGTCGAGCAGCAGATCGGCATCCAGCGCCATGCCGGGGCGCAAGCGCTCCGTGCGGTCGTAGACGGCGATGTCCTGGCGCGCCAGCGCGACGGTCAGCCGGTAGTGCTGCTCCTGCACGTTCGGATCGCCGGTCAACGCCGCGACTTCCTGTGGCGACAGCGCGCTGCGCGAAATTCCTGTCACCTGGCCGTATTGCTGCCCGAACTTCTGGTAGGGATACGCCTGGTAGCGCAGCACCACGGTCTGCCCCGGATGAATGAACCCGATGGCGCGGCTCGGCACCATCAACTGCGCTTCCAGTTTTCCGTCGGCGGGTAGCACTGACACGGCGGTTTGCCCGGCGTTGATGACCTGCCCCACCTTGAACAGCAGCGCGCCCACCACGCCGTCGGCCGGCGCACGCAGCACGACGGAACGGCGAGCTTCGTTCTCGACGATCGCCTGTTCGGTCTCCGCCAGCTTGCGTCCCATCTCGTTGCGCTGCTGCCGTGCGCTCAGCGGCTGCTCACGCAGTTGCTGGCGCACCTGGAGCAACTGGCCCTGCACGTCGAGCCGGGCGCGCACGGACTCCTGCAGACGAGCCTCCGCGTCGAGTACGCTGGCTTCCTGCTGATCGACCTGCGAGTTCGACACATAGCCCTGGGTCCGCATCATCGACAGCTTATCGAGCTGGCTCCGGGCGAGTTCCACCTGGCGCACGCGGTGCGTGTGCTGCAGTTCGAGCTCGCTCAACTGGCTCTCGAAGGTCGCCGCCCGCTCGCGCAGGCCGCGCGTCGCTTCATCGGCCAGCACCGTTTGGCCGCTCAGGTCGCTCTTGAGCTGCGAGCGCTGTGTTTCGAGTTGCGCACGCACCATCTCGCGGACGCCGCCCGACGAGATCGCGACTTCGGCGGACACCGTCATCAGCGGATCGCCCGCGCGCACGCGCTGGCCTTCGCGGACGTCGATCGACTCCACCGTGCCGGACACCGGCGGCGTCACGTTGAGCACGCCGGCGGCGGGCACCAGCTGCCCCATCACGCGCTCGCGCTTGGTATAGGAGCCGAACACCAGGAACGCCGCGATCGAAAGCGTGATCACGGCCACGATGGTGACGAGCAACCAGCGGTAGGGCGGCGAGTACAGCGCAACCGCGCCGATCAATTTGCCCTTTCCGGCTTCCAGCGCCTCGGGGCGAAACAACGACTCATCAGACATGAAAATCCATCAACGAAACCCTAGGCGACCTACGCCTAGTCGGCAGTCAAACATCCAAAAGCGCCCAGGTCGTCCTGAGCGATCGTGCCCAGCACGGCCGACAACTGCAGCCGTGCGGTGATAGAGCGGAAGCGCGCATCGGCAAGATCCCGCACCGCCTCGAAATACTTCTGCTGCGCCGTCAGCTCGTCGACGCTGGTGCGCAGCCCGACCTCGCGGCCGTAGTGCGTGGACTCGACGCGGCTGTGCGCGGATTCCACCGCACGCTGTTGCGCCTTGAGCTTGGCCACGCCGTTGACGATGCCGAGGAACGCGGACCGCGCATCCTGGCGCGCGCGCCGGCGCGCGTCCTCCAGCAGGTCGCTGCGCTGCGCGCGGCGGCTGTATGCCTCGCGCGACATCGATATCCCCGCGCCGCCGGAGAACAGCGGGATCGTCACCGTGATGCCGATCATCGACGACCGCGTCTTCGACGTCGTGCCGAACAGGTCGTCGAGGACGTTGCTGTTCTGCGCGCGGCTCCAGTTGCTGCCGTAGCTGCCTTGCAGGTTCACCACCGGCAAATGGGACGCGCTCGCCGCCTTGATGTCGGCCTGCGACTCGTCCAGCTGGAACACGGCCGCGCGGACTTCGAGGTTGTCCGTTTCCGCGCGCGCGAGTGTGTCCTCCATCTCGGTCATCGGCGGCGCCGGCCGGCAAACGCCGCTCAGCGGATCGATATCGGCCGCCGACAATCCGGTCAGGCGCGTGTAAGTGCCGCCCGCGACTTCGAGGTCGTTGGTCGCGCCGATCTCGCGCGCCTGCGCGTCGTCGTAATTGGCCTGCGCCTCGTCGACCTCGGTCCGGGTGCCTTCGCCGATGCCCAGCGCGAGACGCGCCTGCTCGAGTTGCTTCCCGAACGCCTGCTTGGCGGCGCGCGCGGCCTGCAGAACTTCGCGCTGGTACAGGACCTCGAAGAACGCATCGGCAACGTTGATCACGAGCTGCTGCTGCGCACTGGCGAGTTCCACCTCGGCTCCGCCAGCCTGCGCTACGCCGCGCTGGTAGTCGGCGTAGCGGCTGAGGTCGAACAGCGGCTGCGTCACGGTGACCGCGTAGTAGTGACGTCGCACGCCGGCCGCGTACGACGCGCTCGGCTGATCCTGGCGCGTGTACGAGCCTTCGAGCTGCACCTTCGGCAGGAGTCCGGCCAGTCCTTGCCAGCGCTTCTGCGCGCCGGCGCGCTCGGAGTGACGCGCCGCGGAGATCGCAGTGTCGAACACGCGTGCCGTCTCGACTGCCTGCGGCAGTGTCGTTCCGTGCGCCGCCGGCACCGATGCGGCGCATGCGAACGACAGTAATGCCCACGCGACCGGGCGCCGCAGGCGCGCAACGCCGGCGCCGCATGCGCCCGCCCTGTTGGCAGTCGAGACAGCAAGTTTGAATGCCGCCGTCCGCCGTGAAAATCTCAATCCGTCCATTTTTTGGGTGCTGATGTCCTGTGTTGCGCGATCGAAGTATTGAGGATTGCTTTCATACCAGCCCACTGTCGATCGCATAGCGAATCAGTTCCGCGGTGGAATCGACGCCGAGCTTGCGCATCGCGGTGTATTTCTGCGACGAGACGGTGCTCACCGAACGCCGGTATTGCGACGCGATTTCCGACAGCGAGAGTCCGATTACCGTCAGGCGCACGACGTCGAGTTCCTTGTGAGTCAGGCCACGGCCCAGCGTGTGCGACGATCGGTTGTCTTCCAGGTTCTTGCGCATCACCGGCGACAGATAGCAAGTCGCTTCCGTGTGGACGTGCATGCAGGCCCTGACGACCTCCTGAGGCGGATCGGACTTGCCGACCAGCGCGCGCACGCCGAGCTGCATCGCTTTTGTCAAAATCGCGGCATTGCTCTGCGCGGTCAGGACGATCACCTTGCTGCGCGGTGCCGATCTGCGCACGGCGCGCAACAACGCCAGGCCGTCGTACGAACCGCCTGGCGCGGGCATCGTGAGATCGGTCAACACCAGTTCGGTCGGCTCACGCATCAACGCGGAAACGAGGTCGCGTCCGTTTCTGCACACATGCCGCAGTTGCAACACAGGCTCGCGTTCGACGAGCAGCCTGAGTGAAAGCAGGACGACCGGATGATCGTCGGCGATCGACAACGTGATGCTTGCCATGTGAGATCCTGAAGAATGAACACGAGAGTCGCGCCGCCGATACGAGCCGGGCACGACATGAGCGACTGTCTCGCGTGATCCGGTAACACCGGGCGTAGAGGCCGGTGCGCATGGGCGTTATTCTTCCTCGTGTGACCCGTCGCGTTCGATAGGCAGCGTCGGAAGACGCGCTGGCATTTTTCCGAGAACGGCATCGGAAATTTCCCAGGCGGGTTGATAACCGACCACGCCGGGCAGGTGAGCCGGCGTGGTGACGGCGAGCATGTTGGCTAAGATCCGGCGGATGCATTTCCGCGATGGCGTCCCACGTCAGGACATTTTTCGACGGACAAGGCGGTTCGGCGGTGCGCCGCGCTGCGGCATGACGACAACACGAAAACGGTGGTCGACAAGGTTGGCCGCGGCAACGAGCGAGCTATCGACGCCCGCTTCCATGCAATGTGCATTCGCTATCTGTTCGAACCGGAATGCCGCAATCGGGCCGCTGGCCGGGAGACGGGCGTCGTCCGGGAGATGTTCACGATCGGCATCGCCGGATCTGGCGTGACGCGATCCACATGCGCTGCGGCAAGACGAGGAAGCGCGCTCGATGCAAAATCCCAAAGTGGGGCGCGCTATCGGGTCGATATCGACACCCTGGCGATCGCCGTCGGATCGATAGGCCGATCGTGCCGCTGTCGGTCAGGCCGGGGGGATTTCGCTCACTCGATCGCATCCCGTTGCAGCGCGCTCAGACGCGCGTGCATGGCGGTGCACCGTGCGATGACGCATTCGGCCTGGATTCTGGCGCCCGCCATGTCGCGTTCCCGCAGAAGCTGCTCCAGCCGGACGCAGGCGTGCTCGAGTTCTGCCTCGCCCATGATCTGGGAACCGCCCTTGATGCGGTGCGCGATCCCGACCGCGGTGTCGGCGTCTCCGGCATTCATGGCCTGGTGCAAGGCCTGCATATCGGCCTCGTTGCTTTCCACGAGGGCTGCGATCAGTGCGTCGCGGGCGTCCAGATCGTCGCTGGCGATCGCGCAAAGGTTGCGGCTTGTGGCGATTGCCATCGCACCCTGTTCCGAGGCGTCGGCCCGGTCCGGGGCGCGGCGGTCGACGGATGTCGCGTCGCGCAGATGTGCATTGAACGTATGCATCAGATCCGCCAGTGCGACCGGCTTGGTCATGAAGGCGGTCATGCCCGCGGACAGTGCGAGCTTGCGCGCTTCGGCCCGCGCGTCGGCACTGCACCCGAAGATCGGCAGATCGCGCCATCGCTCGTCCGCTCGCACCGCGGCGGCGAACGCATAGCCGTTCATGCGCGACATCGAACAGTCGGTCAGGATCACGTCCACCGTTTCGTGTTCCAGCAGGGCAAGCGCCTGGTCCCCGTCGCTGGCTTCGATGGTTGACTCGAAGCCGAGCGCGCGTAGCTGGCGAACCAGCAGCATGCGGTTCGGCGCATGATCGTCGACCACGAGCACGCGCCGCCATTGCGCCCAGTCTTGGGGTATCGGCAGCGTCGCCGGTGTTGGCCGGGTTGGTGTCGCCTGCATGAGCGGAACCGAGACACGCACCTCCGTACCTTCGCCAAGCCGGCTCTCCAGCACGATCCGGCCGCCCATTCGGGCGACCAGCGTGCGGCAGATCCACAGCCCGAGACCCGTGCCGCCGAAGTCGACGCCGGTACCGGCGGCCTGCCCGAACGGCCGGAAGAGACGGGTCTGGTCCTCCGCGCGGATGCCGACTCCGGTGTCACGCACCACGATCTCGAGTGTGCCGTGGGAATCGCCGTCCGGTTGCCATCGCAGGCTCAGGTTGATGCCGCCGCTGTCGGTGAACTTCAGTGCATTGCCCAGCAGGTTACCGATGATCTGGCGCATCCGCAGGCCATCCATCAGCAGTGTCGTCGGCATGCCGGGATCGATATCCGTCTTCAGCGTCAGGCCTTTTTCCGCGCAGAGCGTCCGAAATATCAATAACGGCTGTTCGAGGCCGGTCGCAACGTCGGTAGGGCAGGGCTCGAGTTGAAGCTCTCCCGCCTCGGCCTTGGACGTGTCGAGCAGGTCGTTGATCAGGTGCAACAGCGATTGTGCAGTTTTGCGCACCGTCCGGATGGCGTCCCGGCCCGGCGAGCCGGGACCGTTGAGTTCCAGTTCGAGCAAGCCGAGAATGGCATGCATCGGCGTGCGGATCTCGTGGCTGATGGTCGCGAGAAGCGTACTCTTGGCCTGGTTCGCGGTCTTCGCGTCGAGCATCGCGTGCTTCAGAGACCGTTCGGTCTGCTTACGAAGTGTGATGTCGATCCAGCCGCCCAATACGGCATCCTCGCCCGAGCCCGGACAGCCAAACGGAATCGCCCAGATGAACAGATCCGATTCGCATCCGTTACCCGGCAAGGTTTTGTCGGCGAATTGGGCGCGGCGCTTCGTCAGCGCGGCCCGGTACAGCTTCTCGAGTATCGCGTTCAACACATGTTGCCTGCGGGTGGGCGTGGGGAGCACGTCAGCGCCGACGAGCGCGTCCCGTGGCAGGCCGTAGGCGTCGGCGAAGGAGGCGTTGCAACTGACGACGCGTCCGTCTGCCTGGCGCAGATAAACCGAAAAGGGCAGCGCATTGATCAGGGCATCCTGCAACGCGATGCGCTCGCGCATGTCGCGCGCGTGGCGCCGCTCACGGGAGCGGATCACACCGAGCGCGCCCGCGCCCAAGCTCAGCAGGACGGACAGCGCCGTGAGCGCGTTGACGATCCGCCTGCGCTGCATCGTGGACCAGCCGGCAATCACGTTGGTCGGGCGGTAGCGCATCCGGTCGTGCCGCAACGCGTCGAGATCCTCGGGGGGCGTCGACTCGAGGACCTTGTTGATGATGCCCAGCAGCAGTTCGTTGTCGGGCCGTACCGCCATCGCAATGCGGGTGACCGACTCGTCAACCGGCGTCACGACCTCGACCGACCGAGCGAGGTCGGACTGCGCGATGAAGTAGTTGGCAGTGGCGCCCGGCAGGGAAATCGCATCGACGCTGCCGTCGAGCAGCATGCGAAACAGCGTCGGGACGTCGCGCCCCTCGATCAGCATCGGCTCGCCCGTGATCGGTTCCGGATCGAAGCGCTGGAACCCGCGCGTCTCGGGCATGATGCCGATGCGCTTGCCACCCAGGTGCGTGGTGCGGGCAATAGCGCCGTTGCCGGCCCGGACCACCAGGACCCACAGTGTCTGTGCATACGACGCGGCCGGCGTCATCCCGTTCGGATGCGCGCGGCCGAGCGGAATGTCCGGCAGCAAGTCGACCCGACCGTCAGTCAGTGCCTCGAAGGATTCGCGCCGGGTGCCGAATGACACCGGCTGGAAGGTCAGGCCGGTGCGCTCGCCGATCAGCTCCATGACGTCGACGGCGAGGCCCGTGATCGCTCCGCGGCTGCCTTCCGCGAACAGATAGGGCGGCAAGTCGATCGTGGCGGCATAGCGAACGGCGGGATGCGTGCTGATGTACGCGCGCTCTTCCGAGGTCAGCACGAGCTCCCGACCGAGCTTGAAATGATTCGCCGAGCCGAACCAGCGTCGCTCGATTTCCACGACCGTGCGGATCGGAATCGCTTGCAGCGCCGCGTTGATGCGATTGATCAGGCCCGTGTCGGTGGCGCGGGCGAGGAACACGAACGGCGATGCGTCGACATCGGCGAAACGCGTGATCGACAGGGGCAACTGCAATTGGTCGATCAGGTAGTTCGCTTCGGTGGCCAGGCCGATAAATACGTCGGCCGAGCCATAGGCCACTGCTTGCAGCGCGCTCAGCGCCGCCGGATAGACGGTGGTTCCTTCATGCTGGTAGCGTGCGCGGAAGTCCGCATTGCCGAGTTCATTGGTCGCCACCGCGGGGCGTTCCGGTGGTGCCGGCGTGGCGTCCACGTGGCGTCTTGCTCCGAGTGGGCGCACTTCGACTTCCCGGTCAGTGAAATACGGCAGCGATCGGAGCCAATGCCGGTCGCCTTCCGGCTGGATGCCGCCGATCAGGTCGACCTTTCCGCTTGCCAGAGCAGCGTAGGCCTGCGCACGCGTCTCGAACATCCGGATCTCGAAGCGAAGCGCGCCGGACTGCTGGATGGTATGGAGATAATCCGCGGTAATACCTTCGTACAGGCCGCTATCGCGGTACAGGTTGAGTGGGACACAGCCGTCGCGCACGACCGCGACCCGCACCGTTTCGGGTGAATGTGATGGGCTCAGACGCCGGGCCTCCGCCTGGTGGCCTTGACTATTACTGCGCAGTTGCAGCGTGCGCGGCGGGTTTTCCGGGGCCGACGCACTCGCGTCGGCGCCCACCGATACGAAGCACAGCGCGACCAACCACTTGGCGGCTGTGCGGCGCGCGGCCGCGCCCGCCTTCGACCCAAGGCAGGATTGCTTCGTCATCGTGTCGACGGTGCGAACCCCGTTGCTATTGATTGGCGGTGTGGCTTGCAGCACGTCATGTTCAGATCAGACCGTTCTTTTTTGCGTAGTCGGCCAGACCCACGACCGACGACACCCCAAGCTTCGCGAATATGTTGGATTTGTACGTGCTGACCGTCTTGTTGCTGATGCACAGATCCTCGCCGATCTGCCTGTTCGACGAGCCGCGCGCGAGTCCGCGCAGCACCGTCAGCTCGCGATCCGTCAGTCCTCCCATGTTGCTTGTGGCGCTACTCGTGTGGTTTCCGTAAAGGGCCGACATGGCTTCCGCCGGGAAGAACAAGTAGCCGGACAGGATGACCTTCACCGCGTTGTGGATCTCGGCCATGCCGCTGCGTTTGCTGACGAAGCCATTGGCTCCGGCCCGGCAGGTCCGAATCGAATAGATCTTTTCGTCCAGCGCGGACAAGGCCAGAATCCTGGTTTTCAGTCCTTCCTCGCGGACCCGCTTCAGCAAACGCAGACCGTCGCCGCCCGGAATCTCGATATCGAGAATGACCAAGTCGATCGGGTGCGCGCGCAGGAGCGTCATGGCATCGATCGCGTTGTCCGCTTCGTAAAACTGATCGAATTCCCGGTCTCTGGACAGCACGGTACGGATTGCAAACTCAATGGCGGGGTGGTCATCGACGATCAGAACGGCGGACATGGTTGACTCTCAGGGTAGCCTGATGACATGCCCCACCTTCGGCGGGCACCGTCGCCGATGACGGCAGCGCCCGCGTAGGCAGCCGCGACTGACGACATGGGTGCTCGCTTTGCGTGAAGCGTCACCGCGATGAACATTCCAAATCGAAGATTCTTGCGGGATCTTCCTGCGTGTTCCCGTCGAATCCCGCAACCAGCCGTGCCGGCGCTCCGTGAACCGAGCACAATTCTGCAAATGACTCGGAATCTGTCGTTTATGCGCATAGTATTGCTATTGCTTGAGTTATTTTCATCTCGGACGCTTTCCCCATCAAACCGTATTGCCACGATTTGAAAACAAGCGATGTCCGCCCCGACGCAGGACGCGGCTATCGCACTGTTCGTACGGTCCGTTACTGACGGTAGCCAATCATAAGCTGCCGGTCCGGCGCGACAAATCAGAAAAGTTCGAAAGAGCGTTGCTCGGTCTGCGGCGACTGGCCGCTCGAACTGGCTGTTCGCCGGCTCACTGCGCGCGGGGCAACGTGCAGCCTCGATCATGAGCCTGATCCGGTCGGCGCAGCTTAACGGTCATGATCCGTACGCCTACCTGAAAGACGTGCTTACCCGACTGCCCACGCATCTTGCCGACGACATCGCGGCGCTGCTTCCGCATCGCTGGACGCTTGCCGCGGCTCGATCAGCGGCACTCACGAGCCTCGGTGCCTTTACCGGGTGCTTACGGTCTATCGTGGCATTCGCGTACTTGGCTTGCTGCTTGGGCGTAGGCCCATGCCACTGCGTCGGCATGGCGGCAAGGTCGCCGTCGCGAAAAGCAATCAGCACTGGTGTTCAGACGGCTTCGAGTTTCGTTGCGACAACGGTGAGCCGCTGCGCGTGAGCGCGAGCCAACGGGGCAGCAAGCCGCCGGCGACGATCCGCACGCTCGACAGTAATGGCCCCCTCGCTATGCGCGTGGCGTCGGTCCACAGCTTTGAACCAACTCCCGATATTCCTGATCGGGTGGCCAGGCTGAGCCGCTTGAGCTCCTATCGGTTTTAAGGTTTCTTCTATAGACCGACCCGACGTAATAATCCAAGCTATTAATCTCTGTAGAGGGCATTCTGAACTTTATATTATGCGCTCCTGATAATTTAAATTTGTAAAAGAAGCGAGTAAGGAAGCACATGACTCAAGGTGTTGCGTCATCCCGATTGTTTCGGAGGAAGAGTATCGCGGCAGCCGTTCTGTTGCTCGTATCGTCGGTGGTTCGCGCTCAGGCCGTTTCCGTTACCGGCGACTCGACTGTCAAAGTCGACGGCGTCATCTCGACGACCAGCAACTTCGTGAGTGGATATGGCCTTTTCGTAACTAAAGGTGGCACCGCAACCGGTTCGGCCGCCATTAGGACGGCGGGTAGTAATGCGCAAGCCGTCTATGTTTCAGATGGCGCCAACGTCAAGCTCAGTGACAGTTCGGTGGCGACCACCGGGTCGCAGTCGCCAGCCATCCATGCACTCTTCGGCAATGCGACGGCGGCACTCGACAGTACTGCGGTAACGACCATTGGAAATTGGTCGCACGGCATAGAGGCGAGCGACAACAGCACGATCACGCTGCAAGGTGGTTCAGTCGCTACCTCCGGACAAAATGCGTACGGCTTGTATACGATCGGTACGGGTTCGAACCTGAACGCAACCGGCACCATCGTTTCTACCTCGGGCAACAACGGCATCGGAGCATACAATCAGGGAGGCGGGCTGACCACGCTCGACGATGTGTCGATCGTCACCGCGGGCAGCAACGCAACGGGAGTCCAGATTGGTGCGCAAGGTGCGATCGGCAACGGCACGACCGAGAATGTCGTCCAGGTTTCGGACAGCACGATCACCACGACAGGCCACCATTCGGCAGGCCTACTCGCTTCGGACAACGCCACGCTGAACGTAGCGAATGCTGAGGTGCTGACGTCGGGCGCCAGCAGTTTCGGCGCCGCCGCCCTGTTCGGCGCGCAGATGCGGCTCGAGGGCGGCTCCGTCTCGACGACCGGGGACGATGCATGGGGGCTCGTGGTCGCGGGCATGCCGGCGACGGCCGGTGACCCCGGCACGACCGCGCCGTCCATCAGCGCGTCGGGTCTGACGGTCAGCACGTCGGGGCAGAACGCGCCGGCTGCCTATGTCGCAGGCGGCACCAACCTGTCGGTGGCGGACAGCACGCTGGCAGCAACTGGCGCCGGTTCTGACGTCCTCTACAGCGCGTCGTACGACACGACGAGCGCCGCCTCAGCCAGCTTTGCCGACAGCACACTGGAATCGGCTCAGGCCAATGGCCTTCATGCGAGCGGGGCGGCGCTGTCCGTGCACCTGGACAACTCGACGGTCACGGCGGGAACCCATGCGATGATCGCCGACAGCGGCGCTACGCTGAACATCGTCGCTGACGGCTCGACCCTGAGCGGTTCCGCCGACGTGGATGCCACGTCGACCCTGGATGTGAGACTGCGAAACAGCTCGATATGGAATGTGACGGGGGCGTCGAACATCAGTTCGTTGACGCTCGACAACGGCACCGTGCGCTATCTCGGGCCGGCTCAGCTCAATGCAGGCGGCGTGACGCTGGGCGCCAACGGTGGCGTCGTTGATACCGGCGAATTCGATACGGCGCTGAACGCCACGATCGCCGGCACCGGCTCACTCCAAAAAACGGGCACCGGCACCTTGACGCTTTCGGGCGAGAATGCCTATTCCGGCAACACCACGGTCAGCGCCGGCATCTTGCAAGCCGGTTCGGCCGGCGCGTTCAGCGCCACGTCGAGCTTCACTGTCGCCGGCGGCGCGATGCTGGATCTGCACGGGTTCAGCCAAACCGTTGCGGGCGCGCACAATAGCGGTACCATCCACTTCGGCACGATGGCGGGAACCGCGCTCAACGTGACCGGGGACTACGCAGGCAATGATGGCCTGCTGGTAATGAATACGGTGCTCGGCGACTCTTCATCGGTCACCGATCTGCTGCATGTGCAGGGCTCCACCTCGGGCAATACCGGCGTGCAGATCATCAACGCGCAAGGGCTCGGAGCGCTGACCACAGGCGACGGCATCAAGGTAATTCAGGTCGATGGCACGTCCGGCGGCACGTTCACGCAGTCCGTGCCGATCGAGGCCGGCGCCTACGTTTATACGCTGTACAAGGGCGGGACGGGTAGCGACGCGGCCAATGGAAACTGGTATCTGCGCTCGACGCTGGAAAGCCAGTCTTCGTCATCCGATCAGTCCACGGCCGACGATTCGTCCTCGAGCGACCATTCCGCGCCAGTGCCGGCCAGCGATATCATCACCAGTCAGGATGCGCCGACCATCCCGTCAGCCCCGATCGCCTATCGTCCCGGCGCGGTCGGCTACGTAATGACGCCGCAGCTGAATGCCAATGTGGGCTTTTCCGTCCTGGGCACGCTTCATCGACGAGTAGGCGACGTTCCGGGCGCGGCTGCGCCGCTGAATACGGGTAACCACGGCGTTTGGGGCCGTATCGAGGGACAGATGTTGCAGGCAGACGCGATTTCGCGCTTTTCGGCAGACAGCCGAAGCATGGTCGTCCAAGTCGGCAAGGACTGGACGCTCGCGCGCGATATGGCAGGGGGCAGCACTCATGCAGGCGTCACGCTGAACTTCGGTTCCGCATCGGCGGACTTCTCCGATCGAATGCGCAGCATCGCGGGACTCGGCACGGCAACTGGCACGGTCGAAACGCAAACACAAGGTTTCGGTGGCTACTGGACGCGGTATTTCTCGGATGGCGCTTATGCTGACAGCGTCATTCAGTTCAATCACTACCACAATCGGTATGGCGATGTCACCGGTAATACGGCGAGCCAGAACGGGTTCGGCGTAGCGGTATCCGAAGAGCTGGGCAAAGCCTTTCACGTTCCGCGGTTGCCGCTCGCGGTCGAACCGCAGATTCAACTTGCTTATCAATACCTCAACCTGAAAGGCTTCAATGACAACGTGTCCGCCATTTCGGGCACCACGACCCACGCGCTGCGCGGACGCATCGGTTTCCGTTTGCTGCGCTCCGACATGGAGAACGCGACGAAATCCAGCGCCCTGACTCCGTATTTCACGGCCAACTTGCTGCGCGATTTCTTCTCGCCAGGCCAAACCGTCGTAGGTGGGACGCCGATCGATACGACGCTGTCGCGAACTTGGCTCGACGTTGGGCTTGGCTTCACCGCCAGCTACGGAAAGCAAGGGGTATTATATGCTTCCGCTCGCTACGTCCATAACCTCGGAGGCGAACGCCGCCGAGGCGTAAGCGGGAATATCGGGGTGCGCTATATGTGGTGATGCGGCACGACGAACGTTCGTGAAATCTTGGACCGAGCGGATACGACAGGCGGGTATTGTCGACTTGCGTAGGGGGCAACATTGGGCGTGAAGAAAATGTGCCGGCGACCGATGAGTCGATTTTCTTCAAGGGTAACCGGTTTCCGCCCGGTGTAATCAACCATGTCGTCTGGTTGTACGACCGGTTGCCGTTCAACCTGCGCATGGTCAAGGGAATGCTGGCCGCGCGCGGCATTGAGATCACATACGAAACAGTCCGCAAGTGGTCGATGCGCTTTGGTTCGGAAATCGCGAAGCGGGGCCGCTGGCCGTTGCCGGAGCGAGGCCACAAGCGGTATCTCGATGAAATGGTTGTGACTACCGGTGCCGCGAAGCACCGTGACCAGCAAACTTTGATGTTCACCAATACGTTATCCGCTGACAGTCCAGTCGGCCGGGATCGAAAGAACACCGTTCCACGGTAGCAAAGTCCGCGCCTTTCGACGCGCCCGACATTGCCGGACCCATGATTTTAATTAATTTCGGCTATCGGGACGATTTCCACAATATGCCGTCGATCTTCCCGCGCCACGCGCCGGTACCTCGGCGGGCAGCGTGGACGACCGCTGTCGTGACGTCCCTCCATGTGCCGTCGCCCGCTGCCGTGACCCGGTCCGGGCGCTTGTCGCCCGATGATCCGTCGCGCGGCACGCACGCCGATCGCAGGTCGGCCAGATAGCCCCGATCCGTCCGGATCCGCCCGCTGCGCCGACGCACGACTCCGGTCCCGCGCAAACCCGGCTTGCGCCCGCCGGGCGCGGCCGGCGGGCCGCGCACCCGTCGCCGTACGGAGCGTGACGCCTCCGCTCGCCGGGGCCCCCCTACGCAAAAGTAGGGGGGTGCCCCATGCCGGGCCGACGCGTGCATCTGCAGAATCCAGATACGGGTCAGTGCGATGACGTCCCCGGCCCGCGTCCGCAGCAGAGCATGACGTCCAGCGCGTATCGCTGGTTGACCCCTAGGATGGAGGTCATATGTTCAGTACCCGCGCGTATTGCAGCAGTGTGGCGGCACTGTTGCTCCTCTTGTGCGCCGCTCCTTCGTTTGCCCAGTCGTTTCGTGTTCAATGCCCGTTCACCACGCCGTCCCATCCGACCGCGCTGCCGCTCGGTGCGGCGGAACCGGCCTATACCCGGCCGTCGTTCACCGGGCAAAACTCCGCGCCGACGGGCGTCGTCAACGGCGCCATCAAGTGCCAGCAGATCTCGGGCGGAGACGGGTATGCGACGATGGCCGACGGTACGCAGACGTATCTGTTTTCCTTCGGTCCGTTGTCCGGCATTGCCGACATCCAGGCGGGCCGCCCCGGTACGGAGTTCGCGGCAGTGTTCAACACGGTCGGCGATCCGAGAACGGACCCGACCTTCAATGGCGCGGTCGGGCTCGTGCCCGATCCGGAATCCTCGCCGCCGGGCCAGTTGACCGGCCACGTGGATCCGCGTCCGATCATGGATATCGGCGTGATGAACGGCAACATGCCGGCGCCCGCTATGGCGATCGACGAGGACGACGAGTTCTTCCTGACGCTCACGAACGTCGGCATGATCATGCGCCCCGACCTGTTCGAGCAGCATACGGTGCACTTCCACGGCTATCCGAATGCATCGGCGTTTTATGACGGCGTGCCGGATGCGTCGGTGGCGATCAACATCGGCGGCAGCTTTACCTACTACTATCTCGCGCCCGATGCCGGCACCTACTTCTGGCACTGTCACATCACGCCGCCCGAGCACCTGCAGATGGGCATGGTCGGCCAGATCTTCGTGCGGCCGCGCCAGAACCGGGTACCGGCCGGCAGGTCGCTGTACAACGCGCTGGTGACGCAGCAAGGCGATCTTCGTACCCGGTGCGGCAACGACATTCTGTGCTCGACCCCGCTGCCGCCTTCGAACACCGCGCTGCATGCCAACGACAAGAGCGGCAAGCCGACGCTGTACGCGTACAACGACGGCGACGGTTCGACCGCGTATGACGTCGAGTATCCGGTGCAGATACACGGCTTCGATCCGAACTTCCATTTCGTCGGGATGACGTTCAATCCGGAACCGTTCACCGACATGAAGGACAAGTACTTCATGCTGAACGGGCGCAGCTATCCGGACACCGTGACCAGCGGCGCGATGCAGACTCCGGTGGCCGACGGCACGCCGCATTATTCCCAGCCGCTGCCGACCATCATCAATATTCCGGCCGGCGGCCGCGCGCTGCTCAGGATTTCCGACCTCGACGTCACCGAATTCCAGACGCTCGCGTCGCTCGGCGTTCCGATGCACGTGATCGGCGTCAACGCCCGGTTGCTGCGCGACATGGCCGGCAACGACCTGACTTACTACGCGAACTCGATCACGCTCGGCGGTGGCGAATCCATTGACGTGATTCTCGATGCGAGCGACACGACGAAGTACGCGCCAGGTTCCGTCTATTACCTCTACACGCCGAACCTCGATCACCTGTCGAACGACGCCGAGAACTTCGGGGGCTTGATGACGGAAGTCCGCATCTGCTCGGGCGCGTTGGACCCGGCCACGAAGTCTTGCATCTAGGAGAAATATCGTGGGTCATTTCACTCATCACATCTGGATTGCAACGCGTACCGGCGTCGGACGGCTTGTGCGGCTAGCCGTGGCGATGCTTGCCGCGTTGCTCTGCCTGCCGGTGCAGGCCGCGGCGCCGGGCATCACCGGTACGCACTTCGAACTGAGCGCGGAGGTGGGGCGCATCAGCCAGCCGGACGGCACGAGCGTCTATTCATGGGGCTATGGCTGCCGCACGGCGCCGGCAGGATTCTCGCCGGCGGGAATCACGGGCGCGAACTGCCCGAGCATGCAGATTCCCGGGCCGACACTGATCGTGAAGCAGGGCGACGTGATTACGGTGACGCTCACGAACAATCTGCCAGCAGCGGCGGGCAACACGTCGATCCTCTTTCAGGGATTCCAGGTGTGCGCGGCGGTGCTTGACCAGAATGGCGCGTGTCCCGCCGCACTCACCGGCGTGCCCGGGCTGCTCACGCGCGAAGCGACTCACGGCAACACGGTTACCTACAGCTTCGTCGCGGCGACGCCCGGCACGCACACCTACTACAGCGGCACACGGGGCGACCTGCAGATCGAAATGGGCCTCTACGGCGCGATCATCGTCTTGCCGACGTCGGCGCCGGGCGTGCTTGCCGTGCCGCAGGGGTGCCGCACTGTCGCGGCGACGCTGCCCGACGGCCAGCCGGACTACCGCAACGCGGCAGCGGCGTACAACCACGGGTCGGCGTGCTACGACCGCGAGTATCTGTTTCAGTTCTCCGAAATGGATCCGCGCATCCATACGCAGGCCGAGCAGGAGGCCGCCAAGACGTGCGCGCAGCCGACGGGCTGCATGACCGTCGCGACCGAGCCCTATCACCCCGCGTATTTCATGATCAACGGCCGCTCGATGCCGGACGACATGGATCCCAACTATTCGTTCCAGTATCCGCATCAGCCCTACAACGGCAATCCGCACATGCACCCCGGCGAATTGGTGCTGTTGCGAATCGTCGGTACGGGCCGCTGGCAGCATCCGTTCCACGAACACGGCAATCACGTCCGCGTGCTTGCGCGCGACGGGAACCTGATTCTCTCCAAGTCGGACGCGACCAAGGTCGCGGGTCCGCTGCTGTTCACCACGACCACGACGCCGGGCGAAACCATGGACGGCATCTTCTACTGGACCGGCAAGGGCCTGAACTGGGATATCTACGGACACAAGCCGGGCGACGGCAGCGTGTGCATTCCCGATGCGAACGGCTACTACACGGCAGACCCGACGGCACCGAATTACTACGAATGGTGCGCGGACCACAACAAGGCGCTCGAAGCACATCCGTTCGGCAACGTCGGCAGCGGCGGACCGGTCACGCTGCCCGACTCGCACATCCTGACGAACGGCGCGTGGTATGGCGGCAGCCCCTATCTCGGACCGGATGCGACGATTCGCGCGACGTCGCCGACAGGTACGACGCCACCGAGCGGCACGATCGCGAATCCACCGGGAAGCGAAGCAGGCTTTGCATTCATGTGGCATTCGCACAATGAACGCGAGATCACCACGAACAACATCTTCCCTGGCGGAATGATGATGATGATGCTCGTTGATCCACAAGCCTTCGTGATCAACGAAGGCAACTAGAGGCGGGGAGAACGGCCATGAGATTCAACCAGTTCAAGGCGGTGCTCCTCCACCTGGTCAAGGTGGGTCTCGCTGCGTCCATGCTTCTGGCAGCGAACGAGGCATCGCTCGCCCAGAGCGTAAGCCTGACGGCGAAGGCCACGACGGCCATGATGCCCGACGGCCAGATCGTGCCGATGTGGGGCTATACGTGCTCGGCCGCCGCCGTGGCGCCGGCCACCTGCGCGGCGGCCAATCCCGGCGCCGGGGCGAACTGGTCGCCGGTGGTCGTCACCGTGCCGTCCGGCGCGTCGCTGACGATCAACCTCACGAACAGTCTGCCGGCCTCCGTGCCGACATCGCTCGTGATCGTCGGCCAGCTCGGTGGCGGTCTCGGCAAGACGGCGACGTCGACTCCCAGCCCGGTGCATCCGACGCAGACCGCGACGACCTGGCCGATCGCCGGCACCGGCAGCGGCGCAACCTTCACGCCGCCCGCGCAAGGCCCCCGGGTCCAGTCGTTCTCGACGGAGGTGGCTCACGGCGCGACAACGGCGCTGACGTGGAACAATCTGCGGCCCGGCACCTATCTGATCGAGTCGGGCTCCCATCCATCGATCCAGGGGCCGATGGGCCTCTATGGCGTACTCGTGGTGCGGACACCGGCCTCCGCGACGTCGCGGGCGCTTGCCTATCCGGGCGTCGGCTACGATGCCGACGTCCCGCTCGTGCTGAGCGAAATCGATGCGGTGCAGAACGCCGCGGTCGCTGCAGCCGTGGCGACTGCCGGCTTCAGTGAAACCAAGGTGTGGTCGGGTCTGTCGGGAGGCTGCGGGGACTCGCATTCCGCATCGTTCGGCACCTGCTATCCGCCGGCGGTGAACTACGATCCGCGTTATTACCTGATCAACGGCGTCGCCTTCGATAGCACGCATCCGAACCTGTCGTCGTTCCCCGCGAGTGCGCCCGCGTCGACCGGCCAGGTGCTCCTGCGCTTCGTGAACGCGGGCCTGCGGATGCACGTGCCGTCGGTGGTCGGTGCGCAGACCGGCAATCCAGCGGTTTCCGGGTTCGCGCTCGTCGCGGAAGACGGCAATCTGCTGCCCGGCAACCCGCGCGTGCAGTCCACCGTGTTCCTGGCGGCCGGCAAGACCTACGACGTGTTGATGAACGCGCCGGGGCTGAACGCAGCCGCGCTGCCGGTGTTCGACCGGCAATTGAGCCTGTCCACCAACAACCAGCGCGACGGCGGCATGCAGGCGTATCTCAGCGTCAATAACGGCGCGCTTCCGTCGGCGGGCGGCGGCCAGAATGCCGTCGCCAATCCCGACAAGTACTTCCTCGTGGCGGGCAACACGCTGACCGTGGCGGACCCCGGGAAAGGGGTGATCGCCAACGACGTCGGCGTATATGGCGTGCAGATCGTGACCAAGCCGGCAAACGGCACGGTGACGCTGAACCCGGACGGCACATTCAGCTACGTGCCGAATGCCGGCACGACTTCGGACAGCTTCGTGTATCAGGCGAACGGCAATCCGTCGATCACCGCGACGGTGACGCTGGCCGCCTGCACGCAAGCTGCCGCCTGCCTGTCCGGCCCGCCGGTCGCCCACGACGACAGCTACACGAGCAATATCGCGTCGCGGCTGCAGATCGGCGCGCCGGGCGTGCTCGGCAACGACACGGACCCCAGTGGTCTGCCGCTCACCGCGGCAGTGGTGCCGGGCAGCGTCAGCGGCGGCACCGTTACGCTGAATGCGGACGGTTCGTTCGCCGTGACGCCGAACGCGCCGCCCGTCGGCGCCGCGACCGCAGGTGTAACCTTCAAGTATACGGCGGTCAACTCGCAGAACACGCCGAGCGCCGCCGCGAACGTTGCCGTCACGTTCAAGGGCGGCAGCGGGCTCGCAGTAAAGGTGCTGGACGGGCCGAGCACGGCGCCCGGCAAGACGCCCGTGCAACTCACCGACTATCGGTGGATCATCGAGGAAGACCGCACGTTCCAGATCGATCCGGCCTGCCAGGTGAACACGACGCCGCGCCCAGCGAACTGTCCGCCGCTGCCGGTGCCGAGTCTCGGCACGAGCTTCCATTCGAGCTATATGCCGGTGGTCGCGGCGGGTTGCGTCGGTACGGTGGCTTGCGAGTCGGGGCAGACGGTGTTCGATCCTGCAACCAACACGCACGTGCCCACGGTATGCGACATCGGCGATGGTGCGTGCCGTACGAATGCAACGCAACAGGTGGCGGTCAACCCGAGCCAGGTGTCGCTCGATCCGACCAAGCACTACTACATCTCGATCCTGCCGGGCGACGCGGGCAACAGTTTCTCGAACGGCGCAGGCGCCCCGCAGCCCGTCGACCCGAACAACCCCACCGGGCCGAAGCGGCAGTTTGACATCTCGAAGGATTGCCCGTCCGGTCCGGGCGGGGCGGATTTCGCGCCGGGCACGGGCGCTTGCGGCCACACGATGGGCGGCGCGCCGATCGCACCGGCCCAGAAGAGCGTCAACGTGCTCGTGCAGGAGACGCCGTTGCAGACCGCGAAGATCTCGGTATTCGTGTTCGAGGACGATGCGCCCGTCAACGGGGAAGTGGACGTGACCGGTGGCAACGATAATTTCGGCAGTGCGCATGAGCCGGGTCTCGGCGGATTCGAGATCAAGCTGTTCGACGACGCGGGCGGCACCGGCGACGCCACCGGGCAGATGACCTACGACATGTTCAACATGCCGCTGTCGAACTCGCTGCAGGGCACCATCGATCCTGCCACGGGCCTGAACGCATGCCCGATTTCGACGACGTCGAGCGACGGCCTCGTCGGCATGATTCCGACCTGCCCGAAATACGAGTCCGACGGCAAGACGCTGTCGCCCCTCGTCGGCCAGGCGGTCATCGCGAACATGATGCCGGGCCGCTATGGCGTCGTCGCGACGGCGGGCGCCGACCGGATCGGCCGTGGCGAGGAATGGCTGCAGACCAATACGCTTGATGGGCAGAAGGCCCACGACGCGTTCATCAAGGTCGGCGGTCCGTCGTACTTCCAGGAGTTCGGGCCCGCGGGCTTCCACGTGTCGATCGGCTTCGTGAATCCGAAGATCATCAACGCACGGCTGCCGCTGGTGTGCGCCGGTGCGACGTGCAACAACTCGGTCGCCGGCCGGATCACGAACCTGCACTACAGCCGCCCGCCGAACGAGAACCTGTACAGCTCGGGCTCGCGCGACTCGCTTGGCTTCACGCAGTGCTACGTGAGCATCGGCGACACCGACGGGGAGGACATCGCCTTTACCAAGTGCAATGCCGACGGCACGTTCAAGGTCAGCGGCCTGCCCGACGGCACGTTCCGCATCACGGTCTTCGACCAATGGAACGACCAGATCGTCGACGGACTGGCGACGGCGACGCAGTTGAAGGGCGGACAGTCCAAGGACCTCGGCGACATTCCCGTGCTCCAGTGGCATACGAACCTGTATACGCGGACCTTCTTCGACCGGAACAGCGACGGCGTCTCGCAGGATAGCGAGCCGGGGCTCACGCTCGTGCCGACCAACATCCGTTTCCGTGACGGGAGCTATTCGAATTTCAACAACACGGACCTGAACGGATTCGCCGGGTTCAACGAAGTGTTCCCGCTGTTCAACTGGTATGTGGTCGAAGCCGACACGACGCGCTTTAAACAGACGGGCGTGCACGTGGTCTATGACGCGGGCGGCCCGGTCGACGGCACGACCGGTGGAGGCAACTCGAACATTGCGGCGAACTTCGCCAACACGATCGAATCGTCGACCGCGCATCTGCCGGCGAACCTGCGCGTGCCGGGCGCCAGGTATTGCAACGACGCGGACTGCAACGACCAGTCCGGCACGACCCCGTCGACCGCGCGGATCGATCCGCCATGGGTGACGACCGAAGGCTGGCAGGGCTTCTCGGGCCAGAATTCGTTCATCGAGTTCGGCAAGGCGCCGTACCTCCCGACCGAGAACGGCGGGATCAAGGGCGAGGTGATCTACGCTTCGACGAGGCCGTTCGACGACCCCGCGCTGCTCATTCACACGAGCTGGACGCCGAACATCCCGAATGTGACGGTCAATCTGTACCAGGAGGGCACGGCCGCGGACGGCACGACGACGCTCGCGCTGGTCGATACGACGAAGACGAGCAGCTGGGACGACTGGGCGCAGGGCTTCCGCTCCGACGGCATTCCGAACATGAACTGCCCGGGGCAGGAGACGAGCGACCCGTTCTTCTACACGTTGAAGGACAGCACCCAGTGGCTCGACCCGACGCATCGCGCGTTGCCTGCGAATTCGCAGTTCAAGTGCTATGACGGCATGCACGCGTTCAACCAGGTGCAGCCGGCGCCATACGACGGCATGTACCAGTTCCCGAGCGTGACGGCGCGCAGCCCGTCGACGGGCAAGCCGACGGCCACGAATTGCACGATCTGCACGCCGAACCCGTCGGGCGACGGCACGCAGATGCTGCCGACCGGGAAATATGTGGTCGAAGTGGTGGTGCCGCCGGGCTACGAGCTCGTGAAGGAGGAAGACAAGAACATCCTGATCGGCGATAACTACATTGCCCCGGTGACGCAACAGTTCGGAGGCCTCGGCAATATCTTCATCCTGCCCGATCAGGCGGCGATGAATTCGACCTTCAACCCGAACAATGCGCAGAACCCGACGTCGGACCTCGGCTCGCTGCCGCGGCACGAAGGCGACACGGGCAGTGTCGAGACGTTCTGGCCGTGCGTCGGCGCGCTGCGTATCGTGCCGGACTACATCAGCCTGTTTCCGGGCTCGAAGGAGGTCGCGCCGTTCGCGGGCGCCTCGCGGCACCTGTGCGACCGCAAGGAGGTCACGCTCACGAACGAGATGTCGGCGCTCGCGAAGTTCTGGCTGTTCAGCTCGACGCATGTCGCCGCGCACTACACCGGCTTCATGCTCGACGACTTCTCCTCAGAGTTCGATCCGTACTCGCCGCAGTTCGGCGAGAAGTTCGCGGTGCCGAACGTGCCTGTCTCGTTGAAGGACTTCGCCGGCAATGAAGTGGCGCGCACGTATTCGGATTCGTGGGGCATCTTCAACGGGCTGAACTATTCGACGTGGCAGGTCAACCCGCCGAATCCGACCGGCTACGCGCCGACGATGATGGTCGCCTGCATGAACGATCCGGACATGCCCGACCCGGCGCATCCGGGCCAGACGATCCGCGATCCGTTGTACAACCCGGCATACAGCCAGTTCTGCTACGAGATTCCGTTCATGCCCGGCCAGACCCAGTACATGGACACGCCGGTGGTGCCGGTCCAGGCGTTTGCTTCCGGCTATAACCCGCCTGACTGTGCGTACCCGGACGGCACGCCCGCGATTGCCAGCGTGACCGGCGATTCGAGCGGCGGAGGGGCGGGCCCGTGGGTCAGCGCGGTCGGTCACCAACTGACGATCAAGGCGCTCGGCGATCAGGTCGTGCCGAACCATGCGTACGACGGACCAGCCGCGACCGCGGCGCCGTTCAACCAGAAATTCGTCAAGCGCCACTACGGCTTCGGCGCGACGCAAGGCAAGGTCACGATCGGCGGCCAGGTGGCGTCGGTGCAGTCGTGGACCGACTCGGAGATCCATGTCGTCGTGACGCCGCTGATCGGCTCGAGCTGCACGGTTCAGCAACGCGGCGTGTTGACGCCGACGTCCTGCGGCGAACTTGTGGTCACGACCGCAAACGGCAAGAACACGATCGACACGGTTACCGTGACGGTGGGCGGCAAGGCGCCGACGTTCGTGAACGGCGAGAACGCGACGAACAACGCGCTGCAGACCGCGATCGACAAGGCGACCCCGGGCGACCTGATCATCGTGGGGCCAGGCACCTACAACGAAATGGTCGTGATGTGGAAGCCGGTGCGGCTGCAGGGCGTCGGCGCCCCGTCGGTGGTGATCAACGCGAACACGCATCCGTCGGGCAAGATGGACGCGTGGCGCAGGGAGGTCGACTGCCTGTTCGGCGTCGCGATGAACGGCGCAATGATCTCGGCATCGAACCCGTTCGATCCGACCGGCACGTACACCTGTCCGACGGCGATGCAGCGCAAGGTCGATCCGATCCCGTTCGAGCCGACCGTGGGGTGGGACGCGAACCTGAACGGCAACCTCGGCGAAATGCTGCTCGAGCCGACGCTGATGGGCGCCTACGAAGGCGCAGGCATCACGGTGCTCGGCAAGGGCGTGAGGGACGTGCTGGTGGGCGGCGTGCCGCAGCCCGACCCGAACTGCACCGCGAACGGGATTTGCGTGCCGCTCACGGGCCCGACCCTGTTCCAGCCGAACCCGCCGGATTGCAGGAATAACCCGAGCAACTTCCTGTGCAATCCGTCGCGCATCGACGGCATCACGGTCACGAACAGCTCGCAAGGTGGCGGCGGGATCTTCCTGCACGGCTGGAACCATCTGATGGAGGTGTCGAACAACCGTGTGTTCGCGAACGCCGGCACGCTCACGGGCGGCATCTCGGTCGGCCAGGTCGAGGTGCCGGACGGCACGATCGCGGCCGATGGCGTGACCGAGCTTCCGTTCGGCTTCAATAAAGCCGTGAACGTGCACCACAACGCGGTGACGTCGAACGCGTCGTACGGCGACGAAATCAATTCGAGCACGCCGTCGTCGGCAGGAGGCGTCGTGTTCTGCACGGGCGCCGACAACTATCACTTCAACTACAACTGGGTGTGCGGCAACCTGAGCAGCGGCGATGGCGGAGGCGTCGCGCACTTCGGGTTCAGCTACGCCGGCGATATCTCGCACAACTGGGTGCTGTTCAACCAGAGCAACAACCCGACACTGCCCACCTACGGCGGCGGCATCATCGCACAGGGCGTGCCGCCGGATGGCACCTTCTGCGAAAACGCGACGGTCGACGTGGACTGCGCACCGCAACTGTCCGACGGTATCGGGCCGCGGCTCGTGATCGACGGCAACCTGATCATGGGCAACACGGCGGAGAGCGGCAAGGGCGGCGGGTTGCGGCTGCAGCAGGTGAACGGCACGGACGTGCAGCGCAGCCCCAACAACAGGGCGAATTGGTACACGGTTCGCGTCATCAACAACATCATTGCGAACAATGTCGCGGGCTGGGGCGGCGGCGGCGTGTCGTTGCAGGACGCGGTGGGCGTGAGTTTCGTCAACAACACCGTGATCTCGAACGACGCGACGGCGTCCGCCGGCGTGCTGTTCAACACGGATGCGGCCAGCCAGGCGAACGTCGGGCCGCCGAACTGCACCACGGTCGGCGCGCAAACGACGTGCAACCCGATCACGACGTCGACGTACCAGCCGGCCGGACTCGAGACCGCGCGGCATACGGCGAACTTCATCGCCGCGTTCACCGCACCCGGCGTCGCGTGTCCGGCGGGCCAGCCGAACTGCACGACGTTCTCGAACCCGATACTGACCAACAACGTGTTCTGGCAGAACCGCACGTTCTTCATCACGGTGTCCGGATCGAATCCGAATATCCCCGGACTGCAGAACACGGTTGCGCTGAACCCGACGTTGAACCAGGCCGGGCATGCGACGGGCTATTGCGATCCGAACGCGGTCTATTGGGACATCGGCGCGTATGGCGACACGGGCCCGGGCAACCATCAGTCGGGTCTCACGCTGCACCCGCAGTACTCGATCCTGACCGATGCGGGCGACTACCCGGGCGCGAACAACAGCGGGACCAATCCGTCGGTCGTGAGCCAGTACTGCAATGGGGCGCGCGTGCCGCCGGAAGGAGGCGGAAACGGGTTCGCGGTGCCGCCCGGCATCTCGGACACGGTCCTGCCGAACCCGCTGTTCAGCCTGCTGCCGTCGGCGGTGCCAGACGAGGGCAATCAGTGGATCAACATGTCGTACGGCCCGTTGTCGCTGTTCAACATGTCGATCACGTCAGGCAGCGCCGGTTACGGGGTGCTGCTCGGCAACTACTCGCCGCGCGCGGGTTCACCCGCGATCAATAACGGGACGCAAGCGGGCGCGCCGAATCACGATTTCTTCGGGACGACACGTCCGCAACAGGGGAGGTACGACATCGGTGCGGTCGAATTCTTGCCGTCCGGGCTCGTGGCTGGTCTGCCGATCGATCCGCTGGCGCTCGGCACGTTGCTGAACGTGCCGACCGGCGGCGTGGGCGGCCTGCCGATCAATCCGCTAGGGCTCCTCGGCACGGTGCCGAACCTGCCGACCGGCGTCGTGGGCGGCCCGCCGATCAATCCGCCAGGGCGCGGCACGGTGCCGAACCTGCGGAACGTGCCAACCGGCGTCGTGGGCGGCCTGCAGATCAATCCGCCGCGGCTCGGCACGGTGCTGAATCAACCTTGAAGGGGGGAGGGCCATGAACCGTTCACGTTTGCTGCGCAGGCGAGCGGCGCTTTGCGCCGTCGCCGCCTGCCTTGCCGCCGCGGCCCTCGTAGAGCCGGCCGCGGCGCAGCAGGGCGCGCCGGCGGCGCCCGGCGCCGGTGCGAAGCATTCGCCGTACCGGCCGGACCTCCCGCGGCGCGCGAGAACCTACTACATGATGACGAAGGGGATCGACAACCTGAAGGTGCACCGCATCGCATCGGACAACCTGATCCGCTTCAGCTACCGCGTGACCGATCCCGTCGCCGCGAAGCGGCTCGCCGACAAGAGCGCGACGCCCTATCTGTACGGACAGACGAGTCACGCGCTGCTGGAGGTGCCGGTGATGGACAAGGTCGGCCAGCTGCGGCAAAGCGGCGGCATCGAGGCCGGCCGGGAATACTGGATGGTGTTCTCGAACAAGGGCAACGTCGTCAAGGCCGGCGAGCGCGTGAATGTGATCATAGGATCGTTGCATATCGACGGGCTGGTGGTCGAATGACAATACGGCCGCGATTCGCGGCGCTGGGAGAGGAGAAGACTCATGACCCGGTTTCTTTCGATAGTGATTGGGGCGGCCTCGCTGGCCGGTTTGCTCGCGTCGGCCCCCGACGCGATCGCGGCCTCGGCGGCGGGGACCGCCCAGGCCAGGGCCGCATCGGCGGGGCGCATGAGCGCTGCGCAGATCGTCGAGCGCAACGTGGCGGCGCGCGGCGGGCTGCAAGCCTGGCGCACGGTCAATACGTTGACGATGTCGGGGCTGATGGAGGCGGGCGGCACGAAGAACACCGCGCTGCCGTTCGTGATGACGATGAAGCGCCCGCACAAGAGTCGCTTCGAAGTCCGCTTCAACGCGCAGACGGCGTTCCAGGTCTATGACGGCACGCAAGGCTGGAAAGTCCGGCCGTTTCTCGGCCGTAACGAAGTCGAGCCCTATACGCCAGCCGAGGCGAAATCGGCGGCGCAGTCCGCGGAACTGGACGGGCCGCTCGTCGATTACGCGAGCAAGGGCAGCACGGTCCAGCTGCTTGGCTCGGAAACGGTGGAGGGGCATCGCGCGTACGTGCTGAAGGTGACGACGAAAGAGCGGGCGGAGCGTCGCGTGTGGATCGATGCGGCCACGTTTCTCGAACTGAAGATCGACGGCGAGCCGCGCGTGCTCGACGGCAGGACGCACAGCGTCGCCATCTTCTATCGCGATTACAGGAAGGAGAACGGCGTCGTCGTGCCGCATACGCTCGAGACCGTCGTGAGCGGCGCCAAGCAGACGCGCAAGATCACGATCACGCATGTCGCGCTGAACGAGCCGGCCGACGATGCGATGTTCGGCAAGCCGCCGCTCACCATCGCGAAGGCTGCGAGCCATTAGCCGCCAGCCACTGGTCAGGCATCCGAACGGAGGGGGGAGGAGGCCATGAGACGAATCGAATCGTGGGTGTTCGCCGGCTGCGTGACGGCGGCCTTGTGTGCGTGCGAGCAAATGCCGGGGCATGGTTTGACGGCGGAGCAGATCGTCGAGAAGAACGTTGCGGCGCGAGGCGGAATCGATGCATGGCGCAAGATCCGGACGATGGTCTGGTCCGGCCATGTGGACAGCGTGAACGCGCCTGTGCGGGACATGCCGTTCATCCTCGCGATGAAACGGCCGAACAAGACGCGCTTCGAGATCACCGTGTTCGGGCAGAAGGGCGTGCGTGCATTCGATGGCCATGAAGGCTGGAAGCTCGGCGCGAACGCAGGCGGCAGCGCGAGCGTGCGGCCTTACACGATGGACGAGCTGGTGTCCGCGCGCGACGAGCAGGTGATCGACGGGCCGCTGATCGACCATGACGCGAAGGGTGTCGGCGTGGCGCTCGACGGCGTCGACCGGATCGACGGGCGTAATGCGTATCGCCTGGCGGTGAAGCTGTCATCCGGCGCGCTACGCCATGTGTGGATCGACGCGGAGACGTTCCTGGACGCGAAGGTCGACCGCGAGGTGCGCGGGCCGCGCGGCGCGGTGACCGTCGACGTGAGCTACAGCGACTACCGGACCATCGACGGCTTGCGGATCCCGCTCAGGATCGTCACCGGAACCGCGTCGTCGCCGAACAAGGACACGCTGGTCATCGACAAGGTGTCGCTGAACCCGCCGCTCGACGATGCGATCTTCGCCAGGCCGGCCTCGACGGACCGGCGCCGTCCGGTTTCGATCGATGCCGATGTGACGCCGCCGCAGTCGCGCACCAGCCAGCTGACGACACGGCCATGAGCGGCATCCGGGGGCGACTGCGCGCCCTCGCGGCGGCGCGCCAGCCGGCCTTGCGCCGGCGGCTGACGCGGTGGGTGGTGCTGGCGGTGTTGTGCGCAAGCGCGGGCCACGCGATCGGCGACGAGGCCGCGGTGCCCGTCGTGCCGGCGGACGCGGGAGAAGCGATCTTCCAGCGCGGCATCCTCGGTTCGGGCGCACCGCTCGAAGCGGTGCATCAGGACGGCGTGCGCCTGCAAGGCGCGGCCGCCGCCTGCATCAATTGCCACCGGCGCAGCGGGCTGGGCTCGAAGGAGGGCAACGACACGATCCCGCCGATCACGTGGCGCTACCTGGTGCATCCGCGCGCGCAGACCGCCGAGGATCTCGACATCCCGTACGTTCCCGGCATGCGCACCGACCGCGAGCCGTACACGGAAGAACGGCTCGCGCGCGCCGTGCGCGACGGGATCGACCCGGAAGGCAGGCAGTTCGGCAGGCTGATGCCGCAATACGCGCTCGGCGACGCCGACATGGCCGCGCTGACCGGCTATCTGAAGCGTCTCGATCGCCGCAAGCCGTCGGGCGTGACGGACACGGTGCTGCATTTCGCGACGATCGTCACGCCGGACGCGGACCCGGTGAAGCGGGCGGGCATGCTCGACGTCCTGCAGCACTACTTCGCCGACAAGAACGCGTTTCCATTCGGCACGACGCCGCCGCTGCGTTCCACGCGAAAAATGATGTTCATGGTCAATCGCCGCTGGGAACTGCATGTGTGGGAACTGAAGGGGCCGCCGGACACGTGGCGGGCGCAATTGACGCAGTTTCTTGCCCGGCAGCCGGTGCTGGCCGTGGTGTCGGGGCTCGGCGGCAGGAACTGGGCGCCTGTCCACGACTTCTGCGAGGCGGAGGCCGTGCCTTGCCTCTTTCCGAACGTCGAGGTGCCGGTCGAAACCGACCGCGATTTCTACTCCGTGTACTTCTCGCGCGGCGTGCTGCTCGAGTCGGACCTGATCGCGAAGCGCATCCTGGACGAAGCCGGTGCGCGGCCGGCGCCGCAAGCGGTGAAGACGGTCTGGCAGGTCTATCGCGCCGGCGACAACGGCGAGCGCGGCGCACGCGCGCTGGCTGCCGCGCTGAAGGCGCACGGCATCGCCGTGTCGAATCGCGCGCTCGCGTCCGGCGACAGCGTCGCGCGCGCATTGCGCCGGCTGCCGCGCGACGACGTACTCGTGCTGTGGCTGCGGCCGCCGGACCTCGCATCGCTCGCTCACGTGCCGCCCGCGTCGGACACGGTATTCATGTCGGGGCTGCTCGGCGGGCTCGACAATACGCCGCTGCCGACGAGCTGGCGCGGCGTGACGCGCATCGCCTATCCGTTCGACCTGCCCGAAGGGCGGCGCGTGCGCGTCGACTATGCGTTCGGCTGGTTCTCGATCCGGCAGATTCCGATGGTCGCGCCGCAGGTGCAGGCGGACACGTATCTCGCATGCGGCCTGCTCGCCGAGACGCTCAGCCATATGGTCGATGCGTTCGTGCGCGAGTATCTCGTCGAGCGCATCCAGGACATGCTCGAGCGCCGCATCCTGACCGGCTACTACCCGCGCCTGACGCTCGCGCCCGGACAGCGCTTCGCGTCGAAGGGCGGTTATATCGTCCGCTTCGCCGGGCCGGATCGCCTGAAGCTCTCCGCCGACGGGAGCTGGATCGTCCCGTGAGCGGCCGCGCGCGCCGAGATGGAGTAGGGATCAGACCGCGTAAAGAGGGAGTCGCCCCATGTCGATTTTCATCGGTGCTTCGCACAATGAAGACATCGTCCGACGTGCGCATATCGCGTCGGAATGGGGCGACACACGGCATGGGGGGGAAACAGCCATGACAACGTTCCTAGTCGGCCAGCGCGCGCGTCCTCGCTGGAGACATTGCGGCTGGATGGCCGTGCTCGCGACGCTCGCGTTGCTGCAGGTGTCGGCCGCGCGGGCGCTGCCGATCTTCGCGCGCCAGACCGGGCAGAGCTGCGTCGCGTGTCATGCCGGCGGGCAGTTTCCTGAACTCACGCCGTACGGGCGCATGTTCAAGCTGAACGGCTATACGTTGGGCGAGCGCACGATTCCGCTCGCGGCGATGGCCGTCGGCGACCTGAGCAAGACGAGAGCCAACAGCGACGCCAGCGGCAATCCGGTCACGCCGAAGAACGGCCTGCCGATCTTCGACTTCGCGAGCGTGTTCCTCGCCGGGAAGATCACCGACCATCTCGGCGGGTTCGCGCAATTCACCTATGCGAACTACGATCATCAGGATGCCGATGGAAAATGGAAGAGCTGGTGGGCATCGGACAACACCGACTTCCGCTTCGTCGACCGGATCATCTCTCCCGCCAACGATCTGATCCTCGGCCTGACGCTGCACAACAACCCGACCGTGCAGGATGTCTTCAATACCGCGCCGGCCTGGAGCTATCCGTACATCGGCTCGGCGATCAGCCCGGTTGCCGGCGTACCGGTCACGCCGATGATCGAGGGCGGTCTCGCGATGCAGGTCGTCGGCATGGGCGGGTACCTGTACTGGAACAAGATGGTCTATGCGGAACTGACCGCCTACAGCACGGCCGACGGCATCTGGTCGTTCCTGAGCAAGGGCAACCACGCGGGCAACCCGGACCACCCGCAGGTCTATCTGCGCGGCTACAACCCGTATGCGCGCATCGCGCTGACGCGCGAATGGGGCCCGCATAACATCATGGTCGGCGCGTTCGGGATGAGCGTGGACATCTATCCCAACGACCCGAACAGCTTTCCGATCTTCGGCACGGGCGTGACGCGCTTTCGCGACTACGGTTTCGACACGCAGTATCAGTACCTGCTGGAGCCGCACACGATCACCGCACAGGCGCGCTACGTGCGCGAAAACATTCACGATCCGAACAACTTCGTCTTGAGCGACAACACGGCGGCGAACCTGAATTCGTTGCGGCTCAAGGCATCGTATATCTACCAGGCCAAGTATGGCGTCAGCCTGTCGTTCTTCAACACGACGGGCACCGCGGACAGCGCCGCCTATGCGGCAAGCGCGAACTTCCATCCGAATACGCAGGGTTGGACGCCGGAAATATTCTGGATACCCGATCAGCACATTCGCATCGGCCTGCAGTACACGCACTTCACCAAGTTCCTCGGCGCGAAGACCAACTACGACGGCATGGGGCGCAACGCGAGGGACAACGATACGTTGTTTCTCTATCTATGGCTCGCATCGTTCTGACATCCCGTCCGGCGTTTCCCGCACACCGGACCGACCGAAGCACGCGCGGCGAGCGGGTGTTGCGCATCTCGCATCGCGTGGCGATGCGGGCACGTATCGTCGTCGAACGGAATCGATTCGGCAGGCGAAGGAAGTTGCGGCAAGGAGGTGGCTGACATGAACAAGGTGGCCCATATCGTCTCGCTCGCGATGATGCTGGCCGGGGCGGGTTGCCACGACCTGGAGCGGTCGCGCCAGGTCGACAACCCGGCCGTGGCGGGCAAGACCATCGCGTTGCAGGTGTGCTCGAACTGCCATGGCGCGACCGGCGTATCGGTGTCGCCGCAGTTTCCGAAGCTCGCCGGGCAGCGCAAGGAATACCTCGTCGATCAGTTGACCGACTTCAAAAGCCACGCGCGTGCCGATCCGAACGCGAAGCGGTACATGTGGGGCTTCACGCATCTGACCGACAAGCAGATCGACGAGCTCGCCGCCTATTTTTCAGGCCAGGCGGCGGTGCCGGGCGAAGCCGGCGATCGCGCGCTGCTCGACGCGGGCAAGGCGATTTTCGTGGCGGGCCTGCCGGACAAGGGCGTTGCGGCCTGTATCGGGTGCCACGGCCAGCATGGCGAGGGCATGGACCGGTTTCCTCGTCTCGCCGGTCAGCATGCGGACTACGTGGTGAAGCAGCTCAGGATTTTCCGCGAAACCGATACTCGGCCACGCGGCGCGGTCATGAAGTCGGTGTGCGCGAACATGACGGAGCAGGACATGCGCGCCGTCGCGGCCTATGTCGAGGCTTTTCCCGCGGAAGCCGGCGTATCGGTGAAGCCGCCGGAAGCCGGTGCATCGGCGAACCCGCCGGAAGCCGACGTATCGGTGGGCCCGCCGGAAGCCGGTGCATCGGCGAGCCCGGCGGAAACCGGCATATCGACGAACCCGCCGGAGGCCGGTGCACCGACGAACTCGCCGGAAACCGGTACATCGACGAGCCCGCCGTCCGACCACTGAGCATGCGTCGCCGAATCGGAGTCGCATGCGGCACGTGCCGCGCGGCGGGCAGGCGACCGGTGCCGGCAGTGATCATTTAGGTGTCTCGTCTTCCCCGGGACGGGGCGCCTCTTTTTCCAACCCTGCTCGGTTCCAATCCGGTGAATGTCATGAAAGCGATGCAATCCTCTCGCGGCGGTGCGGCGTCGGTCGCCAGGCTGCCGGATCGGCGACAACGCGCGTCCGCTGCGGTGCGTGCGTGCGAGCCGGTCGACGACCGTCCGTTCCTCGCGCGCCTGTCGCTGATCGACTGGCTGTTCGCACTGGCGCTCGTGGTGGGCGCGGGCTATGCGCTCGTGCACTACAACGCGCACATGGATTACTACGACAAGGCGGTGATGATCGGCACCGTGCCGGCGCTCGTCGCGCTCGGCTGGCGCTGGAAGCCCGCGCGGCTGATGATGGCGTCGATCGCCGTGCTGTCGCTGCTGTCGATCCAGGTCTACCAGGGCGATCTCGCGCGCGCCGATGCGGCGTTCTTCCTCAAGTACTTCCTGTCGAGCCAGACGGCGATCCTGTGGATGAGCGCGCTGTTCGTGCTCGCGACGGTCTTCTACTGGATCGGCTTGCTCGCGCGCTCGGAAACGGGCGCCGCGATCGGCCAGAAGCTCACGTGGGCCGCCGTGCTGATGGGCTTCACGGGGCTGATGGTGCGCTGGTACGAGTCCTACCTGATTGGCGCCGACGTCGGGCATATCCCCGTGTCGAACCTCTACGAGGTGTTCGTCCTGTTCAGCCTGATCACCGCGCTGCTCTATCTGTACTACGAAGGCCACTACGGCACGCGCTCGCTCGGCGCGTTCGTGCTGCTGGTCATCAGCGCGGCGGTCGGCTTCCTGATGTGGTACTCGGTCGCGCGCGATGCGCAGCAGATCCAGCCGCTGGTGCCTGCGCTGCAGAGCTGGTGGATGAAGATCCACGTGCCGGCGAACTTCATCGGCTACGGCAGCTTCGCGTTGTCGGCGATGGTGTCGGTCGCGTACCTGATGAAGGAGCGCGGCGTGCTCGCCGATCGCCTGCCGACGCTCGAGGTGCTCGACGACGTGATGTACAAGTCGATCGCGGTCGGTTTCGCGTTCTTCACGATCGCGACGATCCTCGGCGCGATGTGGGCGGCCGAGGCATGGGGCGGCTACTGGAGCTGGGACCCGAAGGAAACCTGGGCGCTGATCGTGTGGCTGAACTACGCGGCGTGGCTGCACATGCGGCTGATGAAGGGCCTGCGCGGCGCGGTTGCCGCCTGGTGGGCACTCACGGGCCTGCTCGTGACGACGTTCGCGTTCCTCGGCGTCAACATGTTCCTGTCCGGGCTGCATAGCTACGGAAGACTTTGACGCGCACGCATGATGTCCTACCGTTTTCTACCCATGTGTTTCGGTGGGCATCCCCCCTTCAAGCAGGTTGCGCGCCGGACAAGAATGTCGTCAGAGGGGCCGCTGCATGCCTGACGTGAGGTGGGGGAGTCGCCATGAGACGCATCTATTTTCTGTTGCCGACGCCGCAATGCGCGCAGTCGATCGTCACCGAACTGCTGTTGCTGCATGTCGAGTGGCGGCATATTCATTTCATCGCGAATCACAGCGTCGTGCACGATGGTTTGCAGGAGGCCACGCTGACGCAACGCAGCGACTTGCTGCCGTCGCTTGCACGCGGCACGGTGGTCGGTTGCGCGACCGGCGCGCTGATGGGGCTGATCGCCCTGGTGTTCCCGCCCGCGGGCTTGCCGATCGCCGGTGGCGCGTTCGTGACGATCACGTTGTCCGGCGCCGGCTTCGGTGCCTGGGCGGCATCGATGATCGGCGTCAACGTGCCGAGTACACGCCTGAGGCGTTTCGAAGAAGGCATCGAGCGCGGCGAACTGCTGATGATCGTCGACGTTCCGAAGGACCGGGTCCACGAGATCGAGCACTTGATCACGCTTCACCATGCGGACGCGCATCTCGAAGGCGAAGATCCGACCGTTCCCGCCTTTCCCTGAACCGTCGGCCGGCCGGGATGGGGCGGCACGTATTGCCGGAAACATCGGCCGGACACATCAACTCGAATCGAGGAGCCGCTTGTAGCGCGCGAGCACGCGCGGGACATACACGCGCGTTTGCGGCGACGACGGAATGCGATAGCCGGCGCGAATCACGGCATTTTCTCCGGCGTTGTAGGCGGCCAGCGTGAGTTCGACGTTGTCCTTGAACATGTCGAGCAGGAAGCGCAGATAGCGCGCGCCGGCCAGCACGTTGTCGCGCGGATTGAACATGTCTCCGTTCGAAAAACGCCGCGCGGTGTCGGGCATCAACTGCATGAGCCCTTGCGCGCCCTTGTATGAGACCGCCTTCGGGTTGTATCCCGATTCGACGTCGATCACCGCGCGCAGCAGTTCGGGGGGAACGCGAAACGCGCGGCTCGCTTCCTCGATCACGTCGGCGAACGAGGACAGCGCGCCGCTGGCCAGCTTCGATGCAGCGTGCTTCATGTCGGATGGGGCCGGCGCGTCGCTCGCGACGATCACCTTCAGGCCGGTCGTGCCGGGGTCGTTGGTGAGGACGATTGCGCCCGTGCTGGTGACCGTGCCGAATATTTGCGCGTTCGCGGCGCACGTCCACGCCGAGCCGAGTGCCACGCATACGGCGGCGATCGCGATTCCCAATCCGGATAAAGGTCGGTGGTGCATCTTCGAGGTCTCCTGCACCTGGATTGTCGGCGATGGGAAATCGGACCGGCAATGGGTCACCTCCCTACACTTCGACGCCGAAACGGCGACCGCGAAAAATGGTGCAAAGTTGTTACCCCCGTAACGCCAGGTAATGGGCAGTAACCAAAGAAGATTAACAATCCTTACTGCGCGCCGTTGATTTCTTCTCGATTCGGCATCGCCGCGGCGGGAATGTTTTGATTCATGCTGAAACGCGAGTGGCATTCCCGCCATCGGTATTCGCACTGACGCGCTGAAAAACATGAAATCGATACGGTTTTGAAACATTTCAGGAGGGCGGCGTGGTTGCGCTGCGAACAGGCGGAATCCGGATCGCCGCCGCCGCAGGTTCGGGGCGCAGTGGCGCGATCCTTGCTTTAGCGACTCGCATGGCTGTCGGTTTCCGCGAACTTCAATCATTAATCCGGGTAGGGAAATCACGCAGCGAGCGTTTCCGGAACTGTGCAGGATGTGCCGATACGGCACGCCGCGCAGGAATGGAGGAACGGGGGATAGTCGTGAATACCAAATGTCGCGTTGTAATTGCAGAGGACCATGACCTGCTGAGAAATGGCCTCCGGTCGATGCTTTGCGCGCAAGGCGATTACGAAGTCGTCGGCGAGGCAAGGGACGGCAAGGAGGCGTGTCATCAGGCGCTGGCGCTGGCTCCCGATCTGATCCTGATGGATCTGTCGATGCGCGGGATGAACGGTATCGATGCGAGCGCAACGATCAAGCGGCGAACGCCGACGGTCCGGATCATCGCGCTCACGGTTCATCAGAGCGAGGAGTATGTGCGGGAGGCGCTGCGGGCGGGGGTCGACGGTTACGTGCTCAAGGACGTTTCGTTTGACGAATTGCTGCTCGCGATGCGCATGGTCATGCAGGGGAAGAAGCATCTGAGCGCGGACGTGTACGGGTACATGGTCGACTCGTTCGTGACCGGCCGTGAAATGCCTGCGCCGAGAAAGGCCTGGGACATCCTCACCGCGCGCGAGCGCAGCGTGCTGAAGCTGATTGCCGAAGGGCGCACCAACCGGCAGGTCGGTCAATACCTGAATCTGAGCCCGAAGACGATCGAGAAGTATCGGGCGAGCATGATGCACAAGCTCCATCTCGCGAACCTGACGGAACTGGTGCTGGTCGCGATGAGCATGGGCCTGCTGACCACGCTCGCGGCGAAGTGCGCGGAGCCGGATGCCGACGACGTGCCGACTCACTCGATCGACGACGTCGGGCCGCGGGAAGACGCCGACGCGCATGCGAGACTGGACGATTATCCGCTCGGCGGCATGCAGGATTGACGGCGGGATTGACGGCGGGATTGACGGCGGGATTGACCGCGATCGCGCGCGTCAGCAGGCCCAGCTCGCCGAGATGAGCGTGCCCGTGGTGGCCGACGACTGAATCGAGAACGTGCCGCCCTGCGACTCGACGCGGTGCTGCATGCCGATCAGGCCGAGCCCGGCCGTGTACGCGTCTTCCGTCGTCAGCGGGCGATGCTCGTAGCCGATGCCGTTGTCGCGAATCGTCAGCAGCAGGCCGCCGGCGTCGTGGCGCAAGCCGAGTACGATCTCGGTGGCTTCCGCATGCTTGACGATGTTGTTGAGCGCCTCCTGCGCGACCCTGAACATGTCCGCCTTCAGATGGTCGGGTATGTCGTCGTCGTCGGCATCGCAATTGAACTCGACCATCAGCGTGTTCACGTCACGCTCGATGCGCCGGCACAGCGATGCAAGGGCCGCCGACAGACCGAGCTTGTCGAGCATCGGCGGCCGCAATTCGCCGCATATTTGGCGTACTTCGCCGATCGTCTCGCGGATCCGGAGCACCGTCGAATCGAGCAGATTCGCCGCCTCGTCGATTTCGCCGCGACGAATGCGCATCAGCGCGTCCTCATTCATCAGCTTGATGAGCGTCAACGCCTGACCGAGCCCATCGTGCAATTCCGCGGCAAGCCGGTAGCGCTCCTTCTGCTGGCCCATCAGCAGATAGGCGTGGCGGGCAGGCGCGCCCGCGTAGCGCGCCGCGGCCGCATCGTGCGGCTCGGGCTCGGGGGCCGGCGGTTCCTCGAACAGCGTCAGCAGCAGGCGCTCGCTGGTTGCCGTGGCGGGAAGCGTCTGCTGGTGCACCATGAACTGCGCGGGATGGCCGGTTCGCCCGCTGAGCATCGTGGTGAACGAATGACTGGGAAGGGCGGCGCCTCTGGACAATTCGTCTGCCAATTCGGCGTGGGCATCGTCGCGCGCCATGTCGAACAGATGCTTGCCGACGAGCTCGGCGCTCGAATAGCCGAACAGCGCCGCGGCGCTGCGATTGGCCGAGACGAAGATTCCGTCGGCCGTGAGAATCGCAAGGGCGGCGCCGCGTGCATCGGTGACGATGCCGGCGTCGCGGTCGCCCGCGCGCACCGCACCGCGAAGCTTGCGCATCGCATCGATCAGATCGAGCAGCCTGATTTGTGGCCTGGTGGGCTGGCGTTCGATCATGGGAGCTCCCGATGCGCAGTTTTCAGGAAATCGTAAGATTGCTGCCATTCTAGGATGCGACCGCCGCGTGTCGCAACAAGGGGAATACGGGGAGAGCGTGGGGATATTCCGGCAGTAGCGGGCGGGTATTCCAGCAAGCGGACATACCCTACCGGCCTTTGGGGGGCGTCATCCCATGACGCTCGCGACCAAATTCAAGACACTGCGCTGACGAGGCACGGAAATCGCCATTGCCTTGTTTATCGTCAGGGGAGGTCGGTATGAAACGGATTGCCAGATCGACGATGGGGGCATTCGTGGTGGCGGGTGTCACGATCGCCGCGACCGCCGCGTGGTGCGCGCCCGTCGCAAGCGTCACCGAGCGCGCGGGCGAGAACGTCAGCGAGCACATCGGCGAACATTCCGCCGCGAGTGCCAATGAAAATGCGATGCCAGCGATGCCGGATGCTGCCATGAGCGCCGACGACAACGCGATGCAGGGCATTGCGACGAGTGCCGGCGAGAACGCGATGCCGGGCACTGCGACGAGTGCCGGCGAGAACGCGATGCAGGGCGCTGCCACGAGTGCCGGCGAGAACGCGATGCCGGACGCTGCCATGAGCGCCGACGACCACGCGACGCCGGGCGCTGCCATGAGCGCCGACGACCACGCGATGCCGGACGCCGTCGGGCACGTCATGGAGCACGACGCGCAGGGCGCTGCCGGGAGCGCGGTCAAACAAGCTGATGAAAGCACAACCGAAAGCGCACCCGGAAAAGCCGCGGAAAGCAGCACCGGGGACGCCGCCGGACCCGCCACGGAAAACACCGCGCCGAACACCGCGCCAAACGCCGCGCCGAACACCGCCGGGACCGCGACCGAAGCGGCCGGCATGCACATGCATCACGTCGTGATGCCGGGCACGGTGCACACGACGGCCCAATACACGCTGCCGTCGGTCGACCTCGTGCGCGACGACGGCAAGACCGTGTCGCTGGTCAAGGAAGTGGACGACGGCAGGCCGGTGATCCTGACGTTCATCTACACCACCTGCACGACCATCTGTCCGATGATCAGCCAGACGCTCGAGCGGCTGCAGGGCGAGCTGGGCGCCGACCGCGACAAGGTGCACATCGTGTCGATCTCGATCGATCCGGAGCAGGACACGCCGGCGCGGCTCAAGGCCTATGCCGCGCATTTCGAAGCCGGGCCCGAATGGCAGCACTACACGGGCACGGTCGAGGCGAGCATCGCGGCGCAGCGCGCGTTCAACGTCTTTCGCGGCGACAAGATGAATCACACGCCGGCGACGTTCATGCGGGCCGCGCCCGGCCAGCCGTGGCTGCGCATCGACGGTTTCGCGACGCCGACCGAACTGCTCGCGGCCTATCGCGACGTGGTCGCTTCCAACTAGGTGCAACGCGTCCGACAGGGAGCGTCGAAATTGGAAAAGAAGCATCGCGTGCTGATCGTCGAGGATCAGCATCTGCTGCGGCTCGGCCTCAGCCACATGGTGTCCGAGCTGGACGACTACTGCATTGTCGGCGAGGCGAGCGGCGGGGGCGAGGCCTGCCGTCTCGCCGCGCAGACGCTGCCCGACCTGATCCTGATGGATCTGTCGATGCCGGGCGGCAGCGGCTTCGAGGCGATCGCCACGATCAAGCGCGATGCGCCGCGTACGCGGATCATCGTCCTCACCGTCCATCGCAGCGAAGACAACGTCAGGGAGGCGTTTGCGTCCGGCGCGGACGGCTACGTGGTCAAGGATTCGTCGTTCGCCGACCTGGTCCGCGAGATGCGCTTCGTGATGCAGGGCAAGTGCGTGATCAGCCTGGACGCGTATCGGGCCCGCGCCGGCCTGCAGGGGCTGCGCGAGGCGAGCGCGCACAAGGCGCGCCTGTGGAGTTCGCTGACGAACCGCGAGCGCACGGTGCTGCGTCTCGTCGTCGAGGGGCACACGAGCCGGCAGGTCGGCGAGTGCCTGCAGCTCAGCCCGAAAACGGTGGAAAAGCATCGTGCGAACCTGATGCGCAAGCTCGGTCTCGTGAACCTGACAGGCCTCGTCCACTTCGCGATCGACATCGGCGTGCTCGCGCTGACCGACGACGACCGTGTGTGAAAACCCTCCATCGCGCCATGGCGCAACTGGGGGGGATCTACCCATGTCGATGGACGGCCCTCCCTACTTCTGACGCGCATCGCCCTGAACAAGAATGCAATCAAAGGCTTCGGCGGTGCCGAAGCGGCGGGCGATACAGGGAGAAAGCCGTGCGCGACGAATTGTCCTCGATCCGGCCCGGCGTGCCGGGGCACCAGCGGCGGGGCGAGGGGCTCGCTCGCCGCATGCGCGCGAGCCGCGGCTTCACGCTGCTCGAGCTGCTCGTCGTGATGGTCATCATCGGGCTGCTGGCGGGGCTCGTTGCGCCACGGTATTTCGAACAGGTCGGCAAGTCGAACGTGAAGATCGCGCGCGCGCAGATCGTGTCGCTCGGCCAGGCCCTCGACCAGTACCGGCTCGACGTCGGGGTCTATCCGACGACCGAGGAAGGACTGGACGCGCTCGTCAACAAGCCGCAGAGCGCGCCGCGCTGGAGCGGCCCGTATCTGCAGAAGGCTGTTCCCGTGGATCCGTGGGACCGCCCGTACCAGTACCGCTCGCCCGGCGAGCACGGCGACTACGACCTGTATTCGCTCGGCAAGGACGGGCGCGGCGGCGGAACAGGCGAGAACGTGACGATCTCGTCGTGGTAGGGAAGCGCGGCCCGGCGGCCGAGCTTGTCGTGAGCAGTCAGCAAGGAGAGTCGACGTGAAGTTCGTGCTGCGTGTCTTCGATACGAATGGCTCGGTCCAGACGCTTCGCCTCGACAGCGATTCGCCGGCAACCGCGGCGGCGCTCGCGCGCTCGCGCGGCCTGCGGGTCGTGTCGGTGAGCACGGACGCGCGGCGGCAGCGGCGCGGCGCGCGCCGGTTCGGAATGCCGGGCGCGCGGTTCGACGTTGCGATGTTCGCGCGCGAGCTCGCGGCGCTGCTCGACGCGGGCGTCGGCGTGGTCGACGCATTGCGCACGCTCGGCGGCAACGTGCGGCGCGAAGCGTCCGCGCAGGTGTATCGCGACCTGCTGCGGCAACTGGAGGAGGGGCAGTCGCTGTCGGCGGCGCTCGAGCACGCGAGCCCGATCTTTCCGCCGGTGCTGGTCGCATGCGTGAAGGCGAGCGAGCAGACCGGCGGCCTCGCCGCGAGCCTCACCCGTTACTCGCGCAATAGCGCGACGCTCCATGAGCTACGCGCGCGCGTGGTGTCGGCGGCGATCTATCCGACGGTGCTGCTGTTCGTCGGCGCGGCCGTCGTGCTGTTTCTGCTCGGCTTCGTCGTGCCGCGGTTCGCGTCGCTCCTCGAACACAGCGGCCGCGAACTGCCGCTGATGTCGCGCCTGCTGATGGCGTGGGGCGGCATGGTGCACGCGCACGGCGCCGGGCTGGCGGCCGCGCTTGCGGTGCTGGCCGTGGCAACCGGCGTTGCGCTGCGCCGGCCGGCGCTGCGGATCTGGATCGCCGATCGCCTGCTGGCGCTGCCCGGCATCGGGCAGCATTTCCGCGTGTTTCGCCAGTCCCAGTTCTATCGCACGACGGCGATGCTGGTCGACGGCGGCATTCCCGCCGTGCGCGCATTCGATCTGGCGCGCGGCCTGGTAGGCCGCGCGGACCAGGCCGCGCTCGCGGGCGCGCTGCAGCAGGTCCGCAATGGCGCGAGGATCTCCGACGCGTTCCAGCAGGCCGGCCTCGCGAACGCGATCGGCTACCGCCTGCTGACGGTCGCCGAAAAAACCGGCGGCCTCGGGCCCGTGCTCGACCGGATCGCCGCGTTCCAGGAAGCGCAGGTGTCGCGCACGATCGATCTGATCTCGCGGCTGATCGAGCCCGCGATGATGATCGTGATCGGCGTGGTGATCGGCGGCATCGTCGTGCTGATGTACCTGCCGATCTTCGAGATCGCGTCGAGCATTCAGTAGGCTGCCCTGGAGACACGCGTGGATACCGTCACCCCCTCACCGGAACCCCTCCCCGACGCGGGCGCCGCGTTGCGCGACGTCCTGCGCGCGCTCGGCAGGCAGCACGGTTCCGGCATTCGCGCGCTCGAGGCGCTGATGGCGCAGACGGCGCTCAGCGCGGACGAGATGCGCACGCAGCTCGCCGCGCAATTCCGGATGAAGCCGATCGGGATGCGCGAGCTGGGCCGCCTCGAGCCGGATTTCGACACGGTGCCGTTCGTCGACGCGGCGGCGCGCATGTGCGTGTGCTTCCGCGATCCCGAGGGCGGCGACGCGCGGTTGTTCGCGATTGCCGATCCGCTCGATGCACGCACGCGCGGCTGGATCGAACACCGGATGCGTGCGCGGCCGGCGGTGCCGTACGGCTGGGCGCTCGCGAGCGCCGGGGATCTCAACGCGTATCTGACCGTGCGCGAGAAGGATATCCGCGCGCTGGACTCGCTCGCGTTCGACGATCCGATCCAGAACGCGCCCGATCCGGCGTCGCTCGCGCTGACGCTGCAGGGCATCAGCAACGACGACAGTCCGGTGGTGCGCCTGCTCAATTCGACGATCTACGATGCGCTCAAGATGCTCGCGAGCGACATCCACCTGGAATGCCGCACGAACGGCCTGATGATCAAGTGCCGTGTCGACGGTGTGCTCACCGTGGTGGGCCGCGTCGAGGGCCGGGAGGTTGCCGACCAGGTCCTGTCCCGCGTGAAGGTGATCTCCGAGCTCGACATCGCGGAGCGTCGCGTTCCGCAGGACGGACGCTTCAAGGCGATGTACGCCGGGCGCGAGATCGATTTCCGCGTGTCGATCATGCCGAACCAGTTCGGCGAGGACGCGGTGTTGCGGATTCTCGACCGCTACCAGCTGTCCCAGGCCGCGGGCGGCCTGACGCTCGAGGCGTTGGGCTTCCAGCCGGGCGACACGCGCTTCATGCGCTCGGTCGCGTCGATGCCGTACGGGATGCTGCTCGTCACGGGGCCGACCGGCAGCGGCAAGACCACGACGCTTTACGCGATCCTCACCGAGATCAACAACGGTCTCGAGAAGATCGTGACGATCGAGGATCCGGTCGAATACCAGCTCGGCGAAATCCTGCAGATTCCGGTCAACGAAGCGAAGGGCCTGACCTTCGCGCGCGGGCTGCGGTCGATCCTGCGGCACGACCCGGACAAGATCATGGTCGGCGAGATCCGCGATCCGGAAACCGCGCAGATCGCCGTGCAGGCCGCGCTGACCGGCCACCAGGTGTTCACGACCGTGCACGCGAACAACGTGTTCGACGTGATCGGCCGCTTCACGAACATGGAGGTCGATCCGTACAGCTTCGTCTCCGCGCTCAACGGCGTGATCGCGCAGCGGCTGCTGCGCCAGTGCTGCCCGGATTGCCTGGCCGAGGACGAGGTGGGCGCGGATGCGCTCGCCCGCTCGGGCATCGACCCGGATACGGCCGGCAGCTACCTGTTTCGGCGCGGCGCGGGGTGCGCGATGTGCCGCGGCAGCGGCTATCGCGGCCGGCGTGCGATCGCGGAGGCGCTGCGCATGAACGACGAGCTGAGGCAACTGCTGTCGGAGCGCGCGCCGCTCGGGCACATCAAGGCGGCGGCGCTGCGCCACGGGATGACGACGTTGCGATCGGCGGCAGTCGAACTGGTGCGGCGCGGCGAGACGACGCTCGAGGAGATCAATCGTGTCACGATGGTTGAATAACCCGCTTGCGATCGGCGTCGGGACACGCGAGATCGTCGTCGGCGTCCGTTCGCCCGCACTGTGGCGACCGCGCAAGCGCGCATTCGCCGCCGATCCGGTCAGCGTCGCGATTCCCGACGCGCAGTTCGGCAGCGAGACGGGCGTGCTCGACGCGCTGCGCGCCGCGCTGGCCGCGGCACCCGGCGGCGCGGCCGATGCCGCCGCCGCGCAGCGGCAGGCGCGTGGCTCAAGGTCGTCGACGGGCGACGCGCACGTCGTGCTCGACGATTTCTGGTGCCACCACGCGATACTGCGCGGCGACTTCCGCGCGTTGCGCATGCGCGAACTCGAAGAAGTCGTGCTCGCCCATTTCTCCGACACGTACGGGATCGACGGTGCATCGCTGGTCGTGCGCTTCTGCGTGCAGCACGGTGGCCGCGCGCTCTTCGCCGCCGCGCTGTCGCGCACGCTGCACGACGGCCTCCATGACGCGGGGGCATCGGCCGGGGTCCGCATCCGCAGCCTGAGATCGGGGCTTCCGGAGACGCTGAATCGCATCGCGGTGAAAGCCGGCGACGATGCGCTGCTGATTGTCGTCGCCGATGCGTTGATGCAGGCGGTCATGATCGAGCGCGGCGGCTGGGCTGCCTACGATGCGCAACGCCTCTTTCCCGGCGAGTCCGGCGACGCGTCGCGGCTGGCCGAACTCGCGGAGCAGTCGTTCGAACGTTCGGCAACGCGGGCCGGGCTGAAGTGCGAGGACTGCCCGGTCTATCTGACCGGGATCGACACGGACTTCGCGCCGTTCGACGCGCGTTTCGCGGGCGCGGTGCGGCTGCCGGTGCCGGCGCTCGACGCCTCGCCCGCGCGCCGGTTGATGGAGTACGCGCCATGATGCCGATGCTCGATATCGACTTTTGCCGGCGCCGTGCCCGCACCGGGACGAGCGGGGTGATCCTGCTGGGTGTCGCCGTGCTGCTGTGGGCCGCGTGCGGCGCCTGGCTGTGGCATGCGTATGTGCAGAACGGCCGCGCGCGGGCGAACGTGGAGGCTGCCGAGCATCGCACGCTCGCGCAGCGGCACGTCGTGAAGCCGCCGCCGACGGCGGCCGCGAAGCTCGCGGAAAAGCAGAGCCAGGCGGTGCTGCGCGAACTGACCGTGCCGTGGCAGACGCTGTTCGCGCTCGTCGAGGACTATCCCGACCATGACGTCGCGCTGATCGGCATCGACCAGAACCCGGCGCAAGGCCAGATTCGCATCACGGCCGAAGCGAAGAATCCGGACGCGATGATCGCGTACCTGAAGTATCTGCAGACGAGCGTCGTGCTGCGCGAAGCGGTGCTCAACGGTCATCTCGTCGAGGACAACGTACCGGGCAAGCCGGTGCGTTTCCAGATCACGGCCGTCTGGAGGACGTCATGAAAACCGGTCGGTTGACGGACCGCCTGGCCACGCTGCGTTTCGAGTTGCGGCGCGCATTCGGTCTGCCGGGACTCGTCGGACTGCTGATGATCGGCGCGGCAGCCGTCGCGGTCGCGGCGATCGCCGGCCTGGAAGCCGATACGCGCGCGATGCAGGCGCCGGCCGGGCTCGTGCGATCGGCGCACGGCCATCGTCCGGTCGCGGCGCGCGGCGCGCAGGCGGACGCGGTGGCGCTCGACACGTTGCCCGAGCTGTTCCCGCGCTTCTCGCACAGCGCGGACGACATCGCGTCGATCTTCGCGCAGGCACGCGACAGCCATCTGACGCTCGGTTCCGCCGAGTACCAGGTGACGACCGAGTCGGGTGCGCGCTTCGCGCGCTATCAGGTGCTGCTGCCGGTCAAGGATCAGTACGGCGCGATCCGGCAATTTCTGGCGTCCGTGCTCAACAACGTGCCGAACGCGGCGCTGCAGGAAATCCACGTCGAGCGCCCCGCGGTGGGCAGCAACATCCTCGATGCGCGCGTGCGCTTCGAGCTCATCTACCGGAGCGCCCAGCCATGATTTCCGCCGTCATGAAGCCCGCGTCGCACCGGCGCATCGCGCTGGCGCTGTGCTGCGTCCTCGTTGCCGGCGCCGGGTATCGCGTGCTGGTCGCGGCGATGCAGCAGCCGGCGCCGGTCCCGGCATTCGGCGGCCTGCATCGCGGCGGCGGGCGTACGCCGCCGGCACGGACCGCCGCGCATGCGGCGGCCGCGCACGCCGCGGTGCCCGCGTCCGCTTCCGCGTCCGTGCCCGCGCCACGACCTGCGTCGGCCGGCGCGGCCGCGGCGACGCCCCAGGAGAAGCTCGCCGCGTTGCGCGCGCCGGTGTCGATCGAAGCGGCGCACGACCCGTTCACCGCGTCGTCATGGCTGCCGCCGCCCGTCGAAGTGCCGACGCTGCCCGAGACGCGCCCGGCGCCGCCGTCGGCGCCGCCGGTTCCGTTCACCTATGTCGGCGAGCAGGACGCCAACGCGGCGAAGCCGCATGTGTTTCTCAGCAACGGCGATCAGTTGCTGATCGTTTCGCCAGGTGACGTGATCGATGGCCAGTATCGCGTCGAGTCGGTTTCGGAGTCGAACGTGGTGCTTACCTATCTGCCGTTGAACCAGGTGCAGGTGGTGTCCATTCCAAGGGAAAAGTAGATGAAAACCTCATGCACACGGGGTGCGCGCCGCGTTGGGGACAGCGGCCCATCGACATCCCTTTCGCCCTTCACGCCGTTCGATTTCCGGCACGCGCCGGCGAGCCGGATCGCGACGAAACGCGCGCTGGCGATCGCCGTGGCGGTGCTCGCGTGCGGCGGCTGCGCGCATGTGCCGAACGTGCACGACGATCCGACCAACGCGCAGGTGAGGATCGACGCGTTGCACGTGCGCGATGCCGAAGTCAACCAGCTGCTCGACAACGCCGACGAGTTCCGCAAGCAGAACCAGTTCGACGATGCGGCCCGGTCCGCCTACATGGCGACCCAGCTCGATCCGTCGAGCGAGCGTGCCCGCAGGATCGGCACGATGATCGAGCAGGACCGCAAGCATCTGGCGATCCTGCAGGAAGCGGACCGCATGATGAAGCGCGGCTCGTACGCGCAGGCGGCCGAGCGCGTGCATCGCGTGCTGGTCGAGGATCCGAGCAATACGATGGCGGAACGGATGCAGTCGGAGCTCGACGACAAGCGCCGGCAGCAGCACGCGGAACGGGACGACAAGCTCGCCGCTTCGTCGATCATGCGCACGCCGGTGTCGCTGCAGTTTCGCGACGCGAACGTGCGGATGGTGTTCGAGGCGTTGTCGCGGACGTCGGGGCTGAACGTGATCTTCGACCGCGACGTGCGTGCCGACCTGAAGACGACGATCTTCGTGCAGAACGCGTCGCTGCAGGACACGGTCGACATGATCCTGTTGCAGAACCAGCTCGACAAGAAGCAGATGAACGCGAACACGCTGTTCATCTACCCGGCGACGCCTGCGAAGGAGCTCGAATACCAAGAGCTCAAGGTGCGCACGTTCCAGCTGTCGAACGTCGACGCGAAACAGGTCCAGTCGCTGCTCAAGAGCCTGTTGAAAGTGAAGGAGGCCGTGATCGACGAGCGCGCGAACACCGTGACGATCCGCGGCACGCCGGACATGATCAAGGTCGCCGACGAGATGATCGCGGCCCAGGATCTGCCGGAGCCGGAGGTGATGCTCGAGGTCGAGGTGCTGGAGGTGTCGCACGAGCGGATGTCGCAGCTCGGCATCAACTGGCCGAACTCGTTCACGGTATCGACGCCGAGCACGGCGAATACCTGGGGCATTCTGCACCATCTGCCGGTCAATGCGCTGAATGTCAGCGGCCTGTCCGCCACCGCGGATTTCAAGCTGACGGACACCGATGCGAACCTGCTCGCGAGCCCGCGCATCCGCACGCGCAACAAGGAGAAGGCGCGCATCATGATCGGCGACAAGGTGCCGGTGATCTCGAGCTCGAGCACGCCGAGCACGAGCGGCCCGTCGTTCACGCAGATGATCCAGTACCTCGATGTCGGCATCAAGCTCGAGGTGGAGCCGCAGGTCTATCGCGACGGCGACGTCGGCATCAAGCTGAATCTCGAGGTCAGCAACATCACCAATACGATCTCGAGCGGCAATTCGCAGGGCCTCAGTTCGCTCGCGTATCAGATCGGCACGCGCAGCGCGTCGACGAGCCTGCGCCTGCGCGATGGCGAAACCCAGATCATGGGCGGGCTGATCTCGGACGAGGACCGTCGCAACGCCAACAAGGTGCCCGGCCTCGGCCAGCTGCCGTTGCTTGGCCGCCTGTTCTCGGATCACGGCGGCGATCACAAGAAGACCGAGATCGTGTTGCAGATCACGCCGCACATCGTTCGGCCGCAGGTCGCGGCGGATGCGGACACGCAGGAAGTGTGGTCGGGCACCGACGTCAACGTGCACGCCGACCAGTTGCGGCTCGATCCGGTGGCGCTGAACGCGGAAGATGCCGCGGCAACGGCCGCAACGGCCGCAACGCCCGCGACGAAGCCGATGCCCGGCAGCGTGGGCGGCGGCACCACGGGCGGCAGGGCACCGTCGCCGCTGGAGGCGGCGGCGAACCGGGCGCAGCCGTCGCCGGAGAGCGGGGCGTTCGGGCAGATGCCTGCCGCGCCTCGCACGACGCCGCCGTCCGAACCGTATGGCGGGCGTTTCTCGAGACCGCAGCCCGCGCTGCCCGCGCCCGCGGCGAGCGTGGCACCCGCGGATGGTGCGGCTCAGGCGGCCGGGCCGACGGGCAACGAAGTAGCGCCGGCCCCGGGCACGACCGTGACGCCGGTGGCGTCGCCGGCCGTGCAGGCTGCCGCACCGGCCGCACCGGCCGCACCGGCCGCACCGGCTGCACCGGCAGCACCAGCGGCGCCGCCTCCGACGCTGCAGATGCCGGCGGGCGATATCCCGAGCGATAACCCGCTTCACCCGATCCAGAACGGGAATTGAACCGTGGCTACCCGGACCGGCACGACGCGCAGCGGCTGCACCGGCCGTCCCGGGCAGCGTGGCTTCACGCTGATCGAGATGGTGATCACGCTCGCGCTCGTGGCGATACTCGCGCTCGCGGTCATGCCGTTTTCCGAGCTGGTCGTGCAGCGCCAGAAGGAGCACGAGCTGGGCGCCGCGTTGCGCGAGATCCGCACCGCGCTCGACGCGTACAAGGACGCAAGCGATGCGGGCCAGATCGAGAAGGAAGCGGAAGCGTCCGGTTATCCGCCGTCGCTGACCGTGCTGGTGACCGGCGTGAAGAACGCCCGGGATCCGAAGGGCGGCCTGCTGATGTTCCTGCGTCGGGTGCCGCGCGATCCGTTTTTCGCCGGCGATCCCGACACGCCCGCCGAGGAGACCTGGGACGTGCGCGCCTACGGCACGCCGCTGGATCCTGCGGCCGGCGAACCATCCGGGAGCACCGAAGCCGGCAAGGACGTGTTCGACGTGACGTCGAAATCCGCGGGCGTCGGCATCAACGGCATCCCGTACAAACAATGGTGACGGTGCAACATGAAACACGCTCGCACGCGCAGGTCCCGCGGATTCACGCTGATCGAGATCGTGGTCGTGATGGCCATCATCGGCCTGCTCCTGACGTTGGCCGTGCCGCGCTACATGCACAGCATCGAGCGCGGAAAGGAACAGGTCCGGCAGCAGAACATCGCGGTGATGCGCAATGCGATCGACCAATACTACGGCGACAACGGCCAGTACCCGGAGACGCTCGACGAACTGGTCGCGAAGCACTATCTGCGTTCGGTCCCGCTCGATCCGGTGAATGGCGACGACAAATGGGCGGCGGTCGCGTCGCCGGACGAGTCGAAGCCGGGCGTCTACGACGTGGCGCCCGCGAGCAGCCCGCAGGGTGCGCCGCCGAGCGCGACCGGAGCGGCGAAATGAGCCGGGATGGCCAGGCGGCACGCGACAGCGCGCACGCGCGCGCGATGCGCGGCCGCCCGCGTGCCGCGCGTCAGCGCGGGCTCGTGCTGCTGGCGCTGCTGATCGCACTGATGCTGATGTCGATCGCACTGGCAGGGGCGCTGGATGTCTGGTCGCTGCAACGGCGCCGCGAGGACGAGCGGCAACTGCTGTTCGCCGGCGATCAGTACCGCAAGGCGATCATCCGCTACTACGGTCTGGCGCGCGCGTACCCGCAAACCGTCGACGACCTGCTGGACGACAACCGGTTCGTCAAGCCGATGCATCATCTGCGCCGCGCGTATCGGGATCCGATTACCGGACAGAACGACTGGGCGTTCCTGTGGCGGGGCGATCGTTTCTATGGCGTATTCAGCGCCTCGGATCAGGCGACGGTCAAGCGGGCGGGATTCCCGCTGCGATACATGGACTTCGAGGGCGAGAAGACCTACCGCAAGTGGAAGTTTCTGTACCTCGCGCCCGGCCTCAGCCCGCCGGCCAGCGACGCGGCCCCGGTGTCCGCGGCCGCGCCTGCCCAGGCGGCGAGCTTCCCGAGCCTGTCCGGGTTCGCGGGCGGCTACCTGCCGGGGCGGGCGCCGTCTGGCCTGCATTGACGGGCGACCGGTCGCCGCGCGCCGCCGGCGTGCGCGTAAAAAAAGCGCGATGCCCGCACTGGGCATCGCGCACAAACCGGCGTGGAGCGCCGACGAATGAACGGTGATGAAGAAAGGGACGCCCGGCTAGGGACGCCCGGCTAGGGCGCAAGCCCCCTCGCACGAAGCGGTCAGGCCTTCGCGAGCTTGATGCTGGTCTGCTCGGCCGTCAGGTAGCCGACGCTGGCGCCGAAGCGGTCCTTGAAGTTCGCGCGCACGAGCGGGTCGAGCGTCGGCTTGACCTTGTCGTGCAGCGGCGTTTCCCAGTCGCCCGCGTGCTGGAAGTTGCTCATGACGTACGTCCAGCCGTTGATCTCGTCGACCGCGTGCAGGCCCGTCGATTCGGCGCCGGCCGGGCACGACAGCACGCGCACGAGCGACTTCGTGTCGACGTTGTAGGCCCACAGGAAGTTGTTCACGTGCATGCCCGAATCTTCGCCGATGAAGAGCGTGCGCAGCTTCTCGGAGAACTTCAGGTTGTCCGGGTTCGCGATCTTGTCCGGGTTCGCGAGGTTGCCGAGCCCGTCGGCCGCGGCGAGATCCTCGCCGACGAGCGCGGCCGGCGCGCCCATGTCGACCGGCACCCATTCGCTGTCGATCGCGCCGCCCGTCGTGTCGCGCTGGCTGCCCTTCAGGTTCAGCGCGTAGACGGCGCCCGCGGCGATCTTCTTGTCGACCGCGACGTCGCGCGACACCGCGTTGCCCTTGACCATCGACGTCTCGATCCGCGACATCGCCGTGTAGACGATCTTGTCCTTCGCGTTCACGGTCGTGCCTTCGAGCTTCGTGAACGCCATGCTGCCGCCGAGCAGCGCCGCATAACGGTGCGTCTCGAGGAAGGCGGCCGCCTTCTCCATCCCCGGTTTCACGCGCATCCAGTTGAACTTGCCGCCGAAGTGGATCTTCGTGTAGCTCGCATCGTTCGGGTCGGTGGTCGTCAGGTCCATGATGTCCGACGCCTTCAGCGTGTTCGCGAGCGCTTCGATCTCGCTGCTCGTCGCGTGGCCGATCCTGATCCACGTAAGCGTCGCCGTGCCCGCGCCGGCGGACGACGTCTGCGCCCACTTCGCGACGTACAGCGTGCCGGCCGACAGGTCGGCCGCCTTGTCGGCGACGAACATGAACAGGCCGCCGTTGGTTGCGTCGTCACCCATCATCACGGTGCGCTGGTCCGGCATCACCTGGATCAGCTCGTGCGAGATGCGGCCGAGGCAGTAGTGCTTCTTCACGGTGCCCGTGCCGTCCGCGTTCACGGTGATCTCGGGCAGGTGGCCGTAGTGGTAGGGGTTCGCCTTCGTCTCGTCGCCGAACGTATTCCTGCTGAACGCCTTGAACTGCGCGTCGGTCGCGGCCTTCGTCGCGTCCGGCTCGTACTCCTCGCTCGACAGGTGCGTGCCCCACGGCGACAGGCTCGCGCCGCAGGTGATCCACAGGCCGTGCGCCTTCGACGTGTCGACGTTGTGGTACTTGACGACCTTCAGCGCGCCGGTGGCCGGATCCTGGTCGAGCGTGAGCACCGCGATCGGCGACGGCAGCTGGCCGTACTGCGATGCGCTGGCCTGGTCGCGCGTCGTGTATTCGAACTGCACGACCGCGAACACCGTGTTGCCCTTCACGCCCGGCACGTTCGCGTTCTTCAGCGTGAGCAGCGAGCTGCCGTCCGGGCAGTCGGAATAGAACTGGCGCTCCTTGCCGGCTACCGAACGATCGATGATCGGCTGGTTGTTGATGTCGTAGTAGCCGCCCGCGAGCGTCGTGCCGCCCTTGCCGTCCGGCACCATGTCGCCCGTCACGAAGAACGGCCGGTACGCGAGCTTGAAGTTGCGTGACGAACCGTCCGAGAACGACACCGACAGCGTCGAGCCGACCGTCGTCGTGGCCATCGCGGCCGCGTTGTCGAGCGTGGGTGCGGCCATCGACGAGAACGTCGCCGACGTATACGCGGCGGCGACCGGCGTCGACGTCGGATTGTCGTCGCCGCCGCAACCCGTCAGCAGGGCCGGCAGCGCGAGGCCGGAAAGGGGAAGCATCGGCGCGCCGGCGAGGATCTTCAGGGCCTGACGACGAGCGGCATTGGGCAACGCGGGCATGTGGAGTCCAGTTTCAGTTGTTGGAAGAATGGCCTTCGCGAAGCGAAAGCAGGCGTTCGGCAAGCTTCGCGAAGGCAAAGTGAAAACTGGACGGAAGTGTAATGACGCTCGATGAAAGTTTTTTGAATTGAAAACGTAATGCCGGGTCGGGCGTTCGTCAGGCGCTCAATCGCGTTCGGGCGTCGCCGAGATCCGGTGGATCGACAGGTCCGCGCCGTCGAATTCGGCTTCGCGGTCGAGGCGCAGCCCGACGGTCGCCTTCAGCGCGCCGTAGACGAGCGTGCCGCCGGCGGTGGCGATCGCGATGCCGCCGAGCGTGCCGACGAGCTGCGACAGGAACGATACGCCGCCGAGACCGCCGAGCGCGGGCAGGCCGAACACGCCGGCCGCGAGGCCGCCGAGCGCGCCGCACATCCCGTGCAGCGGCCACACGCCGAGCACGTCGTCGATGCGCCACTTGTTCTGCACGCAGGTGAACATCGCGACGAACAGCGCGCCGGCCGCCGCGCCCGTGACGAGCGCGCCGATCGGGTGCATCACGTCGGAGCCCGCGCACACCGCGACGAGGCCCGCGAGCGGCCCGTTGTACGTGAAGCCCGGGTCGTTGCGGCCCGCCATCCATGCGGCGAGCGTGCCGCCGACCATCGCCATCAGCGAGTTCACGGCGACGAGGCCGCTGATCTTGTCGAGCGTCTGCGCGCTCATCACGTTGAAGCCGAACCAGCCGACCGCGAGCACCCATGCGCCGAGCGCGAGGAACGGGATGTTCGACGGCGGGTGCGCGGCGATCCGGCCATCCTTCGCATAACGACCGTGGCGCGCGCCGAGCAGCAGCACCGCCGGCAGCGCGACCCAGCCGCCGAACGCATGCACGACGACCGAGCCCGCGAAATCGTGGAACGGCGCACCGAACGCGTGCGTGAGCCAGGCCTGCACGCCGTAGCGTTCGTTCCATGCGATCCCTTCGAAGAACGGATAGATGAAGCCGACGATGATCAGCGTTGCGACGAGCTGCGGATTGAACTTCGCGCGCTCGGCGATGCCGCCGGACACGATCGCGGGAATGGCCGCAGCGAAGGTCAGCAGGAAGAAGAAGCGCACGAGCGCGTAGCCGTTGTGCTGCGACAGCGTGCCGATGTCGTCGAAGAATTCGACGCCGTAAGCGATCGTGTAGCCGATGAGGAAGTACGCGAGTGTCGACACCGAGAAGTCGACCAGGATCTTCACGAGCGCGTTGACCTGGTTCTTCTTGCGGACCGTGCCGAGTTCGAGAAATGCGAAGCCCGCGTGCATCGCGAGCACCATGACGGCGCCGATCAACAGGAACAGTGTGTCGACGCCGGATTTCAGACCATCCATGCCGTGGCTTCCTTGCGCAAAAAACGGGCGAGGAACGCAAGTATCGAGCCAACTTGGTGAGAGATTGCGTGGAATTGGTGCTCTGGCACCACGTGGCGGGGCATTTCGGTGAATCGCGCCCGGTATTGACGCACGCACGATGCGGGCCGGGGCCGCATCGTGCGCACATATGTGGTGCGGCTAGTGCGAAGCTGGTGCGAATGAGTGCGGCGTGGTGCGTCGACGTATGCCGTTCCGCACCGCTCTGGCGCGTCAGTGGCGCACGAACAGTTCGCGTGGCCGGCGCAGCCGCAGTGCGCACGCCGACCAGTACGCGGCGACGGTCGTCAGCCCGAGCGCGGCGAACGAGAGCGCCGCGAAGCCCGCGAGCGACTGGCCGTTGCCGTCGGGGCCGAGGATGCCTTGCGCGACGATCAGCGCGGCCGTCCAGAAGCCGATCACGGCCTGCGTGAGCAGGCGCGCGGACGCGACGCGGCGCGAGCGTCCTGCTTCGGCCAGGCGGCGCGCCGACGGCGGGCGCAGGCACAGGAACAGGGTGGCGGCGAGCAGCGCGGCCAGGGCGATGAACCAGTCGACGAGGAAAGCCATGAGGGAAAAGGGGACACGCATGAAGCGGATAGAAGCGTGCCCACTTTAGTGGCGTAGCGCCCGCGATTGAATCGGACGAGTCCGAAATTGAAAGGCATTTTTAATCACGGGTCGTCATTGGGCCTGTTCAACAGGCGGTATCATCGACGTCGGTCCAACCACGAGGCCGTGCGACGCACGGCCGGAGATTGCTGATGAACATGAAGACATCGCGGGCGCGTCGCGCGCCCGGGTTCGCGCTGGCGGCCGTGGCTGTCGGTGCGCTGCTGTTGCTCGCGGGCTGCGAGAAGTCCGGCACGCCGGTCGCCCAACCGGATACGGCCGCGAGCGCGGCCGCCGATGCCGCGAACAACGCGGCAAAGGCGCTCGACCAGGTCGCGAGCACCGTCAACCAGCAGCTCAACGCCGCGAAGGCCGGCATCGCGTCCGCGGCATCGGCCGTGCCGCCGCTGTCCGCGAGCGGCCTCGCGTCCGCCGCGCAGGCGCAGATCGACGCGGCGGCTTCCGCGGTCGTCGCGCATGCGGCTTCCGAAGCTGGAGCGAAGATCGCGGAAGCCGGCAAGAAGCTCCAGCAATGGAGCCAGAACGCGTCGGGCGCGAAGCCCGCAAGCGGAGAATGATGCGGGCTTGCATGATCCGCAAAATGTAATTATCATGGTTACACATTGTCGCCGGCTGCGTGTCCGGGCCGGCGTCGCCGAGTGAGTGAGGAATGAATACCAGCAGCCGGTTCGCGTTTGCCGTCCACGTGCTCGCCTTGCTGTCGATGCAGGAAGGCGCGCCGCTGTCGTCCGACATCATCGCGGGCAGCGTGAACACGAATCCGGCGCTGATCCGCCGGTTGCTGTCGATGCTGGCGGCCGCGGGGCTGACCACGTCGCAGCTCGGTGCGGGCGGCGGCGCGCTGCTGGCGCGCGAGCCTGGGGAGATCACGCTGCTCGACGTGTATCGCGCGGTCGACGATGCCCAATTGTTCGCGCTGCACCGCGAGGCGCCGAATCCCGCGTGTCTCGTCGGGCGGCACATCCAGGGCGTGCTGATCGACTACATCGGCGACGCGCAGCGCGCGATGGAGGCATCGCTCGCCACGCGCACGCTTGCCGACGTAACGGCCGACGTGCTGGATTCGGAGCAGCGCAAGCAACACGCGGGGCGCGCCGGCGGGTGAGCGGCGGCAGGCAGGGCAGGAGGCCGGGCGGCGCGTGGGCGCGGCGATCGGCGCAACGGGGGATTCGCCCCGTTTTTTTCGGTCTTATATGTAATTAATTGTGTTACATATTTTTCTTTGTGGAGAATCGATATGACGCAACGTTCCTTGAATATCGCGCTGTTCGGCGCCACCGGCACGATCGGCTCGCGCATCGCCGCGGAAGCCGCACGGCGCGGCCATCGCGTGACCGCGCTGTCGCGCAATCCCGGCGCGGCCAGCGACGGCGTCACCGCGAAAGCGGCCGACCTGTTCGACGCGGCCAGCATCGCGGCTGCGCTGCCGGGCCATGACGTCGTCGCGAGCGCGTACGGCCCGAAGCAGGACGATGCGGCGAAGGTCGTCGCGGCCGCGAAGGCGCTGGTCGCCGGCACGCGTCAGGCGGGCCTGAAGCGGCTCGTCGTGGTGGGCGGCGCCGGTTCGCTCGAAGTCGCGCCCGGCAAGCAACTCGTCGATAGCGAAGGCTTCCCGGAAGCGTACAAGGCGGTCGCGCTCGCGCACCGCGATGCGCTCGACTACCTGAAGACGGTCGGCGATCTCGACTGGACGTTCTTCGCGCCGGCCGCGCTGATCGCACCGGGCGAGCGGACGGGCACGTTCCGCACCGGCGTCGGCAAGCTGATCGCGGACGCGCAGGGCAACAGCAAGATCTCGGCGGAAGACTACGCGGTCGCGTTCGTCGACGCGCTCGAACAAGGCAGCTTCGTGCGCGAGATCGCGACGGTCGCGTATTGAGCGGCGTAGCGGCCGGTGCCGCATGAGCGCCGGCCTGGCCCGGGCGCGGCACGCGAGCCGCAACGGGCGGTGCATGAGGCGATTCCAGCTTGACGGGTGGAATCGCCTTTTTCGTTTGGAGGAGGGTATGTCCGCGCGATCGCGCGCGCGGCGGATTCACGCGTACCGGATTGGTATTTATACCGGTCGACGCGGCGAGGTGGTTTTCATATTGTTCCCCGTTATGCAGAATGCATAGAATAAATTTCTATCTACGAGGGACTGGAGAAATGGACGCCATCGATCGCAAGCTGCTGGAGCTGTTGCAGGCGGATGCCACGCTGCCGATCGCGGAACTGGCGCAGCGCGTGAACCTGTCGCAGACGCCGTGCTGGAAGCGCGTGCAGCGGCTGAAGGAAACCGGCGCGATTCGCGCGCAGGTTGCGCTGTGCGATCCGCGCAAGCTCGGGGTCGGCACGACCGTGTTCGTCGCGATCCGCACGAACCAGCACACCGAGGAATGGGCGCAGCGTTTCACGCAGGCTGTGCGCGACATGCCGGAAGTCGTCGAGGTTTACCGGATGAGCGGCGAGACCGATTACCTGCTGCGCGTCGTCGTTGCCGGCATCGACGATTACGACCGCGTCTACAAGCAGCTGATTCGTGCGGTGCCGCTGTTCGACGTCAGCTCGTCGTTCGCGATGGAGCAGATCAAGTATTCGACCGCGCTGCCCGTGCGCGATCATGCGGAGCCGGCTTGACGCACTGACGCACTGCAGACGCGGCGCCGTTGCGGATCGCGCGGCCGGCGCGGGTTCAGCGGCCGCGCGCCAGTGCGCGCGCACGTTCGTCGGCCAGCGCGTCGCGGCGCACGAAATCCGCGACGAACGGGCTGGCCGGATGGTGATGCAGCGCATACGGCGTGTCCCATTGCGCGAGCTGGCCGTCCTTCATCACGCCGATCCGGTCGGCGATCGCGAACGCTTCGGCCTGGTTGTGCGTGACGAGGATCGCGGTGTGGCCGGTGCGCTTCAGGATGTCGCGCAGTTCGAACGCGAGCCGCTCGCGCGTATCGACGTCGAGATTCGAGAACGGCTCGTCGAGCAGCAGCAGCTCCGGCGACGGCGCGAGCGCGCGCGCGAGTGCGATGCGCTGCTGCTGGCCGCCCGACAGTTCGTGCGGATAGGCGCCGCCGGATTCGGCGAGGCCGACGAGTTCGAGCATCTCCGCGACGCGCGCCCGGCGTTCGGCCTTCGGCATGCGCCGCAGGCCGAACGCGACGTTGTTGGCCGCGCTCAGGTGCGGGAACAGCGCATAGTCCTGGAACATCATGCCGATGCGCCGCCGCTCGGGCGGCACGTCGAGCGACGGCGCCGCGACGGGCGTGCCGTCCAGCACGATACGCCCCATGCGCACGGGCTCGAAGCCGGCGATCGCGCGCAGCACGGTGGTTTTTCCGCAGCCCGACGCGCCGAGCAGGCAGCCGATGTCGCCGCGCGGCAGCGCGAGGCTCAGCCCGTCGACCACCGTGCGGCGGCCTTGTGGCGTGTCGTAGGCGAGGCGGAGGTCATCGATTTCAAGCAGGTTCACGGGTTCAGGCTCCGATCTTGTGGCGGGTGCGGGCGAGCAGGATCACGGGCACGAGCCCGGCCAGCACGATCGCGAGCGCGGCGACCGCGCCTTCCTCATAGGTGCCGCGCGCGGCTTCCGCATACAGCCAGGTCGCGAGCGTGTCGAAATTCAGCGGACGCAGCAGCAGCGTCGCCGGCAGTTCCTTCATCGCGTCGACGAACACCAGTAGCGCGCTCGTCGTCAGCGCGGGCCGCAGCAGCGGCAGGTGCACGCGGCGCAGCGTGCCGCCGGCCGTCTCGCCGAGCGAGCGCGATGCCTGTTCGAGCGACGGCGGGATGCGCGCGAGGCCGGCCTCGATGCTGCCGGCCGGAATCGCGAGAAAGCGCACGGTGTACGCGATGACGAGCGCGGTCGCCGAGCCCATCAGCAGCAGTCCGTCGCGGCCGAGCACCGCGCCGAACAGCCGGTCGGCCGCCGCGAACGGGATCAGCAGGCCGATCGCGAGTACGGTGCCCGGCACCGCGTAGCCGAGGCTCGCGATCCGCGCACACACGCGGGCAGGGCCCGCGCGGGCGCTGTCGCGTTGCGCGCGTGCGGCCCACGCGACGACGAGCCCGCACGCGAGCGTCGCGGCGGTCGCGGCGGTGGCGATCGTCAGCGTGTTCGCGAGCCCCGTCATCAACTGCGCGGACACGCCGCCGACGAGATGCAGCCGCTTGCCGGTCTCGACCGCGAGATACGCGGCCGGCGCGCAGAAGCCGAGCAGTACGGGCAGCCAGCCGAACGCGGCGGCGCCCAACGCGGCCGCGCCCGTCAGGCGGCGCGGCGCGATCGGCCGCATGCGCCGGCCATGCGCGTAGCGCTGGCGGCGGCGTCCGTAGCGTTCGAGCACGATCATGCCGACGACGATCGCGAGCATCGCGAGCGCGATCTGCGCGGCGCCGGCGAGATCGGAGCGCGTGATCCACGTCGTATAGACGGATACGGTCAGCGTCTGCACGCCGAGGAATTCCGATGCGCCGATGTCGTTCAGCGTTTCGAGCAGCGCGAGGCTCACGCCGACCGCGATCGCCGGCCGCGCGAGCGGCACGACGACGCGCCAGAACGTCGCGACGCGCCCCGCGCCGAGCGTGCGCGCGGCTTCGAGCAGGCTCGCGGACTGCGTGACGAACATCGCGCGCGTGCTCAGGTACACATACGGATACAGCACGAAGCCGAGCACGAAGATCGCACCGGGCAGCGAGCGCAGGTCGGGCAGGCGGAACTGGCGCGGGCTGTCGAAGCCGAGCAGCCAGCGGAGCGTGCCCTGGACGGGGCCGATCGGGTGCAGCAGGTCGAGATACGCGAACGCGACGATATAGGTGGGGACCGCAAGCGGCAGCAGTAGCGCCCACGTCAGCATCCGGCGGCCGGGAAAGTCGTAGGCGGTGACGAGCCATGCGCAGCCCGTGCCGACGATCGACACGATCGCGCCGACGCCCGCGAGCAGCAGCAGCGTATTGACGAGCGCCTGCGGCAGCACGAATTCGGCGAGATGCCGCCAGTGCGCGAGATCGGCATCGAACGCGGCGGCCACGAGCACCGCGAGCGGCGCCGCGACCGCCGCGGCGATCGCCAGCGCCGCGAGCAGCCACAGGCTGCCCGCGCGCGGCCGCAGGCGCGGCCGGTACGGCTGGCGGCGCGCGCCGGCGGGCGATGCGTCAGTTGTCAAAGCCGACCTTGTCGACGAGCTGGCTCGCCTGCTTGCGGTGCTTCGCGATGTCCGCCAGCGGCAGCGGATCGACCTTCAGCGTGCCGAAGCTCGCGATCACCGGGTCGAGCTTCACGTTCGCGCGCACCGGGTATTCGTAGTTCGCCTGCGCATACAGCGCCTGCGCTTCCGGCGACACGAGGTATTCGAGCAGCTTCACCGCGTTGGCCTTGTGCGGCGCGTGCTTCGCGACCGTCGCGCCGCTGATGTTCACGTGCGTGCCGCCGCTCTTCGCGTTCGCGAACGTCGGTCGCACGACCTTGATCGCGTCGCCCCACTTGCGCGCATCGGTGCCCGGCTCGGCGTTCTTCATGTGGCCGACGTAGTACGCGTTCGCAAGGCCGACGTCGCAGATGCCGCCGAGGATGTCGCGCGCGACGTCGCGGTCGCCGCCCGTCGCCTTGCGCGCGAGGTTCGCCTTCACGCCGCGCAGCCACTTCTCGGTCGCGGCTTCGCCGTCGTGCGCGATCATCGCGGCGACGAGCGCCGTGTTGTACGGATGCTGGCCCGAGCGGATGCAGACCTTGCCCTTCCATTTCGGATCGGCGAGATCTTCGTAGCGGAACGCATCGACCTTCAGGTCCTTTTCGACGTACAGCACGCGGTCGCGCAGCGACAGTGCATACCAGTCGCCGTTCGCGCCCCGCAGGTTCGCGGGAATCGCGTCGTCGAGCGCCTTCGAGCGCACCGGCTGCGTGAGCCCGCCGTCGACGAGATCGAGCAGGTTGCCGACGTCGACCGTCATCAGCACGTCGGCCGGCGACTGCGCGCCTTCGGCCTTCACGCGCTCGAGCAGGCCGTCCTTCACGAACACCGTGTTGACCTTGACGCCGCTCTGCTTCGTGAACGCGTCGATGAGCGGCTGGATCAGCTTCGGCTCGCGGGTGGTGTACAGGCTCACTTCCTCGGCCGCATGGGCCAGCGGCGCGAATGCGGCGGCGGCAAGGGCGAGGGCGCCGGCGAGCGGCAGCAGGCGGGTGCGCGGATTCGACATGAAGACTCCGGTGGGGCAGGTGGACGAGGGGAGCGTTCCGGGGCGCGCCTGCCGCCCGAGCGATCCGGAACATTACATAATGAAAGACTCTGGATTCTAGATCGAAATGGGAACGATTATCAAATGAAAGCTTGCGGCAAGCGGTAGGGAAGGCGGGGTCGGGGATCGGAAACGTGACGTCGCGGCGGGGGCGCAAGCGCGTAGAATGCCCGCTTCGACGAATTTGACGGAATCGCCCCGACCATGAACGATCAGCGCAAGAAGAACCCTGTCCGCAACGTGAGCATCCTGATCGTCGTGGCCGTGCTGCTCGTGATCGGGACGATCCTGTACAACGCGATTTCGCAGAAACACGCGTACGACGAGGCCCATCCGGCCGAGGCGACGAGCGCGGCATCGCATTGACGTGCCGGTGCGCGGCCCGCTCGGGCCGCGTACGTCCGTGCAATGCTGAAGGGAGAGGCTCGCAGCTTCCCGCGTGGCAGTCGCCGCGCGGAGCCGGGAAAGAAGCGGGTGCCGAAACTGGCGCGCCGCGCAGGCAGGTCAGCCGTGCGTCAATGTGACGCAGGTGCGAACTTCGGGCGGATCCGCGCGTAGAACACGACCGCGAGCAGCGCGAGCCATGCCGCGCCGACATACAGCGCGACGCGCGTATCCTCGAACCAGCCGAGCATCACGATCACGAAACCCATGAATGCGATCGTCAGTGCCGGCGCCACCGGCCACAGCGGCACCTTGAACTTCAGCGCCGCGACTTCGGTGCTCGACAGGCGGCGGCGCATCGCAACCTGCGACAGCAGGATCATCAGCCACACCCACACCGTTGCGAACGTCGCGATCGCCGCGACCATCAGGAACACGTCCTTCGGCATCAGGTAGTTGAGCAGTACGCCGACGAGCAGTGCACCGGCCATCACGAGCACCGTGACCCACGGCACGCCGTGCCGCGACGTCGTCGTCAGCACGCGCGGCGCCTGGCCCTGCCGCGCCATCCCGAACATCATCCGGCCCGCGCCGAAAATATCGCTATTGATCGCCGAGATCGCCGCGCTGATCACGACCAGGTTGAGAATCGTCGCGGCCGATTTCACGCCGAGCGCCGAGAAGATCTGCACGAACGGGCTGCCGTCGCCGCCGACGCCCGTCCACGGGCTGATCGACATCAGCACGACCATCGTCAGCACGTAGAACAGCAGGATGCGCGCGGGCACCGCGTTGATCGCGCGCGGAATCACGCGCTCCGGGTCCTTCGCCTCGCCGGCGCTCATCCCGATCACCTCGATCCCGCCGTACGCGAAGATCACGACCGACAGCGACGCGATCAGCCCGCCGATACCGTTCGGCAAGAAGCCGCCATGGTTCCACAGGTTCGCGAACGTCGGCACGTCGGCCGAATGGCCGAAGTGCATGCCGGTCAAGAGGATCGCGACGCCGCCGCCGATCATCGCGACGATCGCGCCGACCTTGATGATCGACAGCCAGAATTCGAGCTCGCCGAACACCTTCACGTGGCACAGGTTCAGCCCGCAGATGATCGCGACGACCGCGAGCACCCAGATCCATTGCGGGACATCCGGAAACCAGAAGCCCATGTAGATGCCGAACGCGGTGATGTCGGCGATCGCGACGATCACCATTTCGAGCGTGTAGGTCCAGCCCGTGACGAATCCCGCGAACGGGCCGAGGTTCTCGGTCGCGTAGTGGCCGAACGAGCCGGCGACGGGTTCGCGCACGGCCATCTCGCCGAGCGCGCGCATCACCATGTAGACGGCCGCGCCGCCGAGGATATACGCCAGGATCACGGCCGGGCCCGCGAGCTGAATCGCGGACGCCGAACCGTAGAACAGGCCCGTGCCGATCGCCGAGCCCAGCGCGAGAAAGCGGATGTGCCGCGCGCTCAGGTGGCGCTGCAAGTTTTTCATCGAGTCTCCGATATCGTTATGCGACGGACCGGGCGAGCGAGACCGGTCCGACTGCGTCAAGTTGTATATACAACTTGAACGTGAACGAATGATAACAAGCCGGGCCCGGTAACCGGAATCGGGTATTCCCTGACTGGCGCGACGCGCGGAATAGGGCGTGGGGCGGTCGCGCGGCGGATGCGCGGGCCGCGTGGAGCGGGTGGGTCATGCTTCGGGGTTCGTTGAATCGGGGAACGCCGGCGGCCGGGCCGCGGCGTGCGCGGGCCGGCCGCCGGCGGGAACGGTCGGGCAGGGTCAGGCGGGCAGGCGGATCACGCTCGCATCCTTGCGGATCAGCAGCGACGACGCGAGCATCTGCTTGCACTGGTGCGCGAGCACCTTCAGGTCGTGCGTAAGTTCGGCGCCGACCGCAGCGGATTTTTCCGCGGACACGACCATCGCGTCGAGGTCGCGCGTGATCTGCTTCGACGCTTCGAGCTGATCGGCGGGCGGCGGCTCGCCGGCCTCGGCCTTCTCGAGATTGTCGAGCACGGCCGCGAGGCCGCGCTGCAGCGCGTCGTCGTGGACGAGGCCACCGTCAGTCGAGCACGCGTTGCGGATCAGCGGCGCGGCGGCCGTGATCTGCGCACCGAGCACGTGCGTCTGCACGAGCAGGTCGTTCAGCTCGGGCACGAAACGCTGGTGCGCCTTCGGCTCGATCATCATCCGCTGGAACGCCTGCCCGAGGTTCGCGAACGCGATATGCACGTCCTTGCGCGCGAGGCGGTAGCGGTAGTCGTCGTCGAGGCTCGTGGCCGGCGTCTCGACCGCCGCGGCGATGACCGGCACCACGGCCGCGCCGTCGGCGGTGGTCACGGGCGGCGGCGACACACCGCGCCCGACGCGCCACACGGCCTCGAAATACTTGCGGGTCGCCGTGAGCATGTCGGCGACCTGCTTGCCCATCAGCCGGTATTCCCAGTACGGGAACAGCCGGCTCGCGGCGATCGCGATCATGCAGCCGACCACGGTGTCGATCGCGCGCTCGCCGATGATCCGCATGCTGCCCGGCGCGAGCAGGTGGAACATCAGCAGCACGTACGACGACGTGAATACGACGCTCGCCGCGTAATTGAACAGCAGCAGGCTGTAGCTCATCACCATCGACCCGAACATGATCGCGATCAGCAGGTGCGGCTCCTTCACCGTGTAGATCAGCGCGATGCTCGCCGCGCAGCCGATCAGCGTGCCGACGATACGCTGCGCATTGCGCTGCTTGGTCAGCGAATAGCCGGGCTTCAGGATGATGATGGTCGTCATCACGATCCAGTACGCGTTCGTGAGCGGCAGCAGCCGGCCGAGCCAGAAGCCGACCGCCACCGCGATCGTCACGCGCAGCGCGTGGCGCAAGCTCGGCGAGCTCATGTTCAGGTTCGAGAAGATCAGCAACGGCGACATCCGGCGGCGCTGCAGGAAGCGCGTGAGCGCCTTGTCGATCTTCAGTTCGGTTTGCTGCGGATCGGCGTGGCCCGACAGGTTGCGGCGCATCCGTTCGATCAGGCGCGTCGCGCTCCAGATGCGCCGGAACGTCGCGAGCACGGCCGCATACGCTTCCGCGTTGGTGGCCGCGAAGTTCTTCTTGCGCATCAGCTCGATCTCGTACTCGATCGCGCGCAGTTCGGCTTTCACGCTGATCCGCGAATGCGGCGCGCGGTTTTCGAGCACCGCGAGGCCGATCTCCTCGAGATCGGCGGCCGCCTTGCGGATCAGGTCGCGGTAGAAAATGATCAGATCCGAGCCGCCGAACGTGTTGCGCACGAGCGGGTAGTCGGTGTGCGCGCCGACGAACAGCTCGTGCAGGTCGACGCTGTTGATGAACAGGTTGTACATCGTCGTGCGGCCGGGATCGAGCTTGCCGCGCCGCAGCTTCGGCAGGTTGCGCAGCACGATGTCGCGCGCGGTTTCCTGCGTTTCGACCGCGGTGATCTGCCGCGCGACGAGATTGCGGTAGCACTCGTCGAGATCGGCATCGAGGTCGTAGAACTGCGCGCGCGCGAGCAGGTAGTCGGCGCACGCGAACAGGCTTTCGGCCAGCGCCTGCTGCTCGATCCGGCGCGCCTGCCAGCGCGACACGAGCGTGGCCCAGTACGTATACCAGAGGCCGCCCGCGAGAATCCAGCCGGCGTTGACGAACGCCTGCAGCGGCGTGAATTGCTCCTCGAGCGTCATCACCATCATGAACAGCGTCGCGAAGCTGATCTGCGGCCAGCGGTTGCCGTAGACGACGATCAGCGACAGCACGAACGTGAGCGGCACGATCGTGAGCCACAGCGCGAAGATGTTCGGTGTCGCGAGGCCGGTGGCGAGCGCGGCCAGGAAGCCGATCACGCTGCACGCGAGCATTTCGTTGTGCTTGTACTTGAGCGGGCCCGGCATGTCGACGACGCATGCGCCGAGCGCGCCCGTCGAGATCGTGAAGCCGAGCTCCCGGTTGTGAAACACGATCAGGCACAGCACGGCCGGCAGCGAAACGCCGACCGCGATCCGCAGGCCGCCGAAAAAGTACTGGCTGTAGAGAAACTTTCTGATTTCGACCGAATAGCGCATCGATGGGCTGAATGGCAGACGAAGAGGCCCGGGGGCGGCGTATTTGACTGGCGACGAGTCTATCGTATTTCGCGGTCCGCAAAACCTGGCTTTCCGGCCGAGGCTCGCGGCGGCGGCCCATTTGCTATCCTTGGGGACCCTGTTCGCCCGGCCCGGCCGGCGCGAGGTTCCGACGCCCGCCTCATGCTCCATCTCTTCTATTCGAATCGTCACGAAACGCTGGCCGACGCGCTGCTCGAGGATCTGGCCGCGTTTCCGGCCCGCAACGGCCCGTGGGCGCCGCAGCAGGTCATCGTGCCGAGCGCGGCGCTGCGCCGCCGCCTCGAGCTCGACATCGCCGCGCGCAACGGCGTGTGCGCGAACGTCGAGTTCACGTATCTCGCGCAATGGCTGTGGGCACAGATTGGCCGCGTGCTGACGGTGCCCGCGCGTTCGCCGTTCGCGCCCGACCGTCTCGTGTGGCGCTGCTACCGGCTGTTCGCGCAGGCGGCCGACGGCGCGCCGTGGCTCGCGTCGCCGCGGCTCGCCGCGTATCTGTCCGCCTCCGACGACGCGATGCGCTACGAGCTCGCGCATCGCGTCGCGGCCGTGCTCGATCATTACCTGACCTATCGCCCCGAATGGCTGGCCGCATGGCAGGCCGGCGAGTCGGTGCTCGCGGGCGACGGCGCGCCGCGCGGGATCGGCGACGCCGCGCGCGACGACGAGCGCTGGCAGGCCGCGCTGTGGCGCGCGCTGCTCGCGGAACTGAGCGACAGCGGCACGCCGCCCGCGCACCGCTTCCTGGTCGACGCGCGCCATCTCGATGCCGATGCCGTCGCGCGTGCCGACTGGCCGGAATCGGTCAGCGTGTTCGCACTGCCGACGATGCCGCCGCTGCACGTCGCGCTGCTGCGCGAGCTGTCGCGCTGGATCGACGTGCGCGTCTACGCGCTGAACCCGTGCCGCGAATTCTGGTTCGACATCGTGACCGCCGCGCATGCCGAGGCGCTCGATGCGGCCGGCCGGCTCGACTACCAGGAAGTCGGCCATCCGCTGCTCGCCGAGTGGGGCCGGCAGACGCAGGCGCAACTGCACATGCTGCATGAGCTGACTGAAAGCGCCGCGTCGGGCGATGCGTCGCGTTTCGTCGAGAATCCCGCGCCGACGTGGCTCGCGCGCGTGCAGAACGCGATCCTCGAGCTTCAGCCGGAGGCCGATGCCGGCGATGCGCCGGCCGAACGCGGGATCGAGGTGCACGTGTGCCACAGCCTCGCGCGCCAGCTCGAGGTGCTGCACGACCGGCTGCTCGCGTGGTTCGATGCCGACGCGAGCCTGCAGCCGTCCGACGTGCTCGTCGCGGTGGCCGATCTCGCGGCGGCCGGGCCGCTGATCGATGCGGTATTCGGCACGGCCGGCGCCGGCGGCGCGCGCGTGCCTTACCGGATCACCGGCCTGCCGCCGTCGCAGGCAAACCCGGTCGCGCGCGTGCTGCTCGACTGGCTCGCGCTGCCGGAGCGGCAGGTCGGCGCGCCGGAGCTGGTCGAATGGCTGCGCGTCGATGCGGTGGCTGCGCGCTACGGCATCGATGCGGCCGCGCTCGAGACGGTGCAGACCTGGCTCGCGGCCGCCGGCGCGCGGCGCGGGCTGTCGCCGCGTGCGAGCGACGACGCGGCCGTGCCTGCGCCGCGCCATACGTTCTCCGACGCACTCGCGCGGCTCTTTCTCGGCTATGCGATGCCCGAAGGCGCGGCGCCGGTCGGCGCGTGGCTGCCGATCGAGGCGGCCACGGGCAGCGAGGCCGAACTGCTCGGCCGGCTCGCGCGTTTCACCGACGATCTCGACGGCTTCGCGCGGCGGCTCGCCGAATCGCACACGCCGCGCGGCTGGAGCGAGCTGTTCGCCGACACGCTGGCGCGCTTCTTCGATTCGGGCGCCGCGTATGCGGATGCGCTCGCGGGCGTGCGCGACGCGCTCGACGCGATGCTGGCCGCGATGACGGAGGGCGCGCCCGACGAGGCGCTGCCGGCGGCCGTCGTCCGCGCGGGGCTTGCAGCGGCGCTCGACGATCCGGCGCGCGGCGGGGTGCCGTGGGGCGGCGTCACGTTCTCGTCGCTGACGAGCCTGCGCGGCCTGCCGTACCGCGTCGTCTGCCTGCTCGGGATGGACGACGGCGTGCTGCCGAGCCTCTCGCGCGCGGACGAGTTCGACCTGATGGCCGTGTTGCCGAAGCTCGGCGACCGACAGCGCCGCGACGACGAGCGCAACCTGTTTCTCGACCTGCTGCTCGCTGCACGCGATCGGCTGCTGATCGCGTACACGGGCCGCAGCATTCGCGACAACGCGCCGTTGCCGCCCGCGGCACTCGTCGACGAACTGCTCGACCATCTCGCGCTCGTCACGGCCGGGCCCGACGCGGCGCCGGACGCGGTCGATGCCGCGCGGCGCGCGTTCATCGTCGAGCATCCGCTGCAACCGTTCGCGGCCGCGTATTTCCAGCCCGGCAGCGGGCTCGTTTCCTATGACGCCGAGCGCGCGACGCTTGCGTCGCTGCTGGCCGCCGACGCGTCGCGCGACGGCTCGCGCGAACTGCCGTTCTTCGCGCAGCCGCTGCCGGCCGAACCGGTCGAGCCCGTCGCGTTCAGCGAATTCGAACGCTTCTGGCGGCATCCCGCGCGGGCGCTGTTGCGCGCACGTCTCGGCATCGTGCTCGCCGATGCGCAGGCCGAATTGCTCGACACCGAGCCGTTCGCGCTCGACTTCGCCGGCAGCGATGCGCTCGCCGAGCGTGTACTGCCGCTCCTGATCGAATCGGATGATGGGGCCGCGCACGATCATGCGCTGCGCATTGCGGACGCGAGCCCCGAGTTGCCGGGCGGCGCGACGGGCGCCGTGTGGCGCGACCAGGCGCTCGGCTCGATGACTCAGCTTGCGTCGAACGTGCGCCGTGCGCTGGCCGACGGCATCGAGAGGCGGCCGTTTTCGCTCGTCATCGTGCCCGCGTGGCCCGATACGGAACAGGCGCTGTTCGGCGCCGACGACGCGATGCTGTCGGGCGACGCGGTCAGCGCACCGCTCGAACTGCACGGCACGCTGAACCGGCTGACGCCGGCCGGGCAGATCATCTACCGCTATGCACGGTCGAGCGCGCGCGACTACCTGTCCGCGTGGCTCGCGCATCTCGTCTACTGCGCGGTCGAACCGGGCGGCCCGCGCCGCACGCTGTGGTTCGGCAGCGGCGGTGCGTTCGAGCTGACGCCCGTCGCGGCGCCGCTCGAACGGCTCGCGCCGCTTGCCGCGCTGTTTCGCGCAGGGCGGCGCATGCCGCTGCGGTTTTTCCCGCGCAGTGCGTGGGCGAGGGTGTCCGACGGCGAAGCCAAGGCCGCGAGCGTCTGGATCAACGAGCGCGTCGTGAGCGAAGCCGACGATCCGGCCATCGCGATCGCGTGGCGCGGCGCGCACGCGTCGCTCGACGAGCCGTTCGGCACGCTCGCGCGGCTCGTGTTCGAGCCGCTCGTCGAACATCTGAAGGAGGTCGCATGAGCGCCGTGTCGCAGCCGCAGCCGGCGCTCGAACTCGATGTGTTCGCGTGCCCGCTCGACGGCGTCAACCAGATCGAGGCGTCGGCCGGCACCGGCAAGACCTGGAACATCTGCGCGCTGTACGTGCGCCTGCTGCTCGAAAAGGATCTCGGCGCGGACGAAATCCTCGTCGTGACCTTCACGAAGGCGGCGACGGCCGAGCTGCACGAGCGGATTCGCGGCCGGCTCGCGCAGCTCGCGCACGCGCTCGATACGGGCGACGACGGCGGCGATCCGTTCATCGTGCGCCTGCTCGACACCACGCTCGGCGAAGACGGCGCGCTCGACCCCGAGACAGCCGCGAAGCGGATCCGGCGCGCACTGCGCGCGTTCGATCAGGCCGCGATCCACACGATCCATGCGTTCTGCCAGCGCGCGCTGCAGGAAGCGCCGTTCGCGGCCGCGATGCCGTTCGCGTTCGACATGGAGACCGACGATGCGTCGCTGCGCTTCGAACTCGCGGCGGACTTCTGGCGCACGCGCGTCGAACCGGCGGCCGCGCGCTGGCCGGGCTTCGCGACCTGGCTCGTCGAATCGGGCGCCGGCCCGGCCGCGCTCGATGCGCAGCTCGCGCGCCGGCTGAAAAAGCCGCTCGCCGCGCTGCGCTGGGACGGCGTGACCGAGCCGGACGAATCGGCCGAGGGCGCCGCGGCCGAATGCTTCGCCGAGGCGGCGCGGATGTGGGCGGCCGAACGCGACGCGATCGATGCGTTGCTGCGCACCACGCAGCCCGCGCTCAACCAGCGCTCGCACAAGCCCGATGCGGTTGCCGATGCGCTCGACGCATGGGCCGCGCATTTCGCGCAGGGCGACGCGACGGCCGCGCTGCCGAAGGCCGCACTGAAGCTCACGCGCACCGCGCTCGTGAAAGCGACGAAAAAAGGCGGCGCGACGCCCGAACACGCGTTCTTCGACGTGGCCGACGCGCTCGAAGCGGCCGTGGCGGCAGCCGAGGCAACGCAGCGCGCGCGCTGGCTCGCGCTGATCGCCGAATGGCTCGACATGGCGCCCGGCGAGTTGGCCGAGCGCAAGCGTACGCGGCGCGTCGTGTCGTTCGACGATCTGCTCGCGAACCTGTATCACGCGCTGCATGCGCATCCGTGGCTCGCCGACACGCTGCGCGCGCGCTATCCGGCCGCGCTGATCGACGAGTTCCAGGATACCGACCCGCTGCAGTTCGCGATCTTCAACCGGATCTTCGCGCCGGGCGGGCCGCTGTTCCTCGTCGGCGATCCGAAGCAGGCGATCTACAGCTTTCGCGCGGCCGATCTGCATACCTATCTTGCGGCGCGCGCGAGCGCGAGCGCGTGCTACACGCTGGCGGTCAACCAGCGCTCGACGCCCGCGATCGTCGATGCGTGCAACCGCTTCTTCATGTCGAATCCGCGCGCGTTCGTGCTCGACGGGCTCGACTATTACGCGGTGCGTGCCGGCACGCGCGTGCGTGCGCCGTTCGTCGACGAAACCGATCCGGGCCCGGCCGGCGATTTCCGGGTCTGGGCGCTGCCGGGCGGCGAAGGCACGCTGCTCAAGCGCGATGCGCAGGCGCAGGCCGCCCAGGCTTGCGCGGCCGAGATCGCGCGGCTGATGCGCGGCGCGCGCGAAGGGCACGTGCGGCTGGGCGACACGCCGCTGTCGCCGGGCAACATCGCGGTGCTCGTGCAGACGCACCGGCAGGGCAGCCTCGTGAAGCGCGTGCTCGCCACGTGGGGCATCGGCAGCGTCGAACTGGCGCAGGCCTCGGTGTTCTCGACCGGCGACGCCGAGCAGCTCGAACGCGTGCTGGCGGCGATCGATGCGCCGGGCGACCTGCGGCGTCTGCGTTCGGCGCTCGCGGCCGACTGGTTCGGCCTCGATGCCGGCGCGCTGTGGCGGATGGAACAGGGCGACGGCGATGCGTCGCACGAAGCGTCCGCGGCCGACAGTGCCGACGCGATGAGCTGGGTCGAACGTTTCTCGCGGTATCGGCTGCTGTGGCGCGAGCGCGGTTTCGCGGTGATGTGGCGCACGTTCGCGCGCGAGCTGCGGATCGCCGAGCGGCTGATGGCCGGCGCGGACGGCGAACGCCGCGTGACCGACATCAACCACCTGGCCGAACTGACGCAGGCACGGGCATCCGCGCAGCCGGGCATCGCGCCGACGCTGCGCTGGCTCGCCGCGCAACGGCTCGACGGCGGCGGCGAGGAAGCGCAGTTGCGTCTCGAATCCGATCGCAACCTTGTACAGATCGTGACCGTGCACAAGTCGAAGGGCCTTGAATACGCGATCGTGTTCTGTCCGTTCCTGAACGACGGCGGGCTGCGCGAGCCGCCTTCGTCCGCGCTGCCCGATGCGCGCGAATATCACGACGACGCGGGCGACGCGGTGCTGCATTACGGCTGCGACGACGAGGCGGCCGCGCACGCGGCGCGGCAGGCGATGCGCGAGCAGGCCGCGGAACGCGCGCGGCTCGTCTACGTGGCGCTCACGCGCGCGGTCTATCGCTGCTATGTCGTCGCCGGGCCGTACCAGTCGTCGCGCTCGACGCGCGAAGCGCGGCGCAGCGTGCTCAACTGGCTCGTCGCCGGTGCCGGCCAGTCGTTCGACGCGTGGCTCGACGAGCCGCCCGACGAAGCGGCGCTCGATGCCGCGTGGCTTGCGCTCGCGGGCGGCCCCGTGAGCGTCGCGCCGCTGCCGGTGCCCGCGCGCCGCGAGCGTCTCGCGGCCGGGCACGACGCGTCGCAGACGCTCGCGGCGCGCCATGCGACGCGCGTGCTGCGCGATGCGTGGCGGATGGCGAGCTTCAGTTCGCTGACCGCGTCGATGGCGCGCGAGGAGGCCGGCGTCGCGGTCGTGCCCGACGACGAGCTGCGGCCCGATCACGATGCGCTTGCCGCGGCGATGCCGGACGGCGAGTTCATATTGGCCAATCCGGCTGCGCCCGAACCGCCGGACGACGACATCCTCGTGTTCCCGCGCGGCGCGGCGGCGGGCGAGTGCCTGCACCGTCTGTTCGAACTCAGCCGTTTCACGGAGCCCGAGTCGTGGCACAAGGCCGCGCTCGGCGCGCTGCACGACCGGCCGGTCGAGGCCGAGCCCGAACTCGCGACGCGCCTGCCGGCGATGATGGTGCGGCTCGTCGACGATGTGGTGCGCACCGAGCTCGTGCCGGGCATGCGGCTCGCCGATCTCGATCCCGCGAAGCGGCTCGACGAAATGGGCTTCCTGTTTCCGGCACCGTCGCTCGACCTGACGGCGCTGCGCCGGCTGCTGGTCGCGCACGGCTACCCGGACGTTGCACTGGAGGCGGGCATGCTCGCCGGATTCATCAAGGGTTTCATCGACATGATCGTCGAACACGACGGCCGCTTCTGGATCGTCGACTGGAAGTCGAACCATCTCGGCACGACGCCGGACGCCTACGGCCCGCACGCGCTCGACGTTGCGATGGCCGATCACGCGTATCACCTGCAGGCGCTGCTCTACACGGTCGCACTGCATCGCTACCTGCGCGGGCGGCTGCCCGATTACGACTACGACACGTATATCGCGGGCTACCTGTACCTGTTCGTGCGCGGCGTGCGGCCTGACTGGCGCAGCGGCGGCCAGCCGGCCGGCGTGCATGCGCGGCGGCCCGAACGCGCGCTCGTCGACGCACTCGACCGGATGATGGAAGGGGGCCGCGCATGAATGCATCCGACGACACGCTCGAGTTTACCGGCGGCCTCGTCGCGCGGCTGCCCGAGCCCGCCGACTTCGGCATCGCGCTCGCGGAAGGCTTCGCGCGCCGTATCGGCGACCTCGCGCGGCGCGCCGGTGCGCCGGCTGCGGCCGCGCGCTGGGCGGCGCGCGCCGCGTTCGCGACGAGCCGCGCGACCGCGGGCGGCCACGTATGCGTCGCGCTCGGCGCGCTCGCGCAGCGCTACGAAGAGCCGCTCGACGACATCCGCGCGGCGCTCGCCGCGAGCGGCGTGGTCGCGTTCGGCACGCTCGCGCGCGGCGACGAGCGGCCGCTGATCGTCGATCGGCACGACCACCTGTACCTGTCGCGCTATTTCGATTACGAACGGCGGCTGGCCGATGCGCTGGTTGCGCAGGCCGGCGTCGCGGTGCCGGACGACGGGCTGTCGCCCGAACGGTTGCGCGACAACCTCGCGCGTTACTTCGGGCCCGCGACCGGCGAAGTCGACTGGCAGCGCGTCGCGGCGATCGTCGCGCTGACGGGCCGCGTAACGATCGTCAGCGGCGGCCCCGGCACCGGCAAGACGACGACCGTCGTCGGCGTGCTGGCCTGTCTGCTCGATGCGCACCCGGGGCTGCGCATCGCGCTGGCCGCACCGACCGGCAAGGCCGCGCAGCGGATGCAGGAAGCGCTGCATGCGCGGGCCGGCGACCTGCCGCCCGAGCTCGCGGCGCGCCTGCCCGACACGTCGTACACGCTGCATCGCCTGCTGGGCGGCGGCGGGGCGGCCGGCTTCCGGCACCATCGCGACAATCCGCTGCCGTACGACCTGATCGTCGTCGACGAGGCGTCGATGATCGACGTCGCGCTTGCCGCGCACCTGCTCGACGCGCTCGCGCCGGGCGCGCGGCTCGTGCTGCTCGGGGACAAGGATCAACTGGCCGCGGTCGAGGCGGGCGCCGTGTTCGCGGAGCTGAGCGCGCGGCCGGCGTTTACCGCCGCGGCGCGCACGCGCATCGCGCAGGCGCTCGGTATCGACGAGGCGGCGTTCGTCGCGGCGTTGCCGGTGCCGGACGAAGCGGCGGAGACTGTGCCTGCTGCGAATCCGGTTTCCGCTGCTACACAGGCCCCGGCCCAGGCTTCCGCTTCGGTATCCGCCGCTGCTTCACGAAAACGCGCGTCGCGTCCGCGCGCCGATGCGCGACAGGCGTCGCTGTTCGACGACGAACCGCAGGACGACGCGGTTGCCGCGGCCGACGTCGCGCCATCTCCGTCCGCCGGTCCGGCATTGACCGATGCCGGCGATATCGGCGATGCGGGCAACGCCCCCGCATGGATCGAGGCCGACGAACTCGCGTGGCTCGATGCCGTCGAGCTGCCGCCGTTCGACGCAGGCGACGCGGCGCTTGCGTCGGTCACGTCGACATTGCCCGGCGTAGCCGCTGCGTCGCCCGCCACGTCCGCACCGGCGCCGCTCGCCGACTGCGTCGTGTGGCTCGAACGCAATTACCGCTTCGGCCTCGATTCGCCGATCGGGCGGCTGTCGCTCGCGATCCGCCGCGGCGACGTGCAGGCCGCGCTCGATGCGCTGCCCGCGGACGACGCGGCCGCCGCGTCGTTCCACGACGATGCGGGCGAGTCGCTCGCGTCGTCGACGGTCGAGCGGCTCGCACGGCGATTCGGCGCCTACCTCGATGCATTGCGCGACGCGCTGGCCGCGCCGGTGCCCGATCCGCTGCCGCTGTTCGACGCGCTCAACCGGTTCCGGATCCTGTGCGCAACCCGCAGCGGCTTGCGCGGCGCGGAGCACGTCAACGCGCTCGTGGCCGCGCACGTGCGGCATGCGGCGCGCGTGCCGCTCGCGGTCGGTGCGCACTGGTTCACCGGGCGGCCGATCATGGTGACGCGCAACGACTATGCGCTCGGGCTGTTCAACGGCGACATCGGCATCGCGCTGCCCGATGCGCACGGTGTGCTGCGCGTGTGGTTCAGGCGCGCGGACGGCACCGCGCGCGCGGTGTCGCCGGCCGCGCTGCCGCCGCACGAAACCGCGTTCGCGCTGACGGTCCACAAATCGCAGGGCTCGGAATTCGACGAAGCCGCGCTCGTGCTGCCGGCATCGTTCGGCCGCGTGCTCACGCGCGAGCTCGTTTATACCGCCGTCACGCGGGCACGCACGCGCGTGCAGGTGATCGGGCCGCGGCGCGTGCTGGCGCAGGCGGTCGCGACGCGCACGCAGCGCGATTCGGGGCTCGCGGCCCGCGTCGACGAGGCACTCGCACGGCACCGCATGGAGGCTTCGCGATGATGATCCGCTATACGCTCGATCCCGCCGAAGTCGAGTGGACGGCCGTGCGCGCGCAGGGCGCGGGCGGGCAGAACGTGAACAAGGTATCGAGCGCGATCCACCTGCGTTTCGACATCCGCGCATCGTCGCTGCCGCCCGTCATCAAGGAGCGGCTCCTCGCGCTGTCCGACCAGCGCATCACGCGCGACGGCATCGTCGTGATCAAGTCGCAGGAATACCGCACGCAGGAGAAGAACCGCGAAGCCGCGCTCGCGCGGCTCGATACGCTGATCGCCGGCGTCGCGTTCACGCCGCGTGCGCGGGTCGCGACCCGGCCGACGCGCGCGTCGAAGGAGCGGCGGCTCGAGCACAAGTCGCGCCGCAGCACGGTGAAGTCGGGCAGGGGGAAGGTGGTCGACTGACGAATGGATGGCCGGAGGGCCGCACGCTCGACGGGCATCGCGGGCGAACGCCCGCCGCCGCGCCGGCTGGCTAGCGCATCACGGTTCCCGCGCTGTCGAGCACGAAGTCGACGCAGAACACGACGAGCCGGCTCTGCGCGCGGATCGCGACGGCGGCCGTATAGCAGTCGCGGCCTTCCGTCAGCGAGAAGTGCGGGCCCATCAGTGCGACGCGCCCGGGCGCGGCGATCGCGCGCTGGAAGTACGGGCGCCGCGACCAGTTGCTGTGGGTTTCGGGGAACAGCGGCGACAGGCGGGTGGCGCTCGAGTGGCCGTCGTCGGGGGGCGCGCCGATCGACGGCAGGAACTGCTCGCCGATCTCGTCGGTGACGAACACGCGGCGCGCGGCGGGCACCGCGAACACGCGTTGCGCGGCATCCTGCAGGTTGCCGCTCGCGGAAAACGCGGCCGCGCCGGTGAGCACGAGCCGCTCGATCGCGTCGAAGCCCGGCTGCTCGGCGACGGCCGGCGTGTGCCGGCGCGCGATGAAGCGCTGCCACGCGGCGTCGAGCATCGCGGGTGCGGCTGCGCTCGCGTGCGCGATCGATGTGTCGGGCTGGCCGAACTGGAAACCCTGCACGAAATCGATGTCGGCCTCCATCAGCGCCTGCAGCGCGTCGTCGCTTTCGACGCCCTCGGCAAGCACCATCGCGCCGGCCTGGTGCAGCATCGACACGAGGTGATGCATGATGCGGCGGTCGTCGGCCGACCCGGTCGAGCGCTCGACGAGCGAGCGATCGAGCTTGACGATGTCGGGCCGCGCGCGCCACACGCGGTCGAAATTCGAGAATCCCGTGCCGAAATCGTCGATCGCGATCAGGAAGTCGCGATGCTGGATCATGTCGATCGTGCGGGCGAGCGCGGCTTCGTCGCGCGACGGCTGTTCGACGACTTCCAGCACGACGCGGTTCGGCGGCAACCCGAAATGCCGGCACAGCGCCTCGACGAACTCGCGCTGTACGAGGCCCGAATCGAGCACGCGCGGCGTCACGTTCAGGAACAGCCAGCCGTCGCCGATGCCCTGCGCGACGAAATTGGCCGTGTGCAGGCAGCGCGCGAGCCGGTCGAGCAGCAGCGCATCGGCATCTGTGCGCGTCTTGTCGAGGAGGGCGGTGGGCGAGACCAGCGCACCGTTCGCGTCGACGACGCGCAGCAGCGCCTCGTAGCCGACGACGCGCTTGTGCGTGATCGACAGCACGGGCTGGAATACGCTGCGCAGCGTCGTGGTGCGATAGGTGGCGAGCCAGCCGCCGGGCGTCAGCGTGAGGCGTTCGAGCAAGGAGTCGAGCGATAGGTCGTGGGCGGACTTCATGTCAACGGTGCCCAGGGGCAAGCGGCGGGGCGGCAGCGCGTTGCCACACTGGAGCAGTCGCACGCGCAGGCGGACGCGAAAGAACGTGGGGCATCGTGACCGCCTTCTGCGGATGAGTGTTCCGAGTGTAACGGGAATGCGGCGCCGCGCGTATCAGGGAAACTCCACACGCACGCGGTACGCGGCCGCGGCCATTGCAGTGCGCAGCGATGACCGGCGCCGCCCGAGTGAGCGCAGTGCATCACCGCCACGAAGCGAAGGGCGCCGCGCAAGCACATGACAATCCGGTGGCATGGGGCGATGGCATGACCGTGCGTCGTGGCCGCATGGCGTGCGTGGCGGCGCGGGAAAACCCGCGGCGGACAGCCCCACGCGCGGGCGGGCGTTGCCGTCGGATGAATGCCGGCGCGCCGGGGGAACCGGTTGCGCTCGGCCGTCGGCGGTCACCGCACGACGGTCGGCAGCGCGTGCGCGTTGATTCTCAGGTCGCTTCGCCGCTACGCGGCCCCAGACCGGGAATCCGCTTGATCACGCCGGTCGCGAGCGCGGTGCCGACGAGCACGATCGCGCAGCCTTCGATCATCACGGCCGACACGTGTTCGTCGAGGAACAGCGCGCCCCACAGCAGGCCGAATACCGGGATCACGAACGTCACGGTAATCGCGCGGGCGGGGCCGACATGCGCGATCAGGTAGAAGAAGATGAAATACGCGATGCCCGTGCATGCGATGCCGAGGCCGAGCACGGCGCCCCATGCGTGCGCGCCGACCGACGCGGCCGGCCAGGTGGCGATCGCGAACGGCAGCAGCAGGACGGTCGAGCCGATCATGCTGCCGGTCGCGTTGACGAGCGGGTCGACGCCGCTGAGCTTGCGCTTCGTGTAATTGGCCGCGATGCCGTACAGCAGTGTCGCGCCGAGCGCCGCGGCGGCGGCAAGCGCCGTCGTGCCGGCGCCCGTGTCGTCGTGCGCATTCGCGATCTGGTTCCACACGAGCGTGATCACGCCGGCAAAACCGATCACGAGGCCGAGCGCGCGCGGCAGCGACAGTTTGTCCTTCAGCCACAGGTAGGCCACGAGCGCGCCCCACAGCGGCGTCGTCGCGTTGATCACCGACGTCAGGCCGGCCGACAGCGTCAGTTCGGCGAACGCGAACAGGCAGAACGGTATGCCCGAGTTCAGCGCGCCGACGACGAACAATGGCCATGCATGACGGCGCAGCCGCGCGCCGAGATCGGCGGGTTTGAAGCGCGTCAGCGCAAAGCCGGTGAGAAACAGCGCACCGATGCCCACGCGCAGCGCCATCAGCGGCGCGACGCCGAAATCGATCACGCCGATCCGGATGAACAGGAACGACGCGCCCCACAGGGCAGCGAGCACGGTCAGCAGAATGGCGTTCTTGGGCGACATCGATCGGGAGGGAGAGGGACGGGATGCGGAGGATCTTACACCGCGTTACCACGCCGTCGTTTCACGATTCGATGAAACGACAAGAAACGGCAAGAAACGGGAATGCCGCCGGTTGCGGGCGGAGGGTCGGCTGCCGGCGGTATTGCCGTTCAGTGATGGCGCCAGCCGCCGCCGCGTCCGCCGAAACCGAAATTGAGCGACAGCGCCGGTCCCCAATAGCCGCCCCACGCCGGGCCGTAAGCGGGCGCGTACGCAGGCGCCGGATAGTAGTAGGCGGGGCCCGGCTCGACGTACACGGGCGCCGGCTGCACCGGTGCCGCCGTGTAATAGCCGCCAGGATAATAGCCGTACGGGTAGTAGCAGCCGGCGAGCGTCGTGCAGGCGAGCGCCGCGGCGACGAGGGTCCTGTTCATGATGTCTCTCCGGCGGAGCCGGCAATCGGCAGATGCTTAAGCTTAGGCCGCGCGCCGATGACACGGTGTGCAAAACGGTAACGGATCATTTCCGGATCGCTGCTGCCCGTGTTGCGGCGCCACATGCGAAAACGGCGCTTCCGCACTGCGGAAACGCCGTCTGATTGAAATGTTGCGCCGCGTCTGGCAGACGGCGTCTAGCCGTTTTACTTGCCGATCTGGTTGCCGATGATGCCGCCAGCCGCCGCGCCGCCCAGCGTCGACAGCGCGTTGCCGCCGATCGCCGCGCCGGCGACGCCGCCGACACCCGCACCGATTGCCGTGTCGCGCTGGCGTCTCGTCATCGAATCGCAGGCCGACAGGCTTGTCACCGTTGCGACGAGGAGCGCGCATACCCCAATACGCCGAATCGATTTCATGATCGTTGTCCTGTGGTTGTGAACGGAGGACGCGCGACCGGCGGGCGGCCACGCATGTTTTCAATCTACGCGCCGTCCCGCGCCGCTGCTGTAAGGACTTGTTAAGCCTCGCGCGGTTTCGTAATCATTTGTTTCTCCGTGCGCCGGCAGGCACGCGACATGCGCAGAGCACGCGACATGCGTAAAAAAGCCCGCTCGAAAGCGGGCTTCGTGCATCGCGATGCGTTTCCGGTGCGGATCGCCGCGTTCGCTCGTTCGCTTATTGACGGTGATAGATCTCGGCGCCGGTCTTGACGAACTCGACCGCCTTCACTTCCATCCCCTTCTTCAGCGCTTCGGTTTCCGACACGCCCTGCTGCGCGGCAAATTCGCGCACGTCCTGCGTGATCTTCATCGAGCAGAAGTGCGGGCCGCACATCGAGCAGAAGTGCGCGACCTTCGCCGAATCCTTCGGCAGCGTTTCGTCGTGGAATTCGCGCGCCTTGTCCGGATCGAGACCGATGTTGAACTGGTCTTCCCAGCGGAATTCGAAGCGCGCCTTCGACAGCGCGTTGTCGCGCACCTGTGCGCCCGGGTGACCCTTGGCGAGGTCGGCGGCGTGCGCGGCGAGCTTGTACGTGATGATGCCTTCCTTCACGTCGTCCTTGTTCGGCAGGCCGAGGTGCTCCTTCGGCGTCACGTAGCACAGCATCGCGGTGCCGAACCAGCCGATCATCGCGGCGCCGATGCCCGACGTGATGTGGTCGTAGCCCGGTGCGATGTCGGTGGTGAGCGGCCCGAGCGTGTAGAACGGCGCTTCCTTGCACCAGTCGAGCTGGAGATCCATGTTCTCCTTGATCAGCTGCATCGGCACGTGGCCGGGGCCTTCGATCATCACCTGCACGTCGTGCTTCCACGCGATCTGCGTGAGTTCGCCGAGCGTCTTCAGCTCGCCGAGCTGCGCTTCGTCGTTCGCGTCGTAGATCGAGCCGGGACGCAGGCCGTCGCCGAGCGAGAAGCTCACGTCGTACGCCTTCATGATCTCGCAGATCTCTTCGAAGTGTTCGTACAGGAAGCTTTCCTTGTGATGCGCGAGGCACCACTTCGCCATGATCGAGCCGCCGCGCGACACGATGCCGGTCATCCGGTTCGCGGTGAGCGGCACGTACTGCAGGCGCACGCCCGCGTGGATCGTGAAGTAGTCGACGCCTTGCTCGGCCTGTTCGATCAGCGTGTCGCGGAAGATTTCCCAGGTCAGGTCCTCGGCCTTGCCGTTGACCTTTTCGAGTGCCTGGTAGATCGGCACGGTGCCGATCGGCACCGGGCTGTTGCGGATGATCCACTCGCGCGTTTCATGGATGTGCTTGCCGGTCGACAGGTCCATCACCGTGTCGCCGCCCCAGCGGATCGCCCACGTCATCTTGTCGACTTCCTCGCCGATCGACGACGTGACGGCCGAGTTGCCGATGTTCGCGTTGATCTTCACGAGGAAGTTGCGGCCGATGATCATCGGCTCCGATTCCGGATGGTTGATGTTCGCGGGGATGATCGCGCGGCCGCGCGCGATTTCGTCGCGCACGAATTCGGGCGTGATCTCGGCCAGCGCATTCGCGCCGAATGCGGCAGCGCCGAACGCCTGGCCCGGATGCTGGCGCCCCATCATTGCGGCGAGCTTCGCGCCGTTCGGGCCGCTCGACTTCAGGCTCTCGATGTACTCGGCGCGACGCTGGTTCTCGCGGATCGCGATGTATTCCATTTCCGGCGTGATGATGCCCTGACGCGCGTAGTGCATCTGCGTGACGTTCTTGCCGGCCTGCGCGCGGCGCGGGTTGCGGTGCAGGCCCGGGAAACGCAGGTCGGCGGTGGCCGGATCGGCCGCGCGCTCGAGGCCGTATCGGCTCGACAGGCCGGGGAGCACTTCGGTGTCGCCGCGCGCTTCGATCCAGCGCTGGCGCAGCGCGGGCAGGCCCGCGCGGATGTCGATCTTGGCTTCCGGATCGGTGTAGGGGCCCGACGTGTCGTACACGTAGATCGGCGGATTCTTTTCGCCGCCGAAACCGGTCGGCGTGTCGGCCTGCGTGATTTCGCGCATCGGTACGCGGATGTCGGGCTGCGAGCCGGTCACATAGACTTTCCGCGAATTCGGCAGCGGCGCGACGGCAGCGGCATCGACGTGGGCGTCGGCGGACAGAAACTTCGGATTGGCGTTCATGCGATCTCCTGTGTGAGCGCCGGACAGGCGCTTCGGCGCTTGCCCGGAGCCCTTGGCGAATGTGGGGCTCGAGCTAAGCAGGAGACGAGGCTTGGTGAGGCGGCGGATTTCGTCAGAAGGATGGCGGCGGAATCCGTACGCTTCCCTGCGCTGGCATTATCCAGATCAGGTTCAAAGGGTATTTCTCACCCGCAATGCCGGTTTGTTGACCGGGCGCATTGCAGGACCCCCGCGTTAGCAGCGCACACGATACACTGGCTTTGCGGCGGTTTCAACCGGTGGCAGATCGGTTGCCGCGGTGCAGTTGCAGCATTGCGGGCGGCGCGCCTGCCGCGCAAGACGCGATGCATGACACCGCCGCACGGCCCTGCAGCCCGGCTGACAACGACGGCGCGGTGCAGCATTGCGGCACTTTTGGCAGCCCCTCAAAAAATATTTTCGAAACGACTGTCATTTCCCGCGACGTCCTCCGTCTATTCGGCTCCTCAAACCCATGTTTCGGAGAGATGTCATGAAAAAAGTACTGATCGCAGCCTGTGTCGCCGGTTTCGCCATGGTCGCAACGGGCGCGTATGCGCAGAACGACGCGATGTCGAAGGAAGGTTCGTCGATGTCGAAGGACGCGATGGGCCACGACGCGATGGCGAAGGACGACGCGATGGCCAAGGACGGCGCGATGAAGAAGGGCGCCATGAAGAAGCACGCGATGAAGAAGGACGCGATGTCGCACGACTCGATGGGCAAGCCGAAGTCGGACGACAAGATGGCCCCGTCGAACTGACGGAAACGGACGGAGCGCGGCCGACGCGCGTGTCGCCGCTGCGTGCCGGGACGGCACGCGGGGCACGCGCCACGCCGCGCGTCAGCGCATGCGTTGCGTGGCCGGTCTCCGGCCCCGTCTCGCGCTCCGTCGCCTCATTCCGGGAGTTTTCATCATGCAAACCGTTCCCGCCACCGGGCGCGCGGCCGCCACGCCACCCGCACGTCCGATCCATCCGCTGTGGGTGCGCGCGAGCCACTGGCTCAACGCGCTCGCGGCCGTGCTGATGGCGCTGTCCGGCTGGCGCATCTACGACGCGTCGCCGATCTATCCGCCGTTCACGTTTCCTCACGGCATCACGATCGGCGGCTGGCTCGGCGGTGCGCTGCAATGGCATTTCGCGGCGATGTGGCTGCTCGTCGGCAACGGGCTGTTCTACCTCGCGATGTCGCTTGCGACCGGGCGCCTTGTGCGCAAGATGCTGCCCGTCACGCCGGCGTCCGTGTGGCGCGACGTACGCGCCGCGCTCGGCGGGCGGTTGTCGCACGCCGACCTGAGCGTCTACAACGCGGTGCAGCGCGCGGCGTACCTGACCGCGATCGTCGATCTCGTCGTGCTGGTGCTGTCGGGGCTCGCGATCTGGAAGTCCGTGCAGTTCCCACTGTTGCGCGAGCTGTTCGGCGGTTACGACAACGCGCGCGTCGTGCATTTCTGGGCGATGTCGCTGCTCGTCGCATTTTTTGTCGTACACGTCGCAATGGCGCTGCTGGTGCCGCGCTCGCTGCTCGCGATGCTGCGCGGCCGCTGACCCGCGAGCCGCGGGCGAAGGAAATCATCATGTCGGAATCCGAAAACAGGCGCGGCCAGCCGCGCTGGACCCTCGACCGGAAGTCGCTCGAACTCGACGTGCGCCGCGAGCTCGAGATGCCGTCGCGGCGGCTTTTCAACCGGCGCGTGCTGACGCTCGGCGGGCTGACGATGCTGACCGGCTGCACGCTGCAGGACGATGCGTCGGTCAACACGTTCCTCGAGAAAGTGTCGCGCATGAACGATCGCGTGCAGGCCTGGCTGTTCAGCCCCGACCGGCTCGCGCCGACCTACACCGAAGCCGACATCACGCGGCCGTTCCCGTTCAACGCGTACTACGGGATCGACGACGTGCCGCACGTCGATGCGTCGACGTATCGGCTCGTGCTGTCCGGCCGCGTGACGGGCAAGCGCGTGTGGACGCTCGACGAGCTGTATGCGCTGCCGCACGCGGAGCAGATCACGCGGCATATCTGCGTGGAAGGGTGGAGCGCGATCGGCCGCTGGGGCGGCACGCCGTTCGGCGCGTTCCTCGCGCGCGCCGGCGCCGACACGCGTGCGAAATACGTCGGCTTCAAGTGCGCGGACGACTACTACGAGAGCATCGACATGCCGACCGCGCTGCATCCGCAGACGCTGCTCGCGTTCGACTACGACGGCCGCCGGCTGCCGCCGGAATTCGGTTTTCCGATGAAGCTGCGGATGCCGACCAAGCTCGGCTACAAGAACCCGAAGCACATCATGGAAATCTTCGTGACCGATACGTTTCCGGGCGGCTACTGGGTCGATCAGGGGTACAACTGGTTCGGCGGGTCGTGAGCGCCGCGCGGCGCACGGCGTGTGCCGCGCGCCACCTGCGCAGGTCAGAAGGTTTCCCAGTCGTCCGCTTTGCCTGCTGTGGCAAGCGCCGGTGCGGCTGACGCAGCCGCGGGTGCGGCAGCCGGGCGGGTGACGACGCGTCGCGTGACCGGGCGCGGAGCCGGTGCACGCGGCGCGGTAGCGGGCGCCTTGACTGCCGTGGCCGGTGCGGCCGCGCCGCTGTCGGCGAGCTTGAACACCGCTATCGCGTGCTTCTGCTGCCCGGCCTGCTGTTCGAGCGATTGCGCGGCGGCGGACGCCTGTTCGACGAGCGCCGCGTTCTGCTGCGTGACTTCGTCCATCTGGCCGACCGCGATGTTGACCTGCTCGATCCCGCGGCTCTGCTCGTCGGACGCGGCCGAGATCTCCGCGTTGATGTCGGCGACGCGGCGGATCGCCTGCTGCACGTCGCCCATCGTGCGGCCGACCGCTTCTGCCTGCGCCGAGCCGTCGCGGACTGTCTCGACCGAGCGCTGGATCAGCTCCTTGATTTCCTTCGCGGCGCTCGACGCGCGCTGCGCGAGGCTGCGCACCTCGCCCGCGACGACCGCGAAGCCGCGGCCCTGTTCGCCGGCGCGCGCGGCCTCGACCGCGGCGTTCAGCGCGAGGATGTTGGTCTGGAATGCGATGCTTTCGATCAGCCCCGTGATGTCCGCGATCTTCGACGAGCTCGCGCTGATTTCGGTCATCGTCACGAGCATGCGCTGCACGACCTCGCTGCCGTTGTCGGCGACCTCCGACGCATTGGTCGCGAGCGTCGTCGCCTGGCGCGCGTTGTCCGAGTTCTGCTTGACCGTCGCGGTCAGCTCTTCCATGCTCGCGGCGGTTTCCTCGAGCGACGCGGCCTGTTCCTCGGTGCGCGACGACAGGTCCATGTTGCCGGCCGAGATCTCGCTCGACGCGACCGAGATCGATTCGCTGGACGCCTTGATCCCGCGCACGATGCCCGCGAGTTGCGTGTCCATCTGGCGCAGCGCGACCAGCAGGCGGCCGAATTCGTCGTTCGAGCGGATCTCGATCGCGTTCTCGAGGTGGCCTTCGGCGATGCGCTGCGCGGTGTTCATCGCGGCGCCGAGGGGCTGCGAAATCGCACGCTGCAGATACTGCCATGCGCCGATCGCGGCGGCCACGCCGATCGCGACGGTGCCGAACGACGCCCACAGCAGCATGCGGAACGTGTCGTTGCCCTGGTCGGCCACTTCCTTGACCTGCTTCGCGTTGATTGCGATGTCCTCGTCGATGCTGTCGGCGAGCGCGGTGCCGAGGGGGCGGAGCTTGTCGATCGCCGCCGCCGTCGCGTCGGCGTTGCCCGATTCGACCGCACCGAGCGCGGTCGACGCGAGCGCGCGGAAATCGCCGAGCTGGCCGGCGATCCGGTCCGCGAGCTTGCGCTCGTCGGCGGCCGTCACCTTCGCCGGGTAGTAATCGTTCCACCCGGTCAGCACCTTTTTCTCGCGCTCGCGGATGCGCTCGACGATGGTCTTCACCTCGGCCGCGTCACGCGTTGCGACCAGCCGCTCGAGGTTCAGGCGCATCTGCAGCGCACCCGCCTGGGTGCTCGCGAGGTCCTCGATCGGCACCGTGCTGTCCGTGTACATCGAACTCATGGCGGAACTCAGCGTCGCGAGCCCCCGTGTTCCTTCCAGCCCGATTGCGATCATCACGATCACGCAAGCGCCGAATGCGATCGCGATCTTGAGCTTGATGGTGCCTGTCAGCTTGTTCATACCCAGCTACCCATGTGAAAAAAACCTGTTGCTTCCCGAGCCCGCATCGACGCATTCGTCAGATTATTGAGCTGACATCCCAACATGTGGGCGGGATTGATGGTCGGGTATACGGCAACGCGAATCGGTTCATTAGGAAAAGTGAACCAACAGGATCAAATATTCGATGTCGTGAGCAAACGTCAGTCAACAGCCTTTCATAAACGCTCTAAACGACTTTCAAGTGTGTAATGTCATGACGCCGGCTGCGTGCCGTCGGAAAGGTTGCGTATGGATTTGCGTCTCCCTGCCGCGGTTCGCGCTGTCATGTCTTTGCGCACGTTCGATTGAGTAAGCTGTCGACCCGGAACGCGCGCGCCGCGCGTCAAGCCGATTCGCGCACGTGCATTTCGACGCGCAGGCCGGCGGCGGTCGCCATGTTGACGAGGGTGTCGAGCCCGAACAGGTTGATCTTGCCGCGCATCAGGTCGGACACGCGCGGCTGTGTGATGCCGAACAGCTTCGCGGCCTGTGCCTGGCTGATTTCCATCCGCGTGATGTGGTGCTTGAGCGCCATCATCAGTTCGGAACGCAGCTTCATGTTCTCGGCTTCCGCCGGGGTGTCCTCGATCGCGTCCCAGACGCTGGGAAAGTGTTGCTTGGTCATCGCTTCAACTCCATCAACATGTCGCGGTAACGCCGGGTGGCCAATGCCACATCTGCGTGGCGGGTTCGCTCCGTTTTCTTCTGGAAGCAGTGAAGCACGTATACGGTGTCGGCGAAGATCGCGACATAGATGATCCGGAATGCGCCGCTTGCATCGCGCACGCGAATCTCGCGCGCGCCGCGGCCCACCGTGGTCATCGGCTTCCAGTCGTCAGGTGTCTGGCCTCGCTGCACCTGGTCGATCTGGTGACCGGCGTCGCGCCGCGCGGCCAACGGAAAGGCACGCAAGTCGTCGAGGGCGCTGCCGAGGAAGACGACGGGCCTGGGGGCCGGCACGAGTGAATTATATAAAATTTTGTATTGATTGAAAGCGTGGAACGAGTCGGATGAATGCCGCTCCGTCCTGAGGCAGCATCGGCGTGCGAGCGTGCGAGCGTGCGTGCGTGCGTGCGTGCGAGCGACGCGCAAGCGCGCCGCATCGTGACGATAGCCTCGGCGCAGTCGATAAAGTGCGTTGTTGGCCGAAGAGGAGAGGGGCGGGTTCGACGCCCGCATCCGGTCGCCGGACGTGGCGATTCCGGCCGCAGGGATGCCGGACGACGTTGCGTCGCGACCGAAAAAACTGTCGCGCCGAAACGTCAGTCGATTGCCTTTCAGTCAGGTCTGAAGTTGCTTTCGAATCCTTGATGCCATAATGCCGAGCATGCGCCGCCGCAGCGGCGGCGCACGTTTTCCGTCCCTCTGCCGCCGGCTTCGCCGGCTTACTTCGTCGCCGTTCGCATCGTCATGTCGTTCCGCACGTTCGTTCCCGCCGTCCTGGTCCTGTCCGGGCCGTTTGCCGGTCCTTCCGGCGTCCTTCAGCGGAGCACGCGGCGCGCCGTGCGGGCAGGCTGAACGATGACGCCGCTCGACCGTCTCCTCGATTTCTTCGCCCGCCACCCGATCCGCCTGCCGCAAAGCCGCGGCGGCCGCGTCGCGCTGGCGCTCGTGTTCATCTATTTCGTCTGGGGTTCGACCTACAGCGGCCTGCATTTCGCGCTGCAGTCGTTCCCGCCGCTGCTGCTGTCGGGGTTGCGCAATCTGCTCGGCGGGATCGGCCTGTTCATCTTCGCGCTGCGGCGCAAGCCCGAATGGCCGACGCTGCTGGAGATCCGCAACTCGGCGATCGTCGGCACGATGCTCGTCGCGCTGTCGTCGGGCACGATCGCGCTCGGGATGCGCACGGTCAGCAGCGGCTCGGCCGCGGTGATGGTGGCCACGGTGCCGCTGTTCGCGACCGTGATCGCGGCGGTGGCCGGGCGGCCGGTGACGAAGGGCGAGTGGGCGGCGGTCGCGCTCGGGATGGTCGGCATCGTCGTGCTGAATTCGGGCGGCGCAGCGGCCGCGAACTCGGCGCTCGGCACGATCTGCGTGCTGGCCGGCGCGCTGTTCTGGGCGGGCGGCGCGCATCTCGCGACGCGGCTCAAGCTGCCGTCCGACCTGTTTTTGTCCACGTCGCTGCAGATCGGCCTCGGCGGGCTGATGTCGACGCTCGTCGCCTGGCTGCTCGGCGAACGCGTCGAGCAGCTGGCCGTTGGACCCGTGTTCGCGTTTCTGTACCTGATGGTGTTCTGCACGATGGCCGCGTATGTCGCGTACGGCTACCTGATCCGCCATACGAGCCCGATCATCGCGAGCAGCTGCATGTACGTGAACCCGATCGTTGCGGTCGCGCTCGGTGCGCTGCTGCTTGGCGAACCGGTGACGATGGCGACCGTGATCGCGACGGTCGCGATCCTCGGCAGCGTCGGGCTGTCGTTCGTGTTCGATCCGGCGCGCCGGCCCGCGGCACGCGCGGCGGCTGTCGGTTCGCCGGTCGTGGCGGCCGCGTCGACGGCGGACGTTGCGTCCGCACCCGATCAGATCACGTTGCCGAATGCGGCGCCCATCCTGGCGCCTTCCGCCGTCCCGCTGGCGGTACCGACGCCGGCTGCCGTGATGGATCCGGCAGTCGTCATGGAGCCGGCGCAGGCGTTTGCGCGGCCGCCCGCCGACGAACCGGCCGCGCCGCGAGCCGACGCGTGACGCCGGCGCTGCCTGGTGCGTTCAGCCGCGCCGGCCGCCGCGATGGTGGGACCAGCCCGCGAGTGCGGTGAACAGCAGCCCGGCCGCGCACATGCCGGTCCAGCCGAACGCGTGCCATGCGGCGACGCCGGCCGACGAGCCGAGCGCGCCGCCGATGAAATAGCACACCATGTACACCGTGTTGACGCGGCTGCGTGCCTCGGGCTTCAACGCATAGATGCGCGACTGGTTCGAGATCTGCGCGGCCTGCACGCCGACATCCAGCACGATCACGCCGATCACGAGCCCGACGAGGCTCGAGCCCGACAGCGCGAAGATCACGAACGACAGCGCGAGCAGCGCGATCGCGAGCGAGATGATCGCGCGCGGGCCGCGCGTGTCCGCAAAACGCCCCGCGTAGGGCGCCGCGAGCGCGCCCGCCGCGCCGACGATCCCGAACAGGCCGGCCGCCTGCGGACCGAGATGGAACGGTGCGCCGGCGAGCAATAGCGTGAGCACGGGCCAGAACGCGCTGAACGCCGCGAACAGCGCGGCGCCCGTCAGCGATGCCTCGCGCAGCCCACGCAGTTCGACCGCCAGATGCCACATCGAGCCGAGCAGCTTGCCGTACGGCAGCGTCGACGTCGGCGAGCTGCGCGGCAGCCGCAGCACGATCACGGCGGCCAGCGCGACGAGCGCCGCGACCGACGCGGCGAACACCGCGCGCCAGCCGAAATATTCGGCGACGAAACCGGCGGCCGTGCGCGCAAGCAGGATGCCGAGCAGCAGGCCGCTCATCACGGTGCCGACCGCGTGCCCGCGTTCGGCGGGCGGCGCGATCTCGGCCGCGAACGGCACGGCCTGTTGCGCGATGGTGGCGAGCACGCCGATCGCGAGGCTCGCGACGGCGAGCACGGCCAGCGACGGCGCGGCGGCCGCCACGATCAGCGCGACCGACAGGCCGGCGATCTGCATCAGGATCAGCCCGCGGCGATCGAAACGGTCGCCGAGCGGCGCGAGCAGGAACATGCCGGCCGCATAGCCGAGCTGGGTCGCGGTCGGCACCGCGCCGATCCACGACGCGCCGTCGGGAAAGGCCGAGCGGAAGCTGTCGAGCAGCGGCTGGTTGTAGTAGATGTTCGCGACGGACACGCCCGCGATCGTCGCGAGCAGCAACAGCAGGCTGCGCGAGTAGTGGGGCGAGGCGGCGTCGGTCGGACGGTCGGTGGAGGCGGTGGACATGGCTGCGCGGGCGAAGTTGGGCGGCGCGGCGCGCGGCGCACGCGTCGGGTGCGCAGGCGGGCCGGGCGCCGGCCGAGGCTGCCGATCATACCGGAGCACCGTGAATCCTGCCGGGCGCGGCGAACCGGCACGACCGATACCAGTGGCATGACCGGCCGCCCGTCATCGCACGTTCTTCACGCGTTCAGTCGACCAGCTCCCCCGTCGGTTCATAGAACGGGTAAGGCCCGGCGCCTTCGTCCACATACACGTGGTGCGACGTCATTCCCGTATCCGGCGCATAACGATGCACCGCGAACGCCGGCGGTTCGAGCCGGAACGCGGACGGCGCATCGGCCCGCAGGTCGAACGCGACCTGGTGCGCGGGCGCCGGCACGGCCGACGCGAGCGTGCCGCCGAAACGCGTAAACATCGTGCGGTGCACGTGGCCGCACAGCACGCGCTCGACGTTCGGATAAGCACGCAGCAGCGCATCGAGTTTCGCGGCGGCGGCGGGCGCGAGGCGCAGCGCGTCCATATGGTCGATCCCCGACACGAACGGCGGGTGATGCAGCGCGACGATCACCGGGCGATCGCGTGCGGCGTCGAGCTGCGCGGCGAGCCATGCGAGCCGCGCGTCGCACAGGTCGCCGTGGCTCGCGCCCGGCACCTGCGAATCGAGCGCGAGCACGCGCACCGCGCCGACGTCGAGCGCGTACTGCACGAATTCGCCGTCCTGCAGTTCGGCGCGATCGGCGAACGCGCGGCGCAGCCCGGCGCGGTCGTCGTGATTGCCGATCATCAGGTAGTACGGAATCTCGAGCGGCGCGAGCAGGTCGCGCAGGTTGGCGTATTCGTCGTCGTGGCCGAAATCGGTCAGGTCGCCGGTGACGAGCACGGCGTCGGGGCGCGGCACGAGCGCGTTCAGCCTCGCGATGCAGCGCGCGAGCGCGGCCGCCGTGTCGACGCGCCGGTACGCGAGCTGGCCCGGCCGCTTGATGTGGAGATCGCTGATTTGAGCTAGCAGCATCGTCGGTTCTCGGAATCGTCTGGTTATTGTGGGTGCGGCGTCATGCGCCGCGGTGGGGCGGGCATGCGTGGTGCATTCGAAGCGCATTACGCGCCCAGCGCGATCAGTCCGTCTGGTGCAATCGTAATGCCGACCGCCGTGCCGTGCGCGAGCGCGATGCGGCCCGGCACGTCGATCACGAGCGCGTCGGGCGCCGCGTGCTCGATCGTGAGCCGCGTGCGCTCGCCGAGAAACGCGCACGCACCGACCGTGCCGCGCAACGGCGCATGCGCGGGATCGGCGAGCTGCGCATCCTCGGGGCGGAAGAACCACTCGTCGGACGCATGCGGCGTGACGATCGCGCCGCCCGTCGTCACGAGCGCGCCATCGCGCCATTGTCCGCCAAGCCGGTTCAGCGTACCGATGAACTGCGCGACCGTGCGGTTGGCCGGCCGGTAGTAGATGTCGCGCGGCGTGCCGATCTGTTCGATGCGACCTGCGCCCATCACGACGATCCGGTCGCCGAGCTCCATCGCTTCGGCCTGGTCGTGCGTCACGTAGACCGTCGTCACGCCGAGCTCGCGCAGCAGCGCATTCATCTCGCGACGCAGCACGTCGCGCAGTTTCGCGTCGAGTGCCGTCAGCGGTTCGTCGAGCAGCAGCACGCGCGGCCGCACCGCGAGCGCGCGCGCCAGCGCGACGCGCTGGCGCTGGCCGCCCGAGAGCTGGTCGATCGGCTTGTCCGCATGCGCGTCGAGCCGCATCATCGCGAGCAGTTCGTCGACGCGCTCGCGCAGCGCGCGCGGTTCGGTCTTGCGAATCTTGAGCCCATAGCCGACGTTGCCGCGCACCGTCAGGTTCGGAAACAGCGCGTAGTTCTGGAACACCATGCCGACCTGCCGGCGCTCGATCGGCAGTGCGGTCACGTCGTCGTTGCCGAACGCGATCGTGCCGCCGGCGTCCGGCGTGTCGAGGCCCGCGATCAGGCGCAGCGTCGTCGTCTTGCCGCAGCCGGACGGCCCGAGCAGCACGAGCGTTTCGCCCGCGCCGATCGACAGGTCGAGCGGTTCGAGCACGCGCGTGCCGCGGAACGTCTTCGCGCAGCCGGTCAGGGTGATGGGAGTGGAATCGAGTTTCATGTCAGCGAAAAGGTCGGCGGGTCAGCGGGTCAGCGCGGGCGGCGCTTGAGTGCACGCGTGCCGGACGGATCGACGCCGAGCCATTGCATCGCGACGAGGAGCGGCAGCGTCATCAGCAGGAACAGGATCGTGTATGCGCTGCCGACTTCGAGGCGCAGCGACGCATAGGTATCGGCGAGCCCGACGGGCAGCGTCTTGGTGTCGGGCGTATGCAGCATCCACGTGAGGTTGAATTCGCCGATCGACAGCGTGAGCACCGCGAGCGCGCCCGCGACGATGCCGGGGCGCAGGTTCGGCAGCACGATCGTGACGAAGCGCGTGACGAACGATGCACCGAGGCTGGCCGCGCCTTCCTCGAGCGTGCGCAGGTCGGCGCCTGCCGCGACGGCCGCGACCGCGCGCACCATGAACGGCAGCGTGAACACGACGTGGCCGACGACGATGAACCACAGGCTCATCCGGAACGCGGTGAAGCCGCCGTACACGACCAGCAGCGCGAGCGCCGACGCGAGGCCCGGCAGCGCGACCGGCAGCACGAGCGCCTCCTCGATCGCACGCGCGACGCGGCTCTTGCTGCGCGCGAGCGCATAGCCGGCCGGCACGCCGACCGCGAGCACGATCGCGAGCGTCGCGAACGCGACGTATAGAGACAGCGCGACCGAGCCGTGATACTGCTGCCACACCTGTTCGAGCCAGCGCAGCGTGAGGCCGCTCGACAGTCCGCGGAAATAGTTGACGGTCAGCCCCGCGAGCACCGACATCACGACGGGCACGATCAGGAACGCGCACAGCAGCAGCGTGACACCCCATTGCAGCGCGGCGATCGCACGCGCGCCCGTGACGCGCGGCGCGCGCCGCGCAACACCGTTCGCCTGCGCGGAAGCGGAAGCGGGCGTCGGCGCCGGCGACGGCGCGGAAGAGCCGGAAAGCGATTGCATGCAGGAATCCTCAGGCCGCGGCGGCGGCGGTATGGCCGGTGAAGCGGCGCGCGAGCGCGAGCACGGCCCAGGTGACGATGCCGAGCACGATCGACAGGCCGGCCGCCGTCGCGATGTTCGCGTTCAGCGTGAACTCGGTATAGATCGTCATCGGCAGCACGTTCAGGTCGGTGGCCAGCGTGAACGCGGTACCGAATGCGCCCATCGCGGTCGCGAAGCAGATCGCGCCGGCCGCGATCAGGCCCGGCGCGAGCGCGGGCAGCACGATGTCGACGAAGATGCGCCACGGCGATGCGCCGAGCGAGCGCGCGGCTTCCTCGAGCGATGCATCGAGCTTCGACGCGGCCGCGATCACGGTGACGATCACGCGCGGAATCGAGAAGTACAGGTAGCCGACGAACAGGCCCGCGACCGAATACGCAAACACCCACTTGTCGCCCGTGAGCTTCGCGGACAGCATGCCGATCAGCCCCTGGCGCCCGGCGAGCATGATCACCATGAAGCCGACGACGACGCCCGGGAACGCGAGCGGGAACGTGAGCAGCGCGAGCAGCACGCGCTTGCCGGCGAATTCGCGGCGCGCGAGCAGCAGGCCGGAGATCGTCGACAGCGCGAGCGTCGCGAGCGTGACGCCCGCGGACAGCGCGACGGTCTCGCCGAGGCTCTTCATGTAGCGTGCATTGCCGAGCAGCGCCGCGTACTGCGAGAAAAACGCGCCGTCGGCGGACACCTGCACGAGCGCCGCCATCGGCAGCAGCCAGAACGCGGCGAACATCGCGAGTGCCGGCGCGACGAGCGCGACGCGCCAGCGCAGCGGGAAAGTCAGATCGAGCATCGGTTGCGTCCTGCTGCTTACTGCATCACCTGCAGGTACTGCTGGCCGAACGCCTGCTGACCGGCCGCCATCTTGCCGAAGTCGACCGGTTTCGCACGTGCGTACTCGCTCGCCGGCAGGAACTTCGCGGCGACATCGGCGCCGAGCGCCTGCGCGCGCACCGGGCGCAGGTACGCGTCGGCCCACAGCTTCTGGCCTTCGTCCGACAGCACGAAGTCGAGCACCTTCCTGCCGTTCGCGTCGTGCGGCGCGCCCTTCACGAGGCTCATCACATACGGCACCGCGATCGTGCCTTCCTTCGGAATCACGAACTCGACGTTCGCGTTGTCCTTGTATTTCGCGCGATACGCGTCGAAGTCGTAGTCGAGCAGGATCGGAATCTCGCCGGACAGCACGCGCGCATACGCGGTCTGCTTCGGCACGATCGGCGCGTTCGCCTTCAGCTTGCGGAACCAGTCGAGCGCCGGCTTGAAGTTGTCGACGCTGCCGCCGAGCGCCTGGTTGACGGCCACCGCACCCGCGTAGCCGACGAATGCGCTGGACGGATCGAGATAACCGACCATGCCCTTGTATTCGGGCTTCAGCAGATCGGCCCACGAGCGCGGCACCGGCTTGCCGTCGAGCGCGTCCTTGTTCACGAAGAAGCCGAGCGTGCCCGAGTGGATCGCGAACCAGTAGCCTTGCGGATCCTTCAGGTTCGCGGGAATGTCGTTCCAGTGTGCGGGCTTGTACGGCGCGATCACGCCTTTGTCCTTCGCCTGGAATGCCGACGACACGCCGAGGTAGACGACGTCGGCGACCGGGCTCTTCTGTTCGGCGATCAGCTGCGCGATCGACTGGCCCGAGTTCTTGTTGTCGAACGGCACGCGAATGCCGGTCTTCTGCTTGATCGCCGCGATCTGCGCGGCCCAGTCGGCCCATTCGGGCGGGCAGTTGTAGCAGATCGCCGTTTCGTCGGCGTGGGCGGCGGGTGCGCCGGCGAAAAGCGCGGCGCAGGCGAGCGGCGCGGCGAGCGCGCGCAGCAGCGAGGTCAGGCGAAAGGACACGGTGGGTCTCCGGGCGAGTGTGTGGCGCTGGGGTGGTGTGGTGGTCGGCGTGCGCGGTGGCACGCCGGTGCGTTCAGGCCTTGCGCAATTGCAGGTCGGTGGCAGGCGGCGCGACCGTCGCGCCGTCGCGTACCGCGTGCGGCAGGATCAGCGACGTGCGTTCGATCGTCGCGCCGCCGATGCATTCGACGAGACGCCGCCATGCGTGGCGGCCGATGTCGCGGTTCGGCGTCGCGACGCTCGCGAGCGGCGGCGCGAGCAGTTCGCCGATCGCGATCCCGTCGAAGCCGAGCACCGACAGATCGTCCGGGATCGAGAAGCCCGCGCGGCGCAGGCCGCGCATTACGACCATCGCGAGCAGGTCGTTGCTGCAGAAGAGGGCGGTCGGACGCGTGGCGCGCGAGGTCAGATGCGCGAGCACCGCGTCGGGCAGCTCGGGCGCGTTGAAGTCGACTTCGACCGGCGGCAGCGTGGCGACGCCGCTTTCCTCGAGTGCCTGCGCATAACCGAGATGGCGCTGGCGCGCGCGATCCGACGCGGCGAGCGAACCGGCCAGCATCAGCACGCGGCGGTGACCGCGCGCGGTCAGCAGCCGCACGCCGTCATAGGCGGCGCTGCGGTTGTCGACCGACACCGACGGGCGGCGCTGCGTGTCGTTGTGCATCAGCACGTAATGCGGGCCGTCGCGATCGAGCATGTCGAGCAGCGGGTGCGTGTCCGCGTCGGCGACGGTGAGGATCAGCCCTTCGACGCGCTGCTCGCGCAGCGTCTCGATTGCGTGACGCTCGCGCGCCGCGTCGTACTCGGTCGTCATCAGGATCAGCTTGAAGCCGGCCGCCGTCGCGAGCTCGTCGATGCCTTGCAGGCAATCGGCGAACACCGGGTTCGACAGCGTCGGCACGACGACGCCGACGAGCCGCGTGCGTTCGCCGCGCAGTTGCCGGCCGAGCGGGCTCGGGCGGAACTGCAGCGTGTCGATCGCGGTGCGGATTGTCTGCAGCGTGGCGGGGCTGACGGTATGCGGTGCGTTGATCGCGCGCGAGACGGTGGCGATCGAGAAGCCCGCGAGGGCAGCAACGTCCTTGATGGTCGAGGTCATGAAGTAGCGCGATGTAAACGTTTTCGGCAGGGGGATTATCGAAAACGTTTGTGACTTCGCGATGACGTACGCGACGCTTGTTTCGCAACAGGCGCGATACAAACGTCAGACAGTTTGTGACCGTCGGACAAGGCGGACTCGATTGTATCGGCGGATGTTGCGGCGCGGGACGAAATCGCGGGCAGTGTCGCATCGGCGCTGATTACACTGGACGAATGCGTGCGATGCGATGGTGCGTCGAGCGGCGATGGCGCGCGCACGTACGACGCGTCCCAACGCATGTCGCCCGAATAAGGGAACGTATGCGCAAGCAATGGTAGAATCGCGTCCGCCCTCTTGCCGGGGTGATGAAATTGGTAAACATAGCGGACTTAAACGATTGAGTGCCCGGCCGGAAACGGTCGGTGCAGAACCCTTCAAATTCGGCGAAACCCCTGATGCGCGCATCGAGGCAACGCCGAGCCAAGCCTCGCGGCACCCGCGAGGAAGGTGTAGAGACTAGACGGGGGGCGCCTAAGGCGCACGGGCAGCGGTTACGCCCGCACGCGACGGCGAAGGCATAGTCCAGCGCACGAACGGCATCGCGCTCGCGACGCCGGCTTCGAAAGAAGCAGTGTGACGAAAATCCGCCGCCTTAACAGGCTTGCCGGTTCAAGTCCGGTCCCCGGCACCACGATCGCTTCCACGCGATTCCATGAAGGCCCGAAAACCCGCGAGAGATCGAACGCTCGCGGGTTTTTTGTTTTTGCGGCATCGCGTCGGATGCGATGACCATGCAACTGACACAAGCGCGCGCGACCGCCAGCCGCGACGGGCATAACATTCCGCCGTCCCGCGCCTATCATGGCAAATATGCTCACCGCGATCGAGCGGGTTGGTCATCGACGGCCGGCGCGGCATTGCATAGATTTCCAAGGTTGGCGTGCTTACCCGCGCGCCAGCCCGCGCGCAGGCCGGCAACCGGCCGCGCGCGCCTATCAGCGTGAGACACAATCGAGCGTGGAGACGACACGATGAGCCTGTCAGAGCCATTGCGTCTGCATGTGCCGGAGCCCACCGGGCGCCCGGGCTGCAAGACGGATTTTTCCTATCTGCATCTATCGCCGGCCGGTGCGGTCCGCCGCCCGCCGATCGACGTTGCCCCGGCGGACACCGCCAATCTCGCCCGCAGCCTCGTGCGCGTGCTCGACGACCACGGCAACGCCCTCGGCCCGTGGGTGCCGGACCTCGACGATGCGCGCCTGATCGCCGGGCTGCGCGCGATGCTCAAGACCCGCATTTTCGACGCGCGCATGATGATCGCGCAGCGCCAGAAGAAAATCTCGTTCTACATGGTGAGCCTCGGCGAGGAGGCGATCGGCACCGCGCACGCGATGGCGCTGCGCGACGGCGACATGTGCTTTCCCACCTACCGGCAGCAGAGCATCCTGATCGCGCGCGACGTGCCGCTCGAGCGGATGATCTGCCAACTGATGTCGAACGAAGGCGACCCGCTGAAAGGGCGCCAGCTCCCCGTGATGTACTCGGATCGCGACGCGGGCTTTTTCTCGATTTCCGGCAATCTCGCGACGCAGTTCATCCAGGCGGTCGGCTGGGGGATGGCGTCGGCGATCAAGGGCGACACGAAGATCGCGTCCGCGTGGATCGGCGACGGCGCGACGGCCGAAGCCGACTTCCACACCGCGCTCACGTTCGCGCACGTGTACCGCGCGCCGGTCGTGCTGAACGTCGTCAACAACCAGTGGGCGATCTCGACGTTCCAGGCGATCGCGGGCGGCGAAGGCACGACGTTCGCGGGGCGCGGCGTCGGCTGCGGGATCGCGTCGCTGCGCGTCGACGGCAACGACTTCCTCGCGATCTACGCGGCGTCGAGCTGGGCGGCCGAACGCGCGCGCCGCAATCTCGGCCCGACGCTGATCGAGTGGGTGACCTACCGCGCTGGTGCGCATTCGACATCGGACGATCCGACCAAGTACCGGCCGAGCGACGACTGGTCCCATTTCCCGCTCGGCGATCCGATCGCCCGCTTCAAGCGCCACCTGATCGTCAAGGGCATCTGGTCGGACAGCGCGCACGACGCGCTGACGGCCGAGCTCGAGGCCGAGGTGATCGCCGCGCAGAAGGAAGCGGAGCAATACGGGTCGCTGGCCGACGACCGGATTCCGTCGCCGGCCTCGATGTTCGACGACGTATACAAGGAGCTGCCCGCGCATCTGCGCCGTCAGCGCCAGGAACTGGGAGCATGACCATGGCGCAACTCGAGACAGGCACGGCGACGCAGCCGATGACGATGATCCAGGCGCTGCGCTCCGCGATGGACGTGATGCTCGGGCGCGACGGCGACGTGGTCGTGTTCGGGCAGGACGTCGGTTATTTCGGCGGCGTGTTCCGCTGTACCGAAGGACTGCAGAACAAATACGGCAAGTCGCGCGTGTTCGATGCGCCGATCTCGGAAGGCGGGATCGTCGGCGTGGCGGTGGGGATGGGCGCATACGGGCTGCGCCCGGTGTGCGAGATCCAGTTCGCCGACTATTTCTACCCGGCATCCGACCAGATCGTGTCGGAAGGCGCGCGGCTGCGCTATCGCTCGGCCGGCCAGTTCACCGCGCCGATGACGATCCGGATGCCGTGCGGCGGCGGCATCTACGGCGGCCAGACGCACAGCCAGAGCCCGGAGGCGATGTTCACGCAGGTGTGCGGGCTGCGCACAGTGATGCCGTCGAATCCGTACGACGCGAAAGGGCTGCTGATCGCGTCGATCGAGAACGACGACCCGGTGATCTTCCTCGAGCCGAAACGGCTGTACAACGGGCCGTTCGACGGCCATCACGAACGGCCCGTCACGTCGTGGCTCAAGCATCCGGCGAGCGCCGTGCCCGAGGGCTACTACACGGTGCCGCTCGATACGGCCGCCGTGGTGCGGCCCGGCAACGACGTGACGGTGCTGACGTACGGCACGACGGTGCACGTGTCGCTCGCCGCGGCCGAGGAGACGGGCATCGACGCGGAGGTGATCGACCTGCGCACGCTGTGGCCGCTCGACCTCGACACGGTCGTCGCGTCGGTGCGCAAGACCGGGCGCTGCGTCGTGGTGCACGAGGCGACGCGCACCTGCGGCTACGGCGCGGAACTGGTGTCGCTGGTTCAGGAACATTGCTTCTACCACCTCGAGGCGCCGGTCGAGCGCACGACGGGCTGGGACACGCCGTATCCGCATGCGCAGGAATGGGCGTACTTTCCGGGCCCGGCCCGGGTCGGCGAAGCGTTGCGACGCGTGATGGAGGCGTGAAATGGGGATTCATGTCATCAAGATGCCGGACATCGGCGAAGGGATCGCCGAGGTCGAGCTGGTGGCCTGGCATGTGGAAGTCGGACAGACGATCGCGGAAGACCAGCCGCTCGCCGACGTGATGACCGACAAGGCGGCGGTCGAGATTCCGTCGCCGGTGTCGGGCAAGGTGCTGGAACTCGGCGGCCGGATCGGCGAGATGATGGCGGTCGGCAGCGAGCTGATTCGCCTCGAGGTCGAAGGCGACGGCAACCTGAAGCAGGGTGCGCCGGTGCGGGATGCGAAGGCGAAGGCGGAAGCGGCGCCGGTTCAAACGACAGCGGCAGCGGCGGCAAGGTCGGTGCCCGTGGCCGACGTGCCGGTGGCCGACGTGCCGGCGGCAGCGCCTGCGGCCACTGCGGTGCCGGGTCGTGCGGCGAATCGCGCCCCCGCGGAGCCGCGTCGTGCGGAACGTGCCGAACCTGCTGCGCAGCCGCGCGCGGCGCTCGCGCCGGGCGAACGGCCGCTCGCGTCGCCGGCCGTGCGTCAGCGCGCATGGGACATGGGCATCGAGTTGCGCTATGTGCGCGGCACGGGTGAAGCAGGGCGGATCCTGCACACGGACCTCGATGCGTATGCGAAGACTGGCAGCGGCACGGCGCGCGCGTCGCAAGCGCACGGCTACGAAGAACGCAACGACGAAACCGAAGTGCCGGTGATCGGCCTGCGGCGTGCGATCGCGCGCAAGATGCAGGAAGCGAAGCGCCGCATTCCGCACTTCAGCTACGTCGAGGAAATCGACGTCACCGAGCTCGAATCGTTGCGCGCGGACCTGAACCGCCGCTACGGCGATACGCGCGGCCGGCTCACGCCGCTGCCGCTGCTGATCCGCGCGATGGTGATCGCGCTGCGCGACTTCCCGCAGATCAACGCGCGCTTCGACGACGAAGCGGGCGTCGTCACGCGCTACGGCGCGGTGCACATGGGTGTCGCGACGCAGACGGATGCGGGCCTCACGGTGCCCGTGCTGCGTCATGCGGAAGCGCGTGACGTGTGGTCGATCTCCGCCGAAATCGCGCGGCTCGCCGATGCGGTGCGCGCGAACCGCGCGCAGCGCGACGAGTTGAGCGGCTCGACGATCACGATCTCGAGCCTCGGCGCGCTCGGCGGCATCGTGTCGACGCCGGTCATCAATCATCCCGAAGTCGGCATCGTCGGCGTGAACCGGATCGTCGAGCGGCCGATGATCCGCGACGGCGCGGTCGTCGCGCGCAAGATGATGAACCTGTCGTCGTCGTTCGACCATCGCGTCGTCGACGGCGCGGACGCGGCCGAATTCATCCAGGCCGTGCGCGGGGTGCTCGAACGCCCGGCACTGCTGTTCGTGGAGTGAGGCCGATGAAAAACGAACACACCACGCTGCTCGTGATCGGCGGCGGCCCGGGGGGCTACGTCGCCGCGATCCGCGCCGGCCAGCTCGGCATTCCGACCGTGCTGGTCGAGCGCGACCGGCTCGGCGGCACCTGCCTGAACATCGGCTGCATTCCGTCGAAGGCGCTGATCCACGTGGCCGACGCATTCGAACAGGCCTGCGGCCAGGCCGGCGAAGGGGCGCTCGGGATCCGCGTGCGCACGCCCGAGATCGATATCGCGCAAAGCGTCGCGTGGAAGGACGGCATCGTCGACCGGCTGACGCGCGGCGTCGACGCGCTGCTCAAGAAGAACGGCGTGCGCGTGCTGCACGGCGACGCGCACGTGATCGACGGCAAGACTGTCGACGTCGTCGCCGGCGGCCACACGGCGCGGATCGGTTGCGAGCACCTGTTGCTCGCGACCGGTTCCGAACCGGTCGAACTGCCGTCGATGCCGTTCGGCGGGCATGTCGTGTCGTCCACCGAGGCGCTGTCGCCCACGACGTTGCCGAAGCGGCTGGTCGTCGTCGGGGCCGGGTATATCGGGCTCGAACTCGGGATCGTCTATCGCAAGCTCGGGGTCGACGTGAGCGTCGTCGAAGCGGCGGAGCGCGTATTGCCTGCGTACGATGCCGAACTCGCGAGGCCGGTTGCCGATTCGCTCGCGCGGCTCGGTGTCGGGCTGTGGCTCGGCCACAAGGTGCTCGGGCTCGCGGAGCACGGCGCGGTGCGCGTGCAGGCGGCCGACGGCGCCGAACGGACGCTGCCGGCCGATCGCGTGCTGGTCGCGGTCGGCCGCCGGCCGCGCGTCGACGGCTTCGGGCTCGAGGCGCTGCCGCTCGATCGTAACGGCCGGGCGCTGTGGATCGACGACGAATGCCGGACGTCAATGCGCAACGTGTGGGCGATCGGCGACGTCGCCGGCGAGCCGATGCTCGCGCATCGCGCGATGGCGCAGGGTGAGGTGGTCGCCGAGCTGATCGCCGGCCGGCGCCGCAAGTTCATGCCGGCATCGATCCCGGCCGTGTGCTTCACCGATCCCGAGATCGTGACGGCCGGCTGGTCGCCGGACGACGCCCGCGCGACCGGCGTCGATTGTCTGAGCGCGTCGTTTCCGTTCGCGGCGAACGGGCGCGCGATGACGCTGCAGGCAACCGAAGGTTTCGTTCGCGTCGTCGCGCGGCGCGACAACCACCTGATCGTCGGCTGGCAGGCCGTCGGGCGCGGGGTGTCGGAGCTGGCTGCGGCGTTCTCGCAGTCGCTGGAGATGGGCGCGCGGCTGGAAGACATCGGCGGCACGATCCATGCGCATCCAACGCTGGGCGAAGCGCTGCAGGAGGCGGCATTGCGTGCGCTGGGGCATGCGTTGCATGTTTGACGCGTCGTTCTGAAACGGAGGCGCCGGTGCGCAATGTGCGCATCGGCGGCTTTCAGGTTACTGCGCCGGTGTCTGCACCGAAGCCGATCCGAAACGGCTGCGCCCGCGCGGGGTTCGACGCGTCGCGCCTTCACTTCACGATAAAACGCGAAGACTTGATGCATGGAGTGGCCCGAAGCCGGCAGCATGACGCGGCCGATTCGAGATATGCAGCGAGCGCGGTCTGTAATTTCTAGAGATGCGGGAAGGTTGCCGGCGCAGGGTTGACCGACCATCATGTCGATAGCCGGAAACCGGGCCGCTCCCGGCCCGCCAACGCAGGCTCCACACGGAAGAACCGGACATGAAACTGCTGCTCGTCGGCGCGACCGGGCTCGTCGGGCGCCACGTCCTCGAAGTCGCGCTTGCCGATGCGCGGGTCGATCAGGTGGTCGTCCTCGCGCGCCGGCCGTTGTCGCCGCATCCGAAGATGCGCGCGCTGGAGGTCGATTTCGATCATCTGCCCGACGAGGCCGACTGGTGGCAGGCCGATGCCGTGATCTGCACGCTCGGCACCACGATGCGGGCCGCCGGCTCGCAGGCCGCATTCCGGCGCGTCGATCACGACTATCCGCTCGCGGTCGCGCGGCTCGCGCACCGGCACGGCACGCCGGCCTACGTGCTGAACTCGGCACTTGGCGCGGATTCCGCGTCGCGCATCTTCTACAACCGCGTCAAGGGCGAGGTCGAACACGCGCTGGCCGGCGTCGGGTTCGCGTCGCTCACTTATGTGCGGCCGGGCCTGATCGGCGGCAGCCGCGACGAGTTCAGGCTCGGCGAGCGGCTGCTGGCGTTCGCGTTGAACGTCGCCCGCCCCGTGTTGCCTGCGAAGTGGCGCGTGAATCCCGCGTCGCGGATTGCGCGCGCGCTGGTCGACGCCGCGATCGATGCGCGGCCGGGTGTGCAGGTCGTCGCATCGGATCGGCTCGTCTGAACCCGAACGGGCGGTGAGCCGCGGGCACCGCCGCGCGGCACGCGTCGGCTATTTGCCCGCGAAACCGTCGAGCCCGCCGAACTGTTCGGCGAGCGCTGCGGTGAATGCATCCAGCGCTTCGCTGCCGTCGCGGTTCCTCGGTGTCGCGAGCTGGAATTCGACCGGCAAGCTCGATGACGCCGGCGACGAAATCCTGACGCTTCAGACCGGGTAGGGCGTGCGCGAGCCGAATGCGTGATGTGCGCATCGGCCGACGCCCGACACATCGCGCGTTCTCAAAACTGCTTCGCCATGCAAACAGGCCTCGCGCGCAAGCGCGAAGCCTTTCATTCTTCAAACTCAAAACTTACGAAAAACCGGTCGGACACGTCCCGATCGTTCGAACAATTTCGAAAATAGACGGATATCGGGTAATCACCGATATCTCGCAAGTTGTATATACAAGATCATCCGCTGGCAATGTCGGCACACGTCGTGCCGCTTGCGCGCCAGCGTGCAAACCGTGCGTGCGTGGCGCATGCCGGCGATCCACGGCGCCCCGCACCCGAAGAGCCGAAAGGGCGGCTCGCAGATTCCTGTCTTTTCAAACCATTTGCGGTCCTGAGTATTGTGGAGATTTCCCCGTGTCAACGAATCCCAGTGGAAAAGCCGGCGGCCTGATCGAGGTTCGCTCGATCGACTTCATTCCCGACACCGAGCGCCACGGCGGGCTGCTGAGCCAGTTCACGCTGTGGCTGTCGGCCAACATGCAGATCACGGCCATCGTCACGGGTGCGCTCGCCGTCGTGCTCGGCGGCGACGTGTTCTGGTCGCTGGTCGCGCTGCTGCTCGGCCAGCTCGTCGGCGGCGCCGTGATGGCGCTGCACGGCGCGCAAGGGCCGCAGCTCGGGCTGCCGCAGATGATCTCGAGCCGCGTGCAGTTCGGCGTGTACGGCGCGATGATCCCGATCGTGCTCGTATGCCTGATGTATATCGGCTTTTCCGCCAGCGGCTCGGTGCTGGCCGGGCAGGCCGTCGCGCAGCTGCTGCATGTCGACGACGCGGCCGGCATCCTGCTGTTCGCGGCCGTGATCGTCGTGCTGACCGTGTTCGGTTATCGCGCGATCCACTTCGTCGGACGGATCGCGAGCGTGGTCGGCATCGTCGCGTTCGTCTACATGTTCTCGCAGCTGTTCGCGAACCACGACGTCGGCGCGCTGCTCGCGAACAGGCATTTCTCGCTCGCGAGCTTCCTGCTGTCGATGTCGCTGTCGGCGTCGTGGCAGATCGCGTTCGGCCCGTACGTCGCCGACTATTCGCGCTACCTGCCGCGCTCGACGTCGTCGGTCGCGACGTTTCTCGCGGTCGGCCTGGGCTCGGTGATCGGCGCGCAGGCGGCGATGGTGTTCGGCGTGTTCGCGGCCGCGCTGGCCGGCAGCCAGTTCGCGCACCATGAAGTGGCGTATATCGTCGGCCTCGGCTCGACGGGCGCCGTGGCCGCACTGCTGTACTTCAGCATCGCGTTCGGCAAGGTGACGGTGACGGCGCTCAACGCGTACGGCAGCTTCATGTCGATGGCGACGATCGTCAGCGGCTTTCGCGGCAAGGGTGCCGTGTCGTCGAAGAGCCGCCTCGTGTACATCTTCGGGATGATCTGCGTGTCGACGCTGATCGCGCTCGCGGGCCGCCATTCGTTCCTGAAGGAATTCACCGCGTTCATCCTGTTCCTGCTCGCGTTCTTCACGCCGTGGAGCGCGATCAACCTGGTCGACTACTACTGCTTCACGCGCTCGCGCTACGACGTGCCGGCGCTGTCCGATCCGGATGGCCGCTACGGCCGCTGGAACGCGATGGCGATCACGATCTACGTGGTCGGCATCCTCGTGCAGTTGCCGTTCATGTCGACGCACATCTACACGGGGCCGCTCGTCGACGCGCTCGGCGGCACCGACATCTCGTGGATCCTCGGCCTGATCGTGCCGGCCGTGCTGTATTACATCGGCGCGCGCGCGTCGCAACGCAGCATCCCCGAACGCCTGATCCTGCCGCTCGAACGCGGCGAAGTTCACCACTGACGACACGTCTCGCGCATCGGGCCGGCCGGCAACTGGCCTGAGCGTCGCGTCGAGCCGGGCGCTCCCTGCGCCGGGCTCTCCTGCACATTCCCTTTCCGGCGATGCCGGTGCGGCGCTACCGCCGCGCCCGGCATCGTTTCATTCTCGTTCAATAAAATAGTATGACTAAGCAAATGAAATGCCGCGGGAACGCTTCCCCGGTACGGCCGCCGCATGCCGTTCTTCGGATGACGGTCGCAGCCGTGTGTCTTGGCGGCTCGGGAACCGCGTTCGCGCAGGACGGCGTCACGCTGTACGGCGTGATCGACGAATTCGCGCAGTACGTGAATACCGGCAACGGCTATACGGCGGCGATCGGCTCCGGCGGCCAGTGGGGCAGCCGGTTCGGGCTGAAGGGCGGTGAGGATATCGGCGGCGGGCAGAAAATCGAGTTCGCGCTGGAAAACGGCTTCAACCCGAACGACGGCTCGCTGGCGAGTTCGGGCAGCATGTTCAACCGTCAGGCGTGGGTCGGCATCGCGGGGCAGTGGGGCAAGGTGCGCGCGGGCCGGCAGAATTCGCCGCTGTTCAACGACCAGGGCGGGCAGGATGCGTTCGGCGGCGTCACGCAGGCATCGGGCATGGACAACCTGACCGTGTTCGCGTTCCGCACGAGCAATACGCTGTCGTACCAGAGCCCGGAGATCGCCGGCTTCCAGGGCGGGCTGTATTTCGGGTTCGGCGATGCGGGCGGCGCGCGCTCGGCAGGCTCCAGCCAGCAGTTCGACCTGACCTACGAACACGGGCCGTTCGCGGCGTTCGTCGCGGGCCAGTGGCTGAAGAACGCGACGGCGACCACGACCGATCGCACGATCATGGCCGGCGCGTCGTATGCGATCGGCAAGGCGACGGTCTACGGTGGTTTCTCCGCGGTGAAGTGGGCCGACCTCGGAATCGATTCGCGCGTGTACGGGCTGTCGGTCAAGTACCAGTTCAACCCGGCCAACTATGTCGCGCTCGGTTACGCGTATCTGCACGACCAGTCGTCGCAGGGCAACGACGCGGACCAGCTCGGGCTGATGTACGAGTACGACCTGTCGAAGCGCACGAGCTTCTACGGCGCACTGTCATACCTGCGCAACCGGAACCAGGCTGGCTACACGCTCGCGGGCGCGGCGAACCCCGGCCTGCCGCTCGCGTATCCGGGCGCGAACGCGCGAGGCGTGCAGCTCGGCATCGTGCATCGCTTCTGACGTTGTCGATGCGCCGGGCCGTGTACGCCCGGCGCTTTCCCCGGGCGCGTTCGCGCCGCTACTTCCCCAGCCGCTCCGCGAGCGAATAGCGCTGCATGCAGCGCTCCATCGCGTCGAGAAACGCGTGCTCGGCCGCGTTCATCTTGCGGTCGCGATGCCACAGCAGGAACACGTCGACATCGACGAGCCCGTCGTCGGGCGGCAGCCGCCACAGCCGCTGCTGCGCGATATCGTCGCGCACGATGTGCTCGGGCAGGCAGCCGATCCCGTAGCCCGCGAAGATCAGCCGCCGCACTTCCTCGAGGCTCGGCGACGACGCGACGATGCGCCCCGTGAAACCCTTCTGGTCGCGAAACACGGTGAGCGGCGACAGGCTGTCGCCGATCTGGTCGCTCGTGAACGACACGAAATTCTCCGCGAGCAGATCGTCCATCCGCAGTTGCGTCTGCCCGAACAGCCGGTGATGGCGGCCGCAATAGATCGCATAACGCTGGCGCAGGAAGCAGCGCATCTCCAGCTTGTCGTGCGGCGTGCGGCACAGGCCGAGCCCGGCCGTGGCCGTCTTCTGCAGCAGCGACGAAAGAATGTCCGACGAGCGCATCACTTCGATCTGCAGGTCGATGCGCGGATACGCGCGATGGAAGTCCGCGAGGAATTCGTCGTAGACGGGCGATTCGATGCGGCTCACCGTCAGCAGCCGGATCGAACCGGTCAGGTCGGCCGTGCTGTCGTCGATTTCCGTTTCGAGGCGCGAGATGCCGCCGTAAATGTCGCTCGCGATCCGGTACACGGCTTCGCCGGCCGGCGTCGGCGCGAAGTGCGCGCCGCGCCGCTCGATCAGCCGGCGCTCGAGCGTGTCCTCGAGCCGCCGCAATGCCTGGCTCACGGCCGGCTGCGTCACATGCAGGCGCGCGGCCGCGCGGCTCACGCTGCGCTCCTGCATGATCACCAGGTAGGTGCGCAGCAGGTTCCAGTCGAGACGGTCGTTCAGGAACGGGGCGAGGTCGGGGCGCATCGGGTCTCCGGGCGAGGCGTCGGGGTGAACATTAGTTAAATTTATACGGCGAATAATAACTCGAAATTTGACTAATGATTTGCGGTCGCCGATAAAGGAGGGGTGCCGCAGCGTGCGGCGCGAGGCCGCGACAGACGGCCGTCACCACGATATTGCGTGTCGCCCGCAACGCGGCGCGCATCAGGAGCCCGCATGACCCAGTCCCTTCCTTCCGCCCGCCAGCCGGGACGCGCCGCGACGGCCGCGTTCATCGGCACGATGATCGAGTGGTACGACTTCTACATCTACGCGACCGCCGCCGCGCTCGTGTTCGGCGAACTCTATTTCCCGTCGCACGACCCGTTCGTCAGCACGATGGCGTCGTTCGCGACGTTCGCGGTCGGCTTCTTCGCGCGGCCGCTCGGCGGTGTCATCTTCGGCCATCTCGGCGACCGTATCGGCCGCAAGAAGGCGCTGATGACGACGCTGATGATGATGGGCGTGGCGACCGTCTGCGTCGGCTTGCTGCCCGACTATTCGAAGGTCGGCATGCTCGCGCCGGTGCTGCTCGTCGTGCTGCGCGTCGTGCAGGGGATCGCGGTCGGCGGCGAATGGGGCGGCGCGGTGCTGATGGCGGGCGAGCATGCGCCGCAGGGGCGCCGCACGTTCTTCGCGTCGTTCGCGCAGCTCGGCAGCCCGGCCGGGCTGATCCTGTCGCTGATCGCGTTCCGCGCGGTCACGTCGATGGACAAGGCCGACTTCCTCGCATGGGGCTGGCGCCTGCCGTTTCTCGCGAGCGCGGTGCTGCTCGTGGTCGGCATCCTGATCCGGCTCGGCGTGAACGAGTCGCCGGAATTCGCACGCGTGAAGGAAGCGAACCGCACGGTGAAGCTGCCGGTCGCCGAAGTGTTCCGTTCCGCGTCGGGGCTCGTGGCCCTGTGCATCGGCGCGAACACGATCGGGATCGCGGGCGTCTATTTCACGAACACGTTCATGATCGCGTACACGACGCAGTACGTCGGCGTATCGCGCTCGCTGATCCTCGACAGCCTGTTCGCGGTCGCGATCATCCAGTTCGTCGCGCAGCCGATCGCCGCATGGATCGCCGAGCGGATCGGCGGCGCGCGCTTTCTGAAGCTCGCGGCGCTGCTCGCGATGCTGTCGCCGTATCCGATGTTCATGCTCGTGCAGGGCGGCACGTCCGCGTCGCTCGTCGCGGGCATCGCGCTCGCGGTCGTATGCATGGCCGGTTTCTATTCGGTGATCGCGGGCTTCGTGAGCGACGTGTTTCCCGCGCATGTGCGCTATTCGGCGATCTCGCTCGCTTATCAAATCTGCGGCGCGATCGCGGGCGGCCTGACGCCGCTCGTCGGCACATGGCTCGCGCATCGCTTCACGGGTCAGTGGTGGCCGCTCGCGGTGTTCTACTCATGTCTCGCCGGCATCTCGCTGCTCTGCATCGTCGCGCTCGATGCGCGCCGGGCCGCGCAGCCGGCCGCCGCCGAAGCGCTCGGCTCGCATTGAACCTGCAAGAACGAATTCATCCGGAGTGCAAATGAAAGACCTGTTGGAAATCGACGGCGCACGTCTGTGGCAGAGCCTGGCCGACATGGCGTGCGTCGGCGCGACGCCGCGCGGCGGCGTGCGGCGCCTCGCGCTCACCGACGACGACCGCCGCGGGCGCGACCTGTTCGCGCAATGGTGCCGCGACGCGGGGATGACGGTGAGCGTCGACGCAGCCGGCAACCTGTTTGCACGGCGCGACGGCACCGATGCGCAGGCCGCGCCGGTGCTGATCGGCAGCCATCTCGATACGCAGCCCGAAGGCGGCCGATTCGACGGCGTGTACGGCGTGCTTGCCGCGCTCGAACTCGCGCGCACGCTGAACGATGCCGGCATCGCGACCGACAAGCCGCTGGAAATCGTGTCGTGGACCAACGAGGAAGGCGCGCGCTTCGCGCCGGCGATGCTCGGGTCGGCCGTGTTCACGGGCGCGTTGCCGCTCGCCGACGCACTGGCGAAGCAGGACGCCGACGGCGTCACGCTCGGCGCGGCACTCGACGCATGCGGCTATCGCGGTACGCGCGCGACGGGTGGCGCCGTCGATGCGTATTTCGAAGCGCATATCGAGCAGGGGCCCGTGCTCGAGGCGAACGGCACGACGATCGGCATCGTCACGGGCGGGCAGGCGATCCGCTGGCTCGACGTGACGGTAACGGGCATCGCCGCGCACGCGGGCACGACGCCGATGCCGTATCGCAAGGACGCATATTTCGCGAGCGCGCAGATCGCGCTCGAACTCGAACGGATCGTCGCCGGCTACGCGCCGCGCGGGCTCGCGACGATCGGGCAGGTCGGCATCCGCAACGCGTCGCGCAACACCATTGCCGGCGACGTGACGTTCACGGTCGACCTGCGCCATCACGACGATGCCGAAGTCGATGCGATGGAGCGCGACCTGCGCGATGCGTGCGCGCGCGTCGCCGCCGCGCGCGGCGTGCAGGTCGCGATCGATACCTGCTGGCGCAGCCCGGCGACGCCGTTCGATCGCGACTGCGTCGAGCTGGTCGCGCAGGCGGCGGCCGCGTTCGGCTACACGAACGAGCGGATCGTCAGCGGCGCCGGCCACGACGCGATCCTGCTCGCGCGCCGCTTCCCGACCGCGATGGTGTTCATCCCGTGCGTCGACGGCCTGTCGCACAACGAAGCCGAGGATGCATTGCCCGACGACGTGACGCGCGGCACAAACGTGCTGCTCCATGCGGTGCTGGCGCGCGCCGGCGTCGCGGCGCGCGTCGAAGCGGCGACCACCACGCACGATGCATGACGCGGCGAACCGACGAGGACGAACGATGAAAACCTATTTCCATCCCGAACAACTGCTGCACCATCCGCGCAGCTACCTGTCGCGCGGGCAGATGCGCGAACCGCAGGAAGTGCCCGAGCGCGCGGCGCGGCTCGTCACGGCCGTGCGGTCGCTTGACTTCGACGTGCGCGAGCCGGCCGACCGCGGCACCGCGCCGATCGCGGCCGTGCACGACATGAACTACCTGCGCTTTCTCGAGGACGCGCACCGCGACTGGAAGCAGATGCCCGACGACTGGGGCGACGAAGTGATGTCGAACGTGTTCGTGCGCGATCCGAACCCGCTGCGCGGCATACTCGCGAAAGCCGCGCGCTACCTCGCCGACGGCAGCTGCCCGGTCGGCGCGAACACGTGGCGCGCCGCGTACTGGTCCGCACAGGGGGCGCTCGCAGCCGCGGCCGACGTCAACGACGGCGTGCGCGAGGCCTACGCGCTGTGCCGGCCGCCCGGCCATCATGCGCGTCGCGACGCGGCCGGCGGCTTCTGCTACCTGAACAATGCGGCGATTGCCGCACAATCGCTGCTCGGCCGCCATCGCCGGGTCGCGATCCTCGACACCGACATGCATCACGGGCAGGGCGTGCAGGAGATCTTCTACGGCCGCGACGACGTGCTGTACGTATCGATTCATGGCGATCCGACCAACTTCTATCCGGTCGTCGCCGGCTACGAGGAAGAGACGGGCGCGGGGGCGGGCGACGGCTTCAACCTCAACCTGCCGATGCCGCACGGCGCGCCGGAGTCGGTGTTCTTCGAGCGGCTCGACGATGCGCTGCGCGCGCTCGCGCGGTTCCAGCCCGATGCGCTCGTGCTCGCGCTCGGCTTCGACATCTACAAGGACGATCCGCAATCGCAGGTCGCCGTCACGACCGACGGTTTCGGGCGGCTCGGCGGCACGATCGGCGCGCTCGGCCTGCCGACGGTGATCGTGCAGGAGGGCGGTTATCACCTCGACAGCCTCGACGCGAACGCGCGTGCGTTCTTCGGCGGGTTCGCCGGCGCGCGCTGACGCAGCCGCGCCGGATTGCGTGCGCCGCCGGCGCGAGTCGGGTCGCGATTACGAATTCGCGGTGGCCGGTGCGTGGCGACGCTGCGCCATCTGCAGCATGACGAGCGCGAGTCCGGCCGCAGCGATCAGCCCGCCGACGAGCGGCACGGCCGCATAGCCGAAGCCGGCCGAGATTGCCGCGCCGCCGGCTGCCGCGCCGACCGCGTTGCCGAGGTTGAACGCGCCGATGTTGACGGCCGACGCGAGGCCAGGTGCCTCGTGAGCCGCACGCATCACGCGCATCTGCAGCGGCGGCACGACCGCGAACGTCGCGATACCCCACACGAGCAGCGTGACGGCGGCGCCGGCATGCGTGCTCGCGAGCAGCGGGAACGCGGCCATCGTCGCGATCAGCAGCAGCAGGAAACCGACCAGCGTGCCGTCGAGCGAGCGGTCGGCCAGGCGGCCGCCCGCGATGTTGCCGATCGAGAAGCCGACGCCGATCAGCACGAGCATCGCGGTCACGAAGCCGGGCGTCGCGCCGGTCAGGTGTTCGAGCGTCGGCGCGACATACGTGTAGAGCGTGAACATCGCACCGGCGCCGAGCACCGTCGTCCCGAGCGCACCGAGCACGACCGGGCGCGTCAGCACCGACAGTTCGGCGCGCAGGTCGGGCATCTTGCCGGCTTCGCCCTTCGGCAGCGCGGCGAACAGGCCGGCGATCGCGATCAGGCCGAGGCCCGCGGTCGCCGCGAACGACATGCGCCAGCCGATGATCTGGCCGAGCCAGGTCGCGGCCGGCACGCCGCCGACGTTCGCGATCGTGAGACCCATGAACATCGTCGCGACCGCGCTGGCCTGCTTGTCGCGCGGCACGAGGCTGGCCGCGACCACCGAGCCGAGCCCGAAGAACGCGCCGTGGTTGAGGCTCGTCACGAGGCGGGCGAGCAGCAGCGTCGTGTAGCCCGGCGCGACGGCCGACAGCAGGTTGCCGATCGTGAAGATCGACATCAGCGCGATCAGTGCCGAGCGGCGCGACCAGCGCGCGAGCAGCAGCGTCATCAGCGGGGCGCCGACCATCACGCCGATCGCATAGGCGCTGATCAGCATGCCGGCCTGCGGGATCGACACGTGCACGCCGTCCGCGATCACGGGCAGCAGGCCCATCGGCGAGAACTCGGTCGTGCCGATGCCGAACGCGCCGGCGGCGAGCGCCAGCAGCGGCAGCGCGGCGCTGCCGCCCGGGCGGGAAGGAGAGGAAGTCGTGGTGTTCACGCGGTGGGCTCCTGTAATCGAGGGACAACGGCACGGAGCCGTTGACGACAGCGCGAAGTGTGCCTGCATTACTTTTGCGGAAAAAGCCGCATGCGGACGAAATTATCTTGATTCCATGTCAACAATGCGGAGCGCGTCCCGCGTGTGCGCGAGGCCCGCGGGCGGCGATCCGGCGGGGCGTGCGAACGGAGGAGTCTGTTTTCGAAAGATTGTCGTAACGAGAAGGGCGCGGCATCCGGTTGGGGGATCGTGATCCGGCGGTGGTTCGCGGCGGATCGACGCTCGTTCCGCGCGGCGATCCGGGAGCCGGCCGGCGACTGCGCAGCAGCGTGTGCCCGGGGAGATCGAACGGGGCGTTCATGCGTTGGCTACAACCCGGCGCGGGCATCGCGTCGCGGCCCCAAAACCCTTTGCCGGCACGGCGCACAGGCAAAAAAGCCCCGGTCACAGGGGGCCGTGACCGGGGCGGAAACGCATCCTCTCTTTGGCACGAGGGGTGGATGCGCGCGAAGTATATTTCGGCACATGACAATTCGAAATGGCGTTAAACGGCCGTTTTTGGTGTCAATTTAAAAATACGGGCACAGGGATGTCCGTCGTCATCGCTTAAAAAGATTTTTCGCGGGCGCGATGCCGCTGTTTAGCGCGTTGCAACGGCTGAACGTCGATTTGACGGAGGGTGGAATCCGTTTGCTGGCCGGCGGCGCGAATCGCACCGCTCGAGCGCTTGCCGCGCCTGACCGGTATCCGGTACCGGGTCAATCCGGTGCGCCGGCCGCCTCGCGCACGGCCGCGAGAAACCGTGCGACGACGGGCGACGGTACCGCCGCCGCGCCGTCGAACACGAACTCGATATCGAAGCGGCTCGCTAGCTCGTCGAGCGCGACGAGCCGAACCGTGCGCGGGCAGGTCGGCGACGCGCTTTCCGGCACGAACGCACAGCCCATTCCGGCCGCGACGAGGCCGATCAGCGTCGGGATGTCGCTGCCGACCTGCGCGATGCGTGGCGTGAAGCCGGCCTGCCGGCACTGCGCCATCAGGAACCGGTGGTGCGCGGCGGAGCGCTGTGCGTCGAACCAGACGAACGGCTCGTTCGCGACGTCGGCCAGCGTGCGCGGCGCGTTGAAGCGTCCGCCGGGCGGCGCGGGCATCGCGAGCACGAAACGGTCGCTCAGCAGCCGCACGCCGGACAGGTGCGGCGCCTCGTCGCGACGCCACGCCATGATCCCGCCATCGAGCTGGCCGCGCACCAGCGCGCTCGCCTGTTCGGCCGACAGCATCGGCGCGATCGACAGCTTCACGTCCGGGCACGCGTCGCGAAACGCCTTGAGCACGTTCGCGACGACGGGCAGCGGCAGGCAGTTCGGCAGCGCGCCGAGCCGCAGTTCGCCGAGCTGGCCGGCCGCACTGCGCAGCGCGCGTTCGCGGCTGTCCTGCAGCGTCGCGAGCAGGCCGGTCGCATCCCGCAGGAAGCTCGCGCCGGCCGCGGTGAGCGTGACGCCGGTGGTGCGGCGGATCAGCAGCGGCGTGCCGATCGCGTCCTCGAGTTCGCGGATCTGCCGCGACAGCGCGGGCTGGACGATGCCGGCCGCGCGGGCGCCGGCCATCACGCTGCCGGCTTGCGCGACGGCCACGAAGTAACGCAGGTGACGCAGTTCGATCTGGCGCATGCGAAGCCCGTTCCGGTTCGTTGATATGCCTGTGAAGCATAGCAAATGCCATTCGATGGTATTGGAAAGCATGGCGCGCGTGCCGTACGATGACCGTCGTTGCCGCACTCGTTCGCGAGTCGCGTGCGTTCCCTCCGTTCCGATCGTGTCCCGCCCCATGCCGCTTCATATCCCGACCCCTTATATCCGCTCGCAAATCGCATCCCGCCGGCTCGGCAGGACCATCCGGCTGAAGCTCGATGCGCTGCAGCCGTCGGGCTCGTTCAAGCTGCGTGGCATCGGCGCCGTCTGCGAAGCGCGGCACGCGGCCGGCGCGCGGCGGTTCGTGTCGTCGTCGGGCGGCAACGCGGGTATCGCGGTCGCGTATTGCGGGCGCGAACTCGGCGTGCCGGTGCTGGTCGTCGTGCCGGAAAGCGCGTCGGCCCGCGCGCGCGAGCTGATTCGCGTCGAGGGGGCGGAGCTGGTCGTGCACGGTGCGAGCTGGGCCGAGGCGAACGCGTTCGCGCAGTCGGCGCTCGGCGAGCACGACGCGTTCGTGCATCCGTTCGACGACCGCGTGCTGTGGCAGGGCCACGCGACGATGATCGACGAGATGGCGGCCGTCGGCCCGAAGCCCGACGCGGTCGTGCTCGCGGTCGGCGGCGGCGGGCTGCTGTGCGGCGTGCTGGAAGGGCTGGCGCGTAACGGCTGGCACGACGTGCCGGTCGTCGCGGCCGAAACGGAAGGCGCCGACTGCTATGCGCGCTCGGTCGCGCAGGGGCGTCCGGTCGAATTGCCGGCGATCGCGAGCATTGCGACGACGCTCGGCGCGAAGCGGCCGTGCGACGCGGCGGTCGAATGGGCGACGCGGCACGAGATCCATCCCGTCGTCGTGTCCGATGTGGACGCGGTGGCCGCGTCGCTGCGGTTCCTGGACGAACACCGGATCGTCGTCGAGCCCGCGTGCGGTGCCGCGCTGGCCGCGCTCGAGCGGCCGGTGCCGGTGCTTGCGTCGGCATCGGACATCGCCGTGATCGTCTGCGGCGGCGTGACGGCGACCGTCGAGCATCTGCAGACGCTGCGCGCGACGTTGCGGTAAGCGGGGAAGCCGCCACGCGGGTTGGTCGGGCGACGGAAGGACGGTCGTCGATTTCGGCGACCGCGGGCATCGGCTATGCAGCGCTTGCCGCGACGCGTCGACGTCACGTTCCGGTTATCGCAACGGCGAAAACGCGGCCGGCAGGCAGCCGGGCGCGCGGAAATTCCTGGGGGATGACGGGGATGCGTATCGTCGCGCTGCGCCGGATGCGGCCGGGCGCGACGATACGGAGGGCCGGTCAGGACGGCCGGTCAGTGCGCGGCCGGTGCGCTCGCGCCGGACGGCGCGGATGACGCGACGGGGTTCGCAGTGGCGGGGGCGGGCGTTTTGTTCGCCGGCGCAGTCGAGACGCTCGACGGCGTGGATACCGATGCGGGTGTGGACGTGGCGGACGCAGGCGCCGGCACGACGGCCGATGCCTGCGTTGCGGCGGCCGGTGCCGAAACGGCGGGCGTCGATGCCGCACCGGCAGGCGGCGACGCCGTGCCGGAAGCCGGTGCAGGCGCGGAAACCGGTGCGGGAGCCGAAGCCGGAGCAGGCGCCGATACTGCCGCCGAACCGGACGCCGCCACTGGCGCGGCCGCGCGCATCGCCGCCGGCGCGACAACGGCCGACGCCGCGGCCGGCACGGCGTTCGCGCCCGACCCCGGCGCGACACCCGGCACCGAAAGCGGCACCGGCGCCGCGGGCGGCGTCGGCACGACCGGCGTCGTCATCTTCAGCGGTTCGCCCTGCGGCGTCGGCGCGGGTTCGGGCAGCGGCGTGACGGCTTCCTTCTCGGCGGCCTTCACGGTGGCGCGGTCGCGGCGGGCCGGGTCGATCTTCAGGAAATGGTCGACGAGATTGAAGAAGCGCTCGTAGAACACGCCGGCGGGAATCGTCTCGCTCGCGGTCTTGACGAGCGCATCGTCGCTCGACCCGATCGGCAGCGACAGCGAGCCGAACACGCTGAGGCCGACGCTGGCCGACGTATTCGACTTCTTCAGCGTGTAGCGGTCCTGCACTGCGTTCACGTACGCAATGCTCGACGAGCCGTCCGCGGTCGCGTCCGCGCACACCACGTGAAACTCGATCACGACGTGCATGTCGTTGTTCGGCTGGAAATTCTTGCTGCCGTCGACCGCGTCGTTGCGCGACGACGACACCACATAACCCTGGCTCAACAGCGCGCGCCGCGCGGCCTCGCAGGCCGCGTCGGATTTCGAGTGGAACGTATGCGCATACGGGCTGGTCGCCGCGTCGAACTGTTCCTGCTGGTAGATCGGCTTGGGCGGCGACGAGCACGCCGCCAGCACGGTCGCGGCCGCGAGCGCGCACGAAACGGAAAACAGGCGAAATCGGTTGTGCATGGCGTCTTTCAGAAGGCTCGGCGAGATGCCGCGCGGGGTTGCGCGCGTCGCGCGGCAACCGGATGGCGGCCGTCGCGCAAGGGCGGGGCCGGCAATGGGCGCGTGGCAATCTCGGATGGCCGGGGCGTCATTATAGTTTCGTTTGATGTCGCGTTCGCTTCCGGAGCTGTTTCCGCCCATGACAGTTTCGGCGAACCGTTACCGGCGAGAACGATCGCGAACCGGCGCTAGCCGGCCGGCGACGGCCGCGCGGAAGCCAGCAATCGCGACGTCAGCGGATGATGTTCGCCGCGCCGCGAGCGGATTGCGTGGATCTCCTCGGTCACGTCGCCCGCGCGCCCGAGCCGCCTGAGGCCGCGCAGCAGCGACGCGTCGTTCGCGCCGAGTTCGCTCAGCGGGAACACGCCGAGGCCGCGCGCCGCGAACACGGCCATCAGCGCGCTGTCCTCGAATTCCCCGGCCACGCGCGGCACGATCCGTTCGCCTTCCAGCCACAGGTCGAGGCGCGCACGCAGCGCCGAATGCGCGGTCGGCAGCAGCACGGGCAGGTCGGCCAGGCATTGCGGAAAGCGTTGCCGCGCGGCCGGCGTGACGAGTGCCGCGGGGCCATACCAGTCGACCGGCGACGCGACGAGCCGCTCGCTCGTCACGCGCAGGTTCGAACCGGACGGCGCGCCCTGGCCGGCCAGCACGAGATCGAGATGATGCAGCGCGAGTTCCGCGAGCAGCGCATCGTGCTCGCCCTCGTGACACAGCAGCCGCAGCGTGGGCGTGTCGAGCACGGGCGCGAGGATCGCATGCGCGGCGAGCTTGGAGATGCCGTCCGCGAGGCCGACCGCGAGCCGCACGGTCGGCTGGCTGGCCGCCGCGCGCACTTCGTCCGGAATCAGGCGCCCCATCTCGAAAATGACCTCCGCGCGCGCATACGCGGCCTGGCCCGCGTCGGTCATCGCGACGCCGCGCCCGGCTGGCCGCAGCAACTGGTGCCCGAGCGATTTCTCGAGTTCGCGCACCTGCGCGCTGATCGTCTGCACGGCCATGTCGAGCCGCCCGGCCGCGCGCGCGAAGCCGCCTTCCTTCACGACGACCCAGAAATAGTACAGATGTCGGAAATTGAGCATCGGATCGAAACTTCGTAAAAACCGAACTTAAAATCAGATTCTCTCTGATTTTTTCGAAGCCTGGGTCGGAATATCATCGGGCTTTCCACTTTCGTATCGGCCCATTTCATGGACTACCTGCTGACGCTTGCCGTCGATCCCGCCGTCTGGGCCGCGCTCCTGACGCTCGTCGTGATGGAAGTCGTGCTCGGCATCGACAACCTGATCTTCATCTCGATCCTCAGCAACAAGCTGCCCGAAGCGCAGCGTGCCCGCACGCAGCGCCTCGGCATCGCGCTCGCGCTGGTGATGCGCCTCGCGCTGCTCGGCAGCGTCGCGTGGATCGCGAGCCTCACCGAACCCGTGTTCACGCTCTTCGACCACGCGTTCTCGTGGCGCGACATGATCCTGCTGTCGGGCGGCCTGTTCCTCGTGTGGAAGGCGACCACCGAGATCCATCACCACGTGTCGCACGACGTTGACGGCGACGGCGGTTCCGGCGGCGCGGCCGGCCTGACGATGTGGGCCGCGATCGGCCAGATCGTGATGCTCGACATCGTGTTCTCGATCGACAGCATCGTGACCGCGATCGGCATGACCGAGCACGTCCCGATCATGTTCGTCGCGGTGATCGTCGCCGTGTCCGTGATGCTGTTCGCTGCGCAGCCGCTCGCACGCTTCATCGACCGTAACCCGACCATCGTGATGCTGGCGCTGTCGTTCCTGGTCGTGATCGGCATGACGCTGATCGCCGAAGGCTTCGGTTCGCACGTGCCGAAGGGTTACATCTACGCGGCGATGGCGTTCTCGGCTTTCGTCGAAGGCATGAACATGCTGGCGCGGCGCGCGAAGGCGAAGCGCGCGGCACGGGTGGAAGGCCGCTGAGCCGGCGCGCGGGATGCAGGCTGCCGCAACGGCCGGCTCGCGCGCCTTGATACGGAATTCGTCTGGAATTCGCAAGGAAAGGAGAAACGCGATGAAATGTCCTGTCTGCAAGACGCCCGACCTGCTGATGGCCGAGCGCCAGTCGATCGAGATCGACTACTGTCCGACGTGCCGCGGCGTGTGGCTCGATCGCGGCGAACTCGACAAGCTGATCGCACGCGAGGGCGGCGATGCGCCGGCGCGGCGCGACGAGCCGCCTGCTTCGCGCGACGCCCACGCCCACACCCACGCGTCGCGCGATCGCGATGGCTGGGGGCGCGACGGCCGCTCGCACGACGATCGTCACCGGCACGACGGCCAGCGCCGCCGCAAATCGATGTTCGACCTGTTCGATTTCGATTGAATCCGCATACGGCGCGCGCACGCGCGTCGCCGGTTGCAAAAAGGCCCCGCCGGGTATCGCGCCCGGCGGGGCCTTTTCATGCGTGTCGCAACATGTCGCGCGTCGGCGCGCCGACGCTTACGCGTTGCCTGCCGTCACGTCGATGCGGCGCGGGCGCGTTTCTTCGCGGCGCGGAATCGTCAGCGTCAGCACGCCGTCGCGCAGGTTCGCGTCGATCCTCGACGTGTCGAGATCGGGGCTCAGCACGAACGTACGCGCATAGCGCCGCGCGCGGACTTCGGCATGCCGCACGCGCAGGTCGGCCGGCGTGTCGATGTGCGTGTCGGCTTCGATCGTCAGCGTGTTGTCGTGCACCTTCACGTCGAGGTTCTCGCGCGGCACGCCGGGCAGGTCGGCCCGCAGCGTGACGCCGAGATTGTTCTCGACGATGTCGACGGCCGGCGTGATTGCGGGCCGTCGCGCGGCTTCCGCGGCAGCCGGGTGGGCAGTGGCGGTGTGGCGTTCGGCCAGGGTCGGGTTCGTGTTCATGTCGGTATCCTGAAGATTACTGAACGGTGATCGCACGCGGCTTCGATGCTTCGCGCCGGCCGACGCGAATCAGCAGGCAGCCGTTTTCGTAACGCGCGCTGACGTTGTCGGCGTCCGCATTCTGCGGCAGCTCGACGACGCGGCGGAACGTACCGTGAAAGCGCTCCTGCGCATATGTGCGCACGTCGTCGCTTTCGCCGCGCGGCGCCGGTTTGCGCTCGCCGCTGATCGTCAGCAGGTCCTTGTCGATCGACACGTCGAAATCGGCCGCGGCCATGCCGGGCGCGAACGCGACGATCTCGATCGCATCGTCGGTGGCGCCGACGTTGAGCGCGGGAAATGCGCCCGGCCGCACCGCACGGATGCCGGACGGGAGCTCGCCGAACAGGTTCGCCACCTGCCGCTGCACGCGGGCGAATTCGTCGAACAGGTCCTGGCCGTTATGGATACCGCTCATGATGGTCCTCCGGAACAGTGAACGCGGGAGACGCGACGGCGCGACGCCTGCGGCGGGCGCGACGGGTGGCTCCACTGGGTCGAAACGGGGGCAGTGCGTTTGCGTGGAGCACCGCCCGGCAACGCGTAATTAGTGGCCGCTGCAGCGCATTTCAAGAGGGAATCTGCAACTTGCGTCAACGCGTGCCCGTGCGATTCGATGCGACAATCGCCGCGATATCAGCAGACCAACGAGACGGGACAACCATGGACATTCGACGCATCGCGATCGTCGGCGCCGGCGTGATCGGCGCGAGCTGGGCCGCTTTCTATCTGACGCAGGGCTTCGACGTCGTCGCGACCGATCCGGCGCCGCAAGCCGACGCGCGGCTGCGCGACGCGTTGGCCGCGTTTCTCGGCGACCGGGCCGCCGAACTTTGCGCGCGGCTGTCGTTCGATGCCGATCTCGTGCGCGCGCTCGACGGCGTCGACTTCGTGCAGGAGAACGGCCCGGAACGGCTCGACCTGAAGCGTGCGCTGTACCGGCAGATGGACGACGTGCTGCCCGCGCACGTGCCGATCGCGTCGAGTTCGTCGGGCCTGAAGATGTCGGACATCCAGACCGCGTGCGAAAAGCATCCGGAACGCTGCCTGATCGCGCATCCGTTCAACCCGCCGCACCTGATTCCGCTCGTCGAGCTGGTCGGCGGCGACGCGACCGGCCAGGACGTGATCGCGCGCGTGAAGGATTTCTACGATGCGCTCGGCAAACAGACGATCGTCCTCAACAAGGAGATGACCGGCCACGTCGCGAACCGGCTCGCGGCCGCGCTGTTCCGCGAGGTGTATCACCTCGTCGGCGAAGGCGTCGTGAGCGTGGCCGATGCGGACAAGGCGGTCGCATGGGGCCCTGGCTTGCGCTGGGGGCTGATGGGGCAGTGCCTGACCTATCACCTCGGCGGCGGCGCGAGCGGGATCGCGCACTTCCTCGAACACCTGTCGGGGCCGATCACGAGCTGGTGGGACGACCTCGGCACGCCTTCGTTCGATCCGGACGTCGACCGCAAGCTGACCGACGAATTGCGCGCGATCCAGGGCGAGCATTCGATGCAGGAACTGGCGGCAGAGCGCGACCGGCTGCTCGTCGAGCTGATCGACGCGCGGCGCCGCAGCTTTCTGCCCTGACCGCGTCGCAGCGCCGGGTATCGGTCGGGCGCGCTCGGCTACTGCTGCGCTGCCGTTTGCCGTGCCTGCGGCGTCTGGGCAAGCCACGAGGGGCTCGCGGCCTGCACGAGTTCGCGGTTGCGCGCGCGCGTCGCGGCGCTCGGCGGATAGTTGCCGTCGTTCGTCGGCAGTTCGCCGTCGAGATAGGCTTGCTTCAACTGGGCGATGACTTCCGCGCGTGTCAGGCCCTGTCCGGGCGCGGCGGCATCGGTCTGGGCGAAGGCGGGGGAAAGCAGGGCGGCGGCTGTGGTCGCGACGGCGAATCGCAAGACGTTCATGGTGCGCTCCGGTCAAGGGGACGGGACACCGGATGCGCGCGGCGGCTTGCCGTGCGTTCCGATGCGTCCCATTGTCGCGAGCGGGTGCTGCGCGGACGATGACGTGTTCCGGGCAAAGCTGTCAGTTGCGGGCACGGCCGCGCATGCGTGTCGCCCGCCGTCGCTGCTGTTGCCGCTACAACTCCGCCGCTGCCGCGATCAGCGTGGCTTCGAGCGCGAGCGTCGAGCGCGACGCGGCCGCCGGCCGGTCGATCACGTATTCGAGTTCGCCGAGTTCGGGCAGGCCCGCGTCGAGCCGCGCGAGCCCGGCCGGGATCACGTAGCCGGCGAACGCGCTGACGCCGAGCCCCGCGCTTGCGGCCGCGCGCAGTACCGCGATGCTGCTGCTCACCACCGCGATCCGGTAAGGCCGGCCGATCGCGTCGAGCGTTTCGAGCACGCGGCGCCGCGACACGCTCGGCTCCGGATGCAATGCGAGCGGCAGCACGGCCTCGTGGCCGGTGATCCGCGAATCGGGGCCGGTGCACCAGTACAGCGGCTCGCTGCGGATTACGCGGCCGCGTCGGCTGCCCGCGATGCGCTTCGCGAACACGAGATCGTGCCTGCCTTCGTCGAGTGCGTCGAACAGATCGCCCGACAGCCCGGTCGAGATCGCGAGCTCGACTTCCGGATTGCGCTGCACGAAGCTCGCGAGCGCGGACGTCAGGTGCGTCGATGCGAAATCCTCCGACATCGCAAGCCGCACCTTGCCCGACAGCGGCGGCCCGCACACCGACGTGACGGCTTCGTCCATCAGTTCGAGGATGCGCACCGCGTAGCGGAACAGCGCGTCGCCGTGCTGCGACAGGTGAACGTTGCGCGTGTCGCGCTCGAACAGCGGCCGGTCGAGCAGCTCCTCGAGGCGGCGGATGTGCTGGCTGACGGTCGACTGCGACAGGTTCACGCGCTCGGACGCGGCGGTGAAGCTGCCGGACTGGGCGACGGCGACGAAGCTGCGCAGCAGCTCGGGCGGTAACGGACGCATTGCTAAATCCACTGAATCGGTTTCGACAACTTCATAAATGGCCGGATATTGCGGCGCTAGTATCGGATCACGCCCCGGTGCGGCCCGTGTAACGGGACGAACCGGACGCGTGGCCCGCGTCGTGCCGGCGGCTGCATCGGTCAGTCTACGGCATCCGGCGTCCGGCCCGAAACCGCATCATCCCATCGACCGCCCGAGAACGCGCCCGCACGACGGGCCGCCGGGCCGCGGCGCACCGCCGCAGGAGACAGTCCGCGCACGGGATCGGCGTGCGGGCCCGCCTCCCGCACGCGTCAGGCGCCCGTCACGAAGAGACTGGAGACGACTCATGATTATCTACGGAACCGCGCTGCTGGCGTTCTGCCACCTGGCCGGACTGTTCCTCGGCGACCTGCTGGGCACGGCCATCGGCGTGAAGACCAACGTCGGCGGGGTCGGCATCGCGATGCTGCTGCTGATCTGCCTGCGCCTGTGGCTGCACCGGCGCGGCTGGCTGCCGAAGGAGACCGAGGCCGGCGTCGGCTTCTGGGGCGCGATGTACATCCCGGTCGTCGTCGCGATGGCCGCGAACCAGAACGTCGTCGCTGCGCTGAAGGGCGGCCCGGTCGCGCTGCTGGCCGCCGTCGGCGCGGTCGCGATCTGCGCATGCTGCATCGCGGTACTCGTGCGCATGGGGCGCGACGACACGGCCTTCGCGGGCGTGCCGCAATTCGAAGAACAGTAACGGAGGCCGCCATGCTGCAGATGCTCGAAAAAGTCGTCGCCCACAACGGGCTCGTCGCGTCGTTCGCGCTGGTCGGCCTGATCATGTGGCTGTCGTCGATCGCGTCGCGCAAGCTCACGTTCGGCCGCGTGCACGGCTCCGCGATCGCGATCGTGATCGGTCTCGCGCTCGCGTATGTCGGCGGCGCGTTCACCGGCGGCGCGAAGGGACTCGCCGACGTGCCGCTGTTCGCGGGCGTCGGCCTGATGGGCGGCGCGATGCTGCGCGATTTCGCGATCGTCGCGACCGCGTTCGAAGTGCAGCCGACCGAGGCGCGCAAGGCCGGGCTCGTCGGCGTCGTGTCGCTGCTGCTCGGCACCGTGCTGCCGTTCATCGTCGGCGCGTGCATCGCGCGCGCGTTCGGCTATACCGACGCGGTCAGCATGACGACGATCGGCGCGGGCGCCGTCACGTACATCGTCGGGCCCGTCACGGGCGCGGCGATCGGTGCGAGCTCCGACGTGATCGCGCTCAGCATCGCGACGGGGCTCGTGAAGGCGATCATCGTGATGGTCGGCACGCCGGTCGCTGCCAACTTCATGGGCCTGAAGACGCCGCGTTCCGCGATGATCTTCGGCGGCCTCGCGGGCACCGTCAGCGGCGTGAGCGCGGGGCTCGCCGCGACCGACCGCCGGCTCGTCCCGTACGGCGCGCTGGTCGCGACGTTCCATACGGGCGTCGGCTGCCTGCTCGGCCCGTCGGTGCTGTTCTTCACGACGCGCGCGCTGGTCGGCGGCTAGGCCGATGGATGCTGCCCGCACGCGGGCCGCATCCATCGCGGCGTCCTCTGAGTCGCATTCGTCAACATCATCAATCGGCGGCGGCGCCAGGCTTAGAATGCCGCTGAACCATCGAAGCGGGAGAACTGTTCATGACGGGATGGAATCACGCGCGGCAGGCGCGCGATGCACGCCTCGCGGCCGGCGCGGTTTACGCGCAAGGCAAGCGGGTCGATGCGCGCGACACCGTGGCGTTGCTCGAAGCGGTGCTGCGGCCGGGTGACCGCGTGTGCCTCGAAGGCGACAACCAGAAGCAGGCCGACCTGCTCGCGACGGCGCTCGCCGACGTCGACAGCGCGAAGGTGCACGACCTGCACATGGTGCAGTCGGGCGTCGTGCTGCCCGAGCATCTCGACGTGTTCGAGCGCGGCATCGCGAAGCGTCTCGACTTCGCGTATTCGGGCCCGCAGTCGCAGCGGATCGCGAAGCTGCTGTTCGGCGGCAAGATCGCGCTCGGCGCGGTGCACACCTATCTCGAGCTGTTCGCGCGCTACTTCATCGACCTCACGCCGCACGTCGCGCTGATCGCCGCGGTCAGCGCCGACCGCGACGGCAACCTGTATACGGGCCCGAACACCGAGGACACGCCGACCGTCGTCGAGGCCACCGCGTTCAAGGACGGCATCGTGATCGCGCAGGTCGACCGCATCGTCGACAAGGTGCCGCGCGTCGACATCCCCGGCGACCGCGTGCATTTCATCGTCGAGGCCGGCCGGCCGTTCTACGTCGAGCCGCTGTTCACGCGCGATCCGGCCGCGATCACCGAAACGCAGATCCTCACCGCGATGCTCGCGATCAAGGGCATCTACGAGCCGTACGGCATCAAGCGCCTGAACCACGGGATCGGCTTCAACACCGCCGCGATCGAGCTGCTGCTGCCGACCTACGGCGAGAAGCTCGGGCTGAAGGGCAAGGTCTGCACGCACTGGGCGCTCAATCCGCACCCGACGCTGATTCCGGCGATCGAATCGGGCTGGGTCGAGCAGGTCCACTGCTTCGGCTCCGAGGTCGGGATGGACGACTACATTCGCGCGCGTTCCGACGTGTGGTTCACGGGCCCGGACGGGTCGCTGCGCTCGAACCGCGCGTTCTGCCAGACGGCCGGCCTCTATGCGTGCGACATGTTCATCGGCTCGACGCTGCAGATCGATTTGTCCGGCCATTCGTCGACGGTCACGGCCGAGCGGATCGCCGGCTTCGGCGGCGCGCCGAACATGGGCAGCGACGCGCGCGGGCGGCGCCATCCGAGCGAGCCGTGGCTGAAGGCCGGCGCGCAAGCCGATCCCGACACGCCGGCGGCGCTGCGGCGCGGCCGCAAGCTCGTCGTGCAGATCGGCGAGACGTTCGGCGACAAGAACGTGCCGATGTTCGTCGAGAAGCTCGATGCGCTGAAGCTCGCCGACAAGCTGCAGCTCGATCTCGCGCCGATCATGGTCTATGGCGACGACGTCACGCACATCGTCACCGAGGAAGGGATCGCGAACCTGCTGATGTGCCGCGACAAGGACGAGCGCGAGCACGCGATCCGCGGCGTCGCCGGCTATACCGAGGTCGGCCGCGGCCGCGACCGGAAGATGGTCGAGCGGCTGCGCGAGCGCGGCGTGATCCGCCGCCCGGAGGATCTCGGCATCGATCCGCTCGACGCCGACCGCCGCTGGCTCGCCGCGCGCTCGATCAAGGATCTCGTGCACTGGTCGGGCGGGCTCTATGCGCCGCCGGCCCGGTTCCGCAACTGGTGAGGAAGAGGGCATGGAACAGTTGAACTATCGCTTCACCGCGCGCGAGCGCGCGAAGGGCGAGCTGGCCGCGGCGCTCGTCGGCGTGGTCGCGTCCGGCAATCTCGAAGTGCTCGTCGAGCGCGTGCTGCCGGGCAACGAATGCGAGATCGACATCCGCACCGCGGCGGTTGGCTTCGGCGAGGTGTGGCAGGCCGTCGTATCGGATTTCGTCGAGCGGCGCACGCCGGGCGGCCTGAAGCTGTCGATCAACGACGGCGGCGCGCGGCCCGACATGGTGTCGCTGCGGCTCGCGCAGGCCGTGCGCGCGATCGAGGGAGACGCATGATGACCGACGTGATCCACGACGCGCCCGCGTTCGTCGCGAACGGCGCGAGCTGGTACGAAGCGTCGGCGCGGCAGCGCATCGACGGGCTGCTCGACGCGGGCAGTTTCAGCGAATTCCTCGGGCCGGCCGAACGCGTGACGAGCCCGCACCTGCCGCTGTTCGACCTGCCGCAGCAGTTCGACGATGGGATGGTGGTCGGTCACGGTCGGCTCGACGGCCGGCCGGTGTTCGTCGCCGCGCAGGAAGGCCGCTTCATGGGCGGCGCGTTCGGCGAAGTGCACGGCGCGAAGCTCACCGGCTTGCTGCGCGCCGCGCGCGAAGTCGGCAAGCCGGTGCTGATCCTGTTCGATACGGGCGGCGTGCGGCTGCAGGAAGCGAACGCGGGCGAGCTGGCGATCGCCGAGATCATGCGTGCGCTCGTCGATGCGCGCGCGGCCGGCGTGCCGGTGATCGGGCTGATCGGCGGGCGCGCGGGCTGCTACGGCGGCGGCGGGTTGCTCGCCGCGTGCTGTTCGGCGCTCGCGGTGTCGGAGCAGGGGCGTATCAGCGTATCGGGCCCCGAAGTGATCGAGACGAATCGCGGCGTCGACGAATTCGACGCGAAGGACCGCGCGCTGATCTGGCGCACGATGGGCGGCAAGCATCGGCGGCTGATCGGCGGCGTGGACCGCTATGTCGCCGATACGCCGGACGCGTTCCGCGCGGCGGCGCTCGACTTGATCGGCTGCGCGCCGAAGTTCGATGCGGCGATGCTGCATGAGGAACAGGCGCGCCTCGAAGCGCGTGTCGAACGGTTCGGTGCATGCAAGGATGCGCTCGACGTATGGCGTGCGCTCGGCGCAGACACGCCCGAAGCGATTCCCGGGATGCCCGACGGGGCGTTCGCGAAACTCGCCGACCAGTTACAGGAGCCGAAATGAAACGACCCCCACGCGCACTTCGTTCGCTGTCGACCGGAGCTGGCGCTTCAGCGCCTACTCCGGCCCCATGCACGGCTCCCTCCTTGGGGCTGCCCGGCGGGAGGCAGCATGACGCTCGATGAAGTCCTGATCTCGCTGTTTCCGAAAGGCCATTCGATCGTGCGCACCGGCGGCCTGCTGACGGGCCACGCAGAACTGGCCGGCACGCGCGTCGACGTGATCGGCGTCGCCGACCGTTTGCCGTTCGGCATCGACGAGGCGCTGACGCTCGCGTCGCGCGTGCTCGATACGATCGCGCGCGGCGGCGGCACGCCGATCCTCGTGCTCGTCGACAGCGACAGCCAGCGGATGAGCAAGCGCGACGAACTGCTCGGCCTGAACGAAGGGCTGTCGCATCTCGCGAAGTGCCTGATGCACGCGGATCTCGCCGGGCATCGGACGATCGGCGTGCTGTACGGCCACACGGCTGCGGGCGCATTCATCGCGACCGCGCTCGCGACGCGCACGCTGCTCGCGGTGCCGGGCGCCGAGCCGGAGGTGATGGACCTGCCGTCGATGTCGCGCGTGACCAAGCTGCCGATCGACGTGCTGAAGGAGATGGCGCGCTCGACGCCCGTGTTCGCGCCCGGGCTCGACAATCTCGTGAAGATGGGCGCCGTCGATGCCGTGCTCGATCCGTCCCGCGCGCTCGACGGGCAGGTCGGCGAATGGCTCGGCAAGCCGGCCGACCGCATCGACCGGCGCGCGGCGCGCGGCCGGCCGGTGGCGGCCGACGTCGCGCGGCGCGTCGAGGAACTCGCGCGTGCTGCACGTTGAGATGCCGCTGCGCCGCCACATGCTCGTCACGCTGACGGCGGCGGGGTGGGGCGCGGCATTCGCGCGCGATCCCGCGCTCGCGGCCGATCCGCTCGTGCGCGCGTGGGCCGAACGCGGCTGGCCGCTGATCGTGCGCCGCGCGTCGCCCGACGAGGCCGATGCCGGCCGCGTGCCGCTCGGCCTGCCGCTGCCGCCTGCCGCGGGCAAGCGGCGCATCGCGCTGAATGTCGCTGCCGACGCGCTCGCGACGGTCGGCCCGCTGCCCGCGCTGGCCGACGCGCTTTCCGCCGCGCCCGACGCATGGCACGCGCCGTTGCGCGCGCTCGATGCGCTCGGCGCGCGCTGCGGCGTGCAGGGCCGCGTGTTCGGCAGCCTCGCGTGGCAGGCGCTGACGGGCGAGCGATACCTGGGCGCGTCGTCCGATCTCGACATCGTGTTTCCGCTGCCGGATGCCGCGTTGCTCGCACCGCTGCTCGACAGTCTCGCGGCGATCGACGCGCACGCGCCGATGCGCATCGACGGCGAGCTGCTGCGCGACGACGGCGCGGGCGTCAACTGGCGCGAGCTGCACGCGCGGCTGCCTGAAGTCGCGGTCAAGACCGCGATCGCCGTCGAATTGATGCCCGCCGGCGCATTCACCGGAGACGCGCGATGAGCGCATGGGCTGCCTGCCGCGTACCGGCGCCGTCCGCTCCCGAGCGCATCGCCGAGCTGGCCGAGCGCAGCCTCGTGCTCGAGATCGACACCTATCCGAAGCCGGGGCTCGTCAGCCACGTCGACACCGGCAGTCATTCGGACATGGATGCCGCGACGTTCGCGCGCAGCGCCGCCGTGCTGCGGCCGTACTTCGCGGAACTCGCCGACGCGGGCGCGCGCGACGCGGACATGGCCATGCTGCGCAAGATCGGCCTGCGTGCCGAGCACGCGATGCTCGCGGCGACCGGCGGCGTCAATACGCATCGCGGCGCGATCTTCGGGCTCGGGCTGCTGTGCGCGGCCGCGGGCCGGCGTGCGATGCCGGGGGGAGTGCCGGGCGGAATGACGCTCGGTGCGCTCGTGTCCCGCCGCTGGGGCGCCGATATTCTCGGCGGCCCGCGCTTGCCGGACAGCCACGGCGAGCGCGCGAGCCGACGCTACGGCGTCGGCGGCGCGCGTCGCGAAGCGGCCGAAGGGTTCACGACCGTGTACGCGATCGGGCTGCCCGCGCTGCGCCGTGCGAAGCGCGACCTGCCCGACGATCCGGAAGCCGCGCGCGTCGCTGCGTGCTTCGCGCTGATCGCCGCGCTCGACGATACGAACCTGCTGCACCGGGGCGGGCATGCCGGCCTCGATTTCGCGCGGGCGACCGCACGTGCGTTCGTCGCACGCGGCGGCGTGCGCGCGCGCGACTGGCGGCTGCGCGCGGTGGCCGCGCATCGTGCGTTCGTTGCGCGCCGGCTGAGCCCGGGCGGCGCGGCCGACCTGCTCGCGATGAGCGTATTCGTCGATGCGCTCGAAGCCGACGGGGACGCGCGATGACGCTGGCGATCCTCTGTTCGGGACAAGGCGCGCAGCGCGCCGACATGTTCGACCTGACGGGCGCGGCGCCGCAGGCCGATGCGTTGTTCGCGCATGCCGGCCGGCTCCTCGGCGACGATCCGCGCGCGTGGGTCCGGCAGGCCGGACCGGACGCGCTGCGCGAGAACCGCGCCGCGCAGATCCTCTGCACCGTCCAGGCGCTTGCGGCGGCCGCGCTGCTCGACGCGGCGTGGCCGCGCCGGCGCTGCGTCGCGGGCTACAGCGTCGGCGAGGTCGCGTCGTGGAGCGTCGCGGGAATGATCGATCCGCACGATGCGCTCGACCTGGCCGACGCACGCGCGCGCGCGATGGATGCGGCGAGCGGCGGCGATGAGCGGATGGCGTTCGTGCGTGGCTTGACGCGCACGCAGCTTGCGCAGTTGTGCGCCGGTCGCGACGCGGCGATCGCGATCGTCAACCCCGGCGACGCATTCGTGGTCGCGGGGCGGCAGGCCGATGTCGATGCGGTGGCCGACGGCGCCGCGCGCGCCGGTGCGCTGCGCGTCGCGCCCGTGTGCGTGCGGATCGCGTCGCACACGCGCCGGCTCGCAGCGGCCGTGCCGGTATTTCGCGCGTCGCTTGCCGGTGTGCGCGTGCGCCGGCCGCTGCCCGGCATGCGATTGTTTTCGGGCATCGACGGCGCGTCGGTGCTCGATGTCGACGCGGGCCTCGACAAGCTCGCGCGGCAGATCGCGGAGCCGGTCGAGTGGGCGGCCTGTCTCGCCGCCTGCGTGGAGGCCGGTGCGACCGCGTTTTTCGAACTCGGCCCCGGGCGCGCGCTGGCCGAGATGGCAGGCGGCACGTATCCCGCGCTGCCGGCGCGCAGCCTCGCGGATTTCCGTTCCGTCGACGGCGTGACGAACTGGCTCGCGCGCGTCGCGGCTGGCTGACCGGCGGCCCGAAAACCGGCCTGCAACATCCCCGCCGCGCCCCGGTTCCATACGGTGTGTTGCGCCGGCGCAGCAGCGCCGCAGCCGGCGCTTGCCACGCGAATTGGCGTCGCTACAATGGCGCCCGCCATGAGACCAGCCGCCTTCTTTTTCGCCGCGCTTTGCTGTGCGGCGAGCGCCCACGCCAGCCGGATCCCGTCCGATGCCGCCTCGGTCGGCACGTACTTTTCGTATGACAACGCGGCGGCCGACGCGACCGTCGACCTGATCGAACAGGCGCAACGCCGCGTACTGCTGGCCGGCTACGCGCATGTGCCGCCCGCCGTCGCGAGCGCACTGCGCGCGGCCCGTGCGCGCGGGATCGAGGTGCGCGTCGTGCTCGTGCGCTCGCCGCGCGCGGGCAGGTACAGCGGCGCAGGCTATCTGAAATCCGCGGGCATCGACGTGGCGATCGATTTGCGGCACGGCGATCCTGCGCCGCGCTTCGTGATCGTCGACGACAGCGTCGCGCTGACGACGCTGTCCGACGGCGCGGCCGCGCACGCCGAGACGGTCAACGTGTTCCAGCGCGCGCCCGAGCTCGCGCAATCCTACGCGCAGTCGTTCTGGCGGCTATACCGGCAGGCCGGCGGCCTCTGACCCTTTCCTTCGGCGTCGTGCACGCCGGTGTGACCCCGCTTGCATCGGCGCTGCCGATGAACCATGCTCGTTGACAGGCGCCGGCGCGGGTTTCGCGCATCCGGCGCAACGGCAGGGAGCCGATCGTGACCGAGTGTTTTGCCGATCGCGCCGATGCGGGCCGCCAACTGGCCGGCGCGCTGAGCGACTATGCGGGGCGTAGCGACGTCGTCGTGCTCGCGTTGCCGCGCGGCGGCGTGCCCGTCGCGTATCCGGTCGCCTGCGCGCTGCGCGCGCCGCTCGACGTGCTGGTCGTGCGCAAGCTCGGCGTGCCGTGCGAGCCCGAACTCGCGATGGGCGCGATCGCAACGGGGGGCGCGATGCATCTGCAGCGCTCCGTGATCCGCTCGATGGGCGTGACCGACGCGCAGCTCGCCGACGTGATCGTGCGCGAGACGGCCGAGCTGCATCGCCGCGAAGCGCTGTATCGCGGCGCTGCGCCGCCGCTGCCGGTCGACGGGCGCATCGTGATCGTCGTCGACGACGGCGTCGCGACCGGCGCGTCGATGCGTGCCGCGCTGCAGGCGCTGCGCGAGCGCCACCCGGCGCGGATCGTGGCGGCCACGCCGGTCGCGCCGGCGGACGCGCAGCATGCGTTCGACGGTCTGGCCGACGCGTTCGTCGCGGTATCGCAGCCGCGCCCGTTCTTCGGGATCAGCCAGTTCTACGCGCACTTCGGGCAAACGAGCGACGACGAGGTGCGTACGTTGCTCGACGCGGCCCGCATGCAACGCGGCATCACGTCCGCCTGATCCGGCGCGAGCGCGGGCGAGGGCGGCCGGCCTCGGCCAGCGCGAACACGCGCTGCAGCATCGGATGGACATTGCCGCGCCAGCGCGCGCCGGTAAACAGCCCGTAGTGATCGCAATCGTCGACATCGACGCGATAGCGCTCGTCGGCCGCGAGGCCGCTGCACATGTCGAGTGCCGCATGCGTCTGGCCGGCGCCCGTGACCGCGTCGCATCGGCCTTCGACGGTCAGCAGCGCGACGCCGCGCAGCGCGCCCGGCTCGACACGCCGGCCGCCCACGTCCCACGTGCCGTTCGCGAGGCACATGCGCTGGAACACGATGTCGACCGTGTCGAGGAAATATTCGGCCGGCATGTCGAGCAGCGCCGTGTATTCGAGCAGCGCGCGCCGCGCGGCGGCGAGCGCGGCCATGTCGAAGCGCGACGCGGCCTGCGCGTACGCCTCGACCAGCGACATGAAACGCTGCGGGTACATCAGCGCGATCTCGCCCTGCTGGAGATAGGTCGGGAACACGTGGCGGCCGTGCCCCGCGAAGCCGGGCGGCACGATGTCGATCAGGTGGCGGCGGCACCAGCCGAGCGAGCGGGTGGCTGCCGCGGTGCCGAGCACGCTCGGATTCAGGCGTGCGTCGAGCGGGCCGCCGATCAGCGTGATGCTCGCGGGCGGCGCGAGGCCGCGCGCGGCGCGCAGCGCGAGCGCGCCGAGCGCCGGCACGGTCGCCTGGCACACGGCGACGACGTGCAGCGGCCGATCGTCGAGCGCGAGCCCGTCGACGAAACCGTCGAGCGTCGCGACATACTCGTCGAGCCCGAAGCGGCCCGACGCGAGCGGCACGTCGCGCGCATTGCGCCAGTCGGTCACGCAGACGTCGCCGTCGGCGAGCAGCGTCTCGACGGTTTCCCGCATCATCACGGCCGCGTGCCCGGCGAGCGGCGCGCACAGCAGCACCGTGCGCCGCGCATCGGCGCGCGTGAAGCGCCGCAGGTCGCAGAACGGCGTGTGCGCGGCGACCCGTTCGCCGACGGCGGATCGCCCGAGGTCGAAGCGCGGCGGCCCGGCCGGCTGCCCGAGCAGCGGCTCGAACAGGTCGTCATAACACGACGACGCGGCCTGCGGCAGCGTCGCCGCGGGCCACGCATCGAACGCGTGCCGCGTCGCCGCGCGCCAGGCGCGCATCCATTCCCGCTGCTGCTCGACGAGGGCATACCACATGGCGGACCTTGGGGCGGAAGGGGCGTGAATCTGCATTATGGTCACTGTGGCCGGGTAGCGGGGCGCTGATACGTATCAAGCGGACGCGCGTACGAGCACGCTAGGCGACGGCTCGCGACGCTGCTACAGTCGTCGGTCCCATTCCCTCAAGCGGAGCGTTTGCGATGAAGCTGATCGGCATGCTGGATTCCCCGTTCGTGCGCCGTGTCGCCATTTCGGCGAAGCTGCTCGACCTGCCGTTCGAACACGAGTCGATCTCGGTGTTCCGTCATTTCGAGCAGTTCAGGGCGATCAACCCGGTCGTCAAGGCGCCGACGCTCGTGACCGACGACGGCGCGACGCTGATCGATTCGTCGCTGATCGTCGACTATCTCGATCACCTGGTCGCGCCGGAGCGGCGCTTGCTGCCCGACGCCGCCGACGTGCGGCTGCGCGCGCTCGTGCCGGTCGGTTTCGCGCTGGCGGCGGCCGAGAAGACCGTGCAGGTCATCTACGAGCAGGCGCTGCGCCCGTCCGACAAGCAGCACGCGCCGTGGATCGAGCGCGTGCTGAGCCAGCTCGAGGGCGCGTACGGCGAGCTGGAGCCGCTCGTTGCGGCCGCGAACGGCTGGTTCGGCGGTGCGCGCCTGCTGCAGTCCGACGTGACGGTCGCGGTGGCGTGGCGCTTCACGCAGTTCGTGGCGGCCGATTACCCGGCGCTCGCGCGGATCGATCCTGCCCGCTATCCGGCGCTCGCCGCGCATTCTGCGCGTGCGGAAGCGTTGCCGGCGTTCGTCGAAACGCCGCTCGTGTAGGCCTGGCGGCCCTTGGCGGCGGGGCGCGAGGCCGCCCCGCGCCGTTGCCTGCCGGCCGCTCGGCCGCATCCGGCAAGCCGCCGCCGATTGTTCTCGGTGGCCGACAAGTGACTTCGCATTCGCGCCGTTTATCCGGAAGCGGCCGGTCCCTAGAATCCACTCCATCGAATCACGCATTGCCAGATGGAGCCGATGATGAAAGCCCTGCTCGAATCAAGCCTGTACCACCCGTCCGTCGTGTTGCCGCTTGCCGCGCTGACGCAGTTGATGGTCGAGCGCGATTTCAATCTCGGCCAGGTCGGGCTGATCGTCGCGGCACGCGGCGCGCAGGCGGCGGTATCTCGCTCGCGTGCGCTGATCTTCAGCCGTCACGGCGAAGCGCACGCATGATGGCGCTCACGGCTAACGGATGAAAAAAGCCCGGCCGGCGCAAGCCGGTCGGGCGGATCGGATTCGATCGGGCCCCGGCTTCGGCCGGGGCTTTTTCATGGGCGACGCTCAGGCGCGTGCGGGCGACACGACGCCGTACATCTCCGAGTCGTCGTCCTCGCGCAACTGGCGCGCGAGCTGGTGCGCCTCGCGGCGCGTCGCGACGGCCGGCGGCGAGCCCTTGAGCGGCTGGCGCGCGGTTTCCGCGAGCGCGACGACCGACACGATGCCGATCACGGCGGCGCCCATCATGTAGTACGCGGGCATCATCAGGTTGTGCGTCACGTCGACGAGCCATGCGGTCATCAGCGGCGTCGTGCCGCCGAACAGCGATACCGACACGTTGAAGCCGATCGCGAGCGCGCCGTAGCGGATCTCGGTCGGGAACAGCGCCGGCAGCGCCGACGGCATCACGCCGGTGAAGCAGGACAGCAGCACGCCGAGGACCAGCAGGCCGCCGAACACCGATGCCGTGGTGCCCGCGTGGATCAGCATCATCGACGGGATCGACAGCACGAGCAGCCCGACGCAGCCGGCGAGCATCACCGGCTTGCGGCCGATCCGGTCGGACAGGCGGCCGGCGAAGAGCGTCATCGGCATCATCAGCACCATCACGATCAGCACGAGCACGAGGCTGTGCGATTCGTCGAAGTGCAGCGTCGACGACATGAAGCTCGGCAGGTACGACAGCACCATGTAGTCGGTCACGTTGAAGATCAGCACGAGGCCGACGCACAGCAGCAGCGCGCGCCAGTTGCGCATCAGTGTTTCGCGGAAGCGCGCCTTCGGCACGGCCTTGTCCTGCGCTTCGCGCTCTTCGGCCTGGCGCTTGAACGCGGGCGTTTCCTCGAGCTTCATCCGGATGTAGAGACCGATCAGGCCGAGCGGGCCGGCGATCAGGAACGGCACGCGCCAGCCCCACGACAGCAGCGCTTCCTGCGACAGCGACGCGGTCAGCAGCGCGACGACGCCCGCACCCATCACATAGCCGATCAGCGTGCCGAATTCGAGGAAGCTGCCCATGAAGCCGCGGCGCTTGTCGGTCGAGAATTCGGCGATGAAGGTGGCCGCGCCGCCATATTCGCCGCCGGTCGAGAAGCCCTGCACGAGGCGGGCGACGAGCAGCAGCACGGGCGCCATGATGCCGATCGACGCGTAGCTGGGGATCAGGCCGATCGCGAAGGTGCCGACGGCCATCATGATCATCGTCGCGGCGAGCACGCGCTGGCGGCCGATGCGGTCGCCGAGCGGGCCGAACACCATGCCGCCGAGCGGGCGCACGAGGAACGCGGCCGCGAACGTGCCGAAGGTCGCGAGCAGCTGCGCGGACGGGCTGCTGGACGGGAAGAACACCTTGCCGAGCGTGACGGCGATATAGCTGTACACGCCGAAGTCGAACCATTCCATCGCATTGCCGATGGCCATCGCGCTGACGGCGCGCTTGAGCAGGCTCTGGTCGACGACGGTGATGTCGTCCGCGGCGAGCGGAGCGTCGCCGGACGAAGTGGAGGAAGAAGCAGCGGTCGGGCTGACGTGTGTTGCGGTCAAGGTCATGCACTCCTTTGACTGCGCCGGAACGGGCGGGCCGTCCGACACGGTTTGCCTGCAAGCGCGGTGTCGTGCGCGGCGCGTCGGGGCAGACCATTAAGCACTTACTGCGCAACGGGCAGCAAAGGGCCGTCAGGGGCTGCTTCGACGCGGGCCCGATGGGCCGTCGCGACAGTGCGCTCATGAAGAATGGGCCGCGTGATGCTGGCGGCAGATGCCGGTGCGGACGGAGGTCCGGCGTTCCGGCAAGCGCCCCGAAAGGGGCGACGAAACGAGAAAAGCGGGCCTGTCGGGCGGGCTTTCCTGTGGGTGCGATTTCGGTCGAAGCGCCGGCCCGTAATGCGCGGACGGACTTCTCTCGAAATCGAATAGACAGAGATTGAATGTTGAAACAGGCGACATGGTAGCACGATGACGGATGATCGTGCAAATTGCCGGGAGACGCCCGTCTGGCGGGGCGTCCGGCGCGGCCTGCTCGGGTATGATCGGCGGCGCGCGGCGGGGCCGTGCAGCTCCCCGGCGACGGGGCCGAATTCACGAGGAACCGGATGACCGAACTGATGAGGATCGCGGCGCTGTTCGCCGCCACCGCGCTGGCCGAAATCGTCGGCTGTTACCTGCCGTGGCTCGTGCTGAAGGGCAGCCGGCCGGCCTGGCTGCTGGTGCCGGCCGCGCTGTCGCTCGCGCTGTTCGCGTGGCTGCTGACGCTGCACCCGAGCGCGGCCGGGCGTACCTATGCCGCGTACGGCGGCGTGTATATCGCGGTAGCGCTGGTCTGGCTGCGGGTGGTCGACGGCATCGCGTTGACCCGCTGGGATGTGGCCGGCGCGGTGCTCGCGCTCGGCGGGATGGCGGTCATCGCGCTGCAGCCGCGCGCGTAAGCGCGGCCGCAGCGCGTGCCGCGTGCGTCAGGCCGTTTCGGCGGCGCCCGCGTCGGCGAACTTGCGCCACACGCATGCGCCCTTGACCGACTTGTCGAGCTCGTCGAGTTGCGCCTGGTGCGCGGCGAGCTCGTCGTCGCTCGCGGCCACCACGACCAGGTCGAGCGCGGCGAGCGACACGCGCTGGCCGTTCGCCGCGCCGCCGTCGGCGCCCGCGTCGTCGAGCATGTCGATCACGAGGCTGTCCTGGCCGCGCGTCATCGCGAGATACACCTCGGCGAGCAGCTCCGAGTCGAGCAGTGCGCCGTGCAGCGTACGGTGTGCGTTGCTGATGCCGAAGCGATCGCACAGCGCGTCGAGCGAGTTGCGCTTGCCGGGGAACATCTGCTTGGCCTGCACGAGCGTGTCGATCACGCCGCCGCAATGTTCGGTGAACGGCGGCAGGCCGAGCCGCGCGAATTCGGCGTCGAGGAAGCCAAGGTCGAACGGCGCGTTGTGGATGATCAGCTCGGCGTCCTTCACGAAGTCGAGGATCTGGCTGGCGACTTCCGCGAACTTCGGCTTGTCGCTGAGGAATTCGGTCGTGAGGCCGTGCACCGCCAGTGCGCCCGGATCGCTGTCGCGCTCGGGGTTCACGTAGAAGTGCAGGTTGTTGCCGGTGAGCCGCCGGTTCAGCAGCTCGACGCAGCCGATTTCGATGAGACGGTCGCCCGTGCGGGCGTTCAGGCCGGTGGTTTCGGTATCGAGAATGATCTGGCGCATGTCGGGAAAAACGAAGGAAACAGGGGGGTGGCCGGCGTTCAGGCCGTGAGCGATTCGACACCGCGATTCGCGAGCGCGTCCGCGCGCTCGTTTTCGGGATGGCCCGCGTGACCCTTGACCCAGCGCCACTCGACCTCGTGCTGCGCGACGAGCGCGTCGAGCCGCTTCCACAGGTCGGCGTTCTTCACGGGCGTCTTTGCCGCGGTGACCCAGCCTTTCTTCTTCCAGCCGTGGATCCACTCGCTGATGCCTTTCTGCACGTATTGCGAATCGGTGTGCACGATCACCTGGCACGGCCGCTTCAGCGCCTCGAGCGCGGCGATCACGCCCATCAGCTCCATGCGGTTGTTGGTCGTGTTGGGCTCGCCGCCGAACAGCTCCTTTTCGCGGTCGCCGTAGCGCATCAGTGCGCCCCAGCCGCCGGGGCCGGGGTTGCCCTTGCAGGCGCCGTCGGTATAGATGTCGATCGTATCGATTGTCATGAATGTTCTTGATGGGTGGTCGGGGAGGCCGCGGGCGTCAGGCCTGGCGCGAGCACGGTTTTTTTCATCTTGATCTGGCCGACGAGGCGCATGCCGCGCACGCGCTTGACGGCCGTCACCATGTAGACGGCGCCGAAGATCGGCCACCAGCGGTCGCCCGCGGCTTCCATGAAGCCGTAGCGGGCTAGCCACTTGTCGGTGACGAGCGGCGGCCGGTAGCAGCCGAAGCGGCCGCGTTCGAGGTCGAAACCGAGCAGCTTGATCCAGTCCTTGAGCCGGATGAACGCGATCTGGTCGCGTGTGGCCGGCACGAACGGGCGGTTCGCCATGCGCCCGAACGATTGCCGCATGCCCCACAGGCTGAGCGAATTGAAGCCGGTGATCACGAGCTGGCCTTCCGGCATCAGCACGCGCTCGGCCTCGCGCAGCAGGCGGTGCGGGTCGGACGTGAATTCGAGCGTGTGCGGCATCACGATCAGGTCGACGCTCTGCGACTCGAACGGCAGGTCGAGCAGGTCGCACCACGTCGTGCTGCGATCGGCGGGCGCGTGCTCCGGCGCGTGCGCTTCGCGCGCCCACGGATACTGGTATGGCGCGCTCGCGCCGCTCGCCGGATCGAGCACGAGGCCGCGATACGGCATGCGGTTCTCGCGCAGTGCGTCGAGCTGCGGCAGGCCGAGCTGCAGCGCGTGGAACCCGAAGACGTCGGACACGATCCGGTCGAGCTGCGCCTGCTCCCAGTCCAGCACATAGCGGCCAGGAGGCGAGTCGGTCCAGGCGGGCCAGTCTATAATTTGACGATCAGGCATAACGATGGTTGCGCGCCCATGAACGAGCTGGAATACGTGCCGGTTCCGGCATTCGAAGACAACTATATCTGGCTCGTCTCGGACGGCCGCGATGCGATCGCCGTCGATCCGGGTGAAGCCGCGCCGGTGCGCCGGGTTCTTGCCGAACGAGGCTGGCGGTTGACCGCTATTTTACTCACGCACCATCACGCCGACCATGTCGGCGGTGTCGAGGCGCTGCGCAATAGCCAACCGGCCGATGTGCCGCTCACCGTTTACGGCCCCGCGGCCGAGGCGATCGGCGTGGTCACGCGGCCGCTTTCGGGCGGCGATCGCGTGACGCTCGACGCGCCGGCCGTCGCGTTCGACGTGCTCGACGTGCCCGGTCATACGCGCGGCCACATCGCCTATTTCCAGGCGGCCGGGCAGGGCGCCGCGGTGCCGCACGTGTTCTGCGGCGACACGCTGTTCTCGTGCGGCTGTGGCCGCCTGTTCGAAGGCACGCCCGCGCAGATGCTCGCGTCGCTCGACGCGCTCGCGGCGCTGCCGGGAGACACGCGCGTGCATTGCGCACACGAATATACGCTGTCGAACATCCGCTTCGCGCTCGCGTGCGAGCCCGGCAATGCGGCGCTTGCCGCGTGGCGCGACGACGCGCAGGCGCTGCGCGCGCGCGGCGTGCCGACGCTGCCGACGACGATCGCGCACGAGCGCGCGGTGAACCCGTTCATGCGCGCGGACAGCGCCGCCATCCATGCGACGCTCGAGGCCGAGCTTCACGAAACGGTGCCGGATCGTCTGGCAGCGTTTACGCTGATGCGGGAGTGGAAAAACCGGTTCAGATGATCATTTCCGGAGGACTCCAAAGCTCAAGCGGTGTCTGTAAAAATTGCTCCAAATGTAGGATTTCGCTGAGTTTTCGGTGTTTTTATTGACGTGAAGCACGCACTTCCGTAGTATCGCCAGCAATTTCCAGCCGTCGGAAGCCGAGATTTTCATGCGACTTATATTGAGTGCGATGGTGGTCCTGCTACTCGCCGCTTGTGCGAGCCAGGCTCCTGTCGCCAACAACGCCGCCGATCCGCAGGCGGCGTCCAACTACCTCCGTAAATCAGCCACCGCCAAAGAAACTGTCGACGTCGACAAGCAATCCGTCGGCGACCTGACCAGTGCGGACTCCGATCTGTGGGGCCGCATCCGTCGCGGCTTCCAGATGCCCGACCTGCAGAGCGACCTCGTCGACATGCAGACGACCTGGTACACGCAGCGTCCCGATTACGTGCAGCGCATGACCGAGCGCTCGCAGAAGTACCTGTATCACATCGTCGAGGAACTCGAGGCGCGTCACATGCCGACCGAGCTCGCGCTGCTGCCGTTCATCGAATCCGCGTTCAACCCGCAGGCGCTGTCGGTCGCGAAGGCGGCCGGCATGTGGCAGTTCATGCCCGGCACGGGCCGCACGTACAACCTGAAGCGCAACATGTGGCAGGACGAACGGCGCGACGTGCTCGCGTCGACGAGCGCCGCGCTCGACTACCTGTCGCGCCTGCACGACATGTTCGGCGACTGGTATCTGGCGCTGGCCGCGTACAACTGGGGCGAGGGCAACGTGCAGCGCGCGATCGCGCGCAATCAGGCGGCCGGCCTGCCGACCGACTACCAGAGCCTGCGGATGCCGAACGAGACGCGCAACTACGTGCCGAAGCTGCAGGCGGTGAAGAACATCATCGCGAGCCCGAAGCAGTACGGTCTGACGCTGCCGGACATCCCGAACCACCCGTATTTCGTGACGGTCACGACGTCGCGCGACATCGACGTCGCGGTCGCCGCGAAGCTCGCGAACCTGTCGCTCGACGAATTCCGCTCGCTGAACCCGTCGTTCGCGAAGCCGGTGATCCTCGGCGCGACCGAACCGCAGATCCTGCTGCCGTTCGACAACGCGTCCGCGTTCGAGAAGAACCTGAAGTCATACAACGGCCAGCTTTCGACGTGGACCACCTATACGGTCAGCGAACGTGCACGGCCGGCCGCGATCGCCGAGAAGATCGGCGTGGACGCCGATACGCTGATGTCGGTCAACAAGATTCCGGCCGGCATGCGCCTGAAGCCGGGTTCGACGATCGTCGTGCCGCGCGGCGATGACGACGACGAGGACATCAGTGCCGACGTCGCCGAAAACGGCGCGCTCGCGATGGAGCCCGACGTACCCGACACGCGCAAGATGCTGATCCGCGTGCGCCGCAAGCAGTCGATGGCGGCGATCGCCGGCCGCTACGGCGTGTCGGTCGGCCAGCTCAAGGCGTGGAACCGCACGCACCGCGATCTCGCGATGCCGGGCCAGGCGCTCGTGCTGCACGTGCCGGTCGGCCGCTCGGTGCCGGCGGAACCCGGTCCGGAGCGGATCGCGACGTCGGTCGGCAGTGCGCGCATCGAGCGCGCGAGCCTGGCGGTGGGCGGCAAGTCGCACGGCGCGAAGCGCGGCGCGGCAAAGCCGGCGGCCAAATCGGCCAAATCTGCGAAAGCTGCACCCGCGAAGGCCGCGCCGGCCAAGGGCAAGAAGAAGTAACGCGGCTGCGAAGCGCGGCGGGCGGCCGGTCCGGGTCGCGCGATTGCGCTATCATCCGACGAATTGCAACGAAACGCCGTCACCGAGGTGACGGCGTTTTCGTTTGTGCGCGGTGCGAGGGCGCCGCGTCGCTTCGACAGTCTTCATATCACGAGGGGGAGCGATGTCGTCGGTGCAGGTGAGGGTGCTCGCGCTGTTTTCGATCGGGTATTTCGTGTCGTATGTGTTTCGTGGCGTCAATCTGGGCTTCGCGCCGTTCGTCACGCATGAGCTCGGGTTGTCGGCCGCCGATCTCGGCCTGCTCACCAGTCTCTATTTTCTTGGCTTCGCGGGCGCGCAGATTCCGGCCGGCGTGATGCTCGACCACTTCGGCGCGCGCCGCGTGACGGCCGGCATGCTGCTGTTCGCCGCGGCCGGCGCCGCCGTGTTCGGCGCCGCGCACGGCATCGGCACGATGATGATCGGCCGGCTGCTGATCGGTGTCGGCGTTTCGGTGTGTCTCGGCGCGGCATTCAAGGCGCTCGCGCAGCATTTCCCGGTCGGCCGGCTGCCGCTCGTCAACGGCCTCGTGATGGCGGTTGGCGGCCTCGGCGGCGTCGTGGTAGGTTCGCCGCTGACCTGGCTGCTCGGCTGGACGAACTGGCGCGCGATCTGTTTCGGCCTCGCGGTGCTGACGGTGGTCGTCGCGGCCTCGATCGGCTTCGGCGCGCCCGAAGCGAAGCAGGTGCGCCACCAGGGCGGGCTCGTCAGTCAGTTCAAGGGCACGTGGCACATCCTGAGCAGCCGCGCGTTCTGGAAGATCTCGTCGTTCTCGGTCGTCACGCAGGGCGTGTTTTACGCGATGCAGTCGCTGTGGGTCGGGCCGTACCTGCGCGACGTCGCGGGGTTCGATGCGCCGCATGCCGCGCGCCTCGTGTCGGTGCTCGGCTTCGCGATGATGGCCGGCTGCGTCGGCTTCGGCGCCGCGGCGCGCGTGCTCGAGCGGCGCGGCGTGTCCGTCTATGCGTTCTGCGGGGTCGGGATGGCGCTGTTCGTCGCGACGCAGGTCGCGATCGTCGCGCGCATGCCGTTGCCGCCGGCCGTGCTGTGGGCTGCATACGGGATGTTCGGCGGCGTCGGCATCCTGACCTACGCGGTGATGGCCGGGCACTTTCCCGCCCACCTGATCGGCCGCGCGAACACGACGCTCACGCTGGTGATCTTCCTGCTGATCTTTGCGTTCCAGATCGGTGTCGGCGCGGTGCTGTCGCGCTGGCCCGCGGTCGACGGCCGTTATCCGGCCGCCGCGCACCTCGCCGCATGGGGCGTGCTGCTTGCGCTGCAGCTCGCGAGCGCGGTCTGGTACGTGTGGCCCGCGCGCGGCGCTGGCCAAGCCCACTGATCCGGCGGTACGCTGGTGGGTGGGGCGGCTGCGGAAACGGGGCCGCAGCACGTCGAGCGTGCGCCGTACCGCGCTGCCGGTGGCGGCGCGCGCATGATCGGACGGCCATATCGATTGAAGATAGGGCCATTTTCGGGCTATAATTTGAAAGTTTGTGCTGATCAACCTCGCACCCTAGCGCCTACCTCATTCATCCCGTTCATCCGCCGCACGCCGCCTGCCGGGCGATGCCGCGAAGCCTCGTGCGCCACGCGCCGGGTTCGCGTCTCGACAACGCAGGCCGCGTCCAGCTAGCGACTACGCGCGCCCACGCAGCGCGGCGCTCGCGCGGCAGGGTAAACAGGTCGGCAGCAGGGTGTTCCCCAAGGAGCCTCCCGTGTTGCCGTCTTTTTCTCCCGCCTTGCTTGCACTCGCCGACGGCACGGTCTTTCGTGGTTATTCGATCGGGGCCGAAGGCCATACGATCGGCGAAGTCGTGTTCAATACCGCGATCACCGGCTATCAGGAAATCCTGACTGATCCGAGCTACGCGCGCCAGATCGTCACGCTCACCTACCCGCATATCGGCAACGTCGGCGTCAACGCCGAAGACGTCGAAGCCACGAAAGTCCATGCCGCCGGCCTGATCATCCGTGATCTGCCCACGCTCGCATCGAACTTCCGCATGGACCGCACGCTCGGCGATTACCTGCGCGACGAAGGCGTCGTCGCGATCGCCGGCATCGACACCCGCAAGCTGACCCGCATCCTGCGCGACAAGGGCGCGCAGAACGGCTGCATCCTGGCCGGCTCGGACGACGAGGCGAAGGCGATCGAGCTCGCGCGCTCGTTCCCGGGCCTCGCCGGCATGGATCTCGCGAAGGTCGTGTCGACCACCAAGCCGTTCGAGTGGAAGCAGACGGAATGGCGCCTCGGCAGCGGCTACGGCATGCAGGAAGCGCCGAAGTACCGCGTCGTCGCGTACGATTTCGGCGTCAAGTACAACATCCTGCGCATGCTCGCGGAACGCGGTTGCCAGGTCACGGTGCTGCCCGCACAGGCGAGCGCGTCCGATGCGCTCGCGCTGAATCCGGACGGCATCTTCCTGTCGAACGGCCCCGGCGATCCGGAGCCGTGCGATTACGCGATCGCGGCCACGAAGGAATTCATCGAGCGCGGCGTGCCGACCTTCGGCATCTGCCTCGGCCACCAGATCATGGGCCTCGCGGTCGGCGCGAAGACGCTGAAAATGAAGACGGGCCACCACGGCGCGAACCACCCGGTGAAGGATCTCGGCGACGGTCGAGTCGTGATCACGTCGCAGAACCATGGCTTCGCGGTCGATGCGGATTCGCTGCCGGCCAACGCGCGCGTGACGCACGTGTCGCTGTTCGACGGCACGCTGCAGGGCTTCGAGCTGACCGACAAGCCGGCGTTCTGCTTCCAGGGCCACCCGGAAGCGTCGCCGGGCCCGCACGACATCGGCTATCTGTTCGACCGTTTCACCGCGCTGATGGACGCGGCGAAGCAGCGCAACGCCTAACGCAACCGAAGGACGGGAGATTCGCATCATGTTCGGCCACGCACTCGGCATCACGGATATCTGGACCTACGTGTTCGGCGTGATCTTCATCATCCTGCTGCCGGGGCCGAACTCGATGTACGTGCTGTCGCTCGCGGCGCAGCGCGGCGTGAAGGCCGGCTATCGCGCGGCCTGCGGCGTGTTCGTCGGCGACACGGTGCTGATGGTGCTGTCCGCCGCGGGCGTCGCGTCGCTGCTGAAGGCGAATCCGCTGCTGTTCTCCGTCGTCAAGTACGGCGGCGCCGCGTATCTGCTCTACATCGGCACCGGCATGCTGCGCAGCGCGTGGCGCAAGCTGCGCGCGCCGGCGGGCGAGCCCGCCGAGGCGCCGCAGGCGGTCGACGGCGAGCGGCCGTTTCGCAAGGCGCTGATCGTGAGCCTGCTGAATCCCAAGGCGATCCTGTTCTTCATCTCGTTCTTCATCCAGTTCGTCGACCCGGCATTCCCGCATCCCGCGCTGTCGTTCGTCGTGCTCGGGGCGATCGCGCAATGCGCGAGCTTCCTGTACCTGAGCACGCTGATCTTCGCGGGTGCGCGGCTCGCCGAGCACTTCCGCCGCCGCCGCAAGCTCGCGGCAGGCGCGGCGAGCAGCGTGGGCGGCCTGTTCATCGGTTTCTCGGTGAAGCTCGCGCTCGCGACCATGAGCTGAGCGCTGCCGGCCGACCCACGACAACGATTACTTATTGAATTCACAAGCCATGCCAAAACGCACAGACATCAAAAGCATCCTCATCATCGGCGCCGGCCCGATCATCATCGGCCAGGCGTGCGAGTTCGACTATTCGGGCGCGCAGGCTTGCAAGGCGTTGCGTGAGGAGGGCTACAAGGTCGTTCTCGTCAACAGCAACCCGGCGACGATCATGACCGACCCGAACACGGCCGACGTGACCTACATCGAGCCGATCACGTGGGAAGTCGTCGCGCGCATCATCGAGAAGGAGCGCCCGGACGCGATCCTGCCGACGATGGGCGGCCAGACCGCGCTGAACTGCGCGCTCGACCTGCATCACCACGGCGTGCTCGAGAAGTTCGGCGTCGAACTGATCGGCGCGTCGCCGGAGGCGATCGACAAGGCGGAAGACCGCCAGAAGTTCAAGGAAGCGATGACCAAGATCGGTCTCGGCTCCGCGAAGTCGGGCATCGCGCACTCGATGGAAGAAGCGACCAAGGTGCACGCCGAGATCATGGCGGGCACCGGCGGCAGCGGCTATCCGGTCGTGATCCGTCCGTCGTTCACGCTCGGCGGCTCGGGCGGCGGCATCGCGTACAACCGCGAAGAGTTCGAGGAAATCTGCAAGCGCGGTCTCGACCTGTCGCCCACGCGCGAGCTGCTGATCGAGGAATCGCTGCTCGGCTGGAAGGAATACGAGATGGAAGTCGTGCGCGACCGCGCCGACAATTGCATCATCGTCTGCTCGATCGAAAACCTCGACCCGATGGGCGTGCACACCGGCGACTCGATCACGGTCGCGCCGGCGCAGACGCTCACCGACAAGGAATACCAGATCCTGCGTAACGCATCGCTCGCGGTGCTGCGCGAGATCGGCGTCGACACGGGCGGCTCGAACGTGCAGTTCTCGATCAACCCGAAGGACGGCCGCATGGTCGTCATCGAAATGAACCCGCGCGTGTCGCGTTCGTCGGCGCTTGCATCGAAGGCGACCGGCTTCCCGATCGCGAAGGTCGCCGCGAAGCTGGCGGTCGGCTACACGCTCGACGAGCTGAAGAACGAAATCACCGGCGGCCAGACGCCGGCGTCGTTCGAGCCGACGATCGACTACGTCGTCACGAAGATCCCGCGTTTCGCGTTCGAGAAGTTCCGTGAAGCCGATTCGCGCCTGACGACGCAGATGAAGTCGGTCGGCGAAGTGATGGCGATCGGCCGCACGTTCCAGGAATCGTTCCAGAAGGCGCTGCGCGGCCTCGAGGTCGGCGTCGACGGTCTCGACGAGAAGTCGACCGACCGCGACGAGATCGCGATCGAGATCCACGAGCCGGGCCCGGACCGCATCTGGTATGTCGGCGACGCGTTCCGCATCGGCATGACGGCCGAGGAAATCTTCGCGGAAACCGCGATCGACCCGTGGTTCCTCCATCAGATCGAGCAGATCATCCTGAAGGAAAAGGCGCTCGCGGGCCGCACGCTCGCGTCGCTGACGTTCGACGAGCTGCGTTACCTGAAGCAGAGCGGCTTCTCCGACCGCCGCCTCGCGAAGCTGCTCGGCGCGACGCCGGAAGACGTCCGCCGCCGCCGCGTCGAGCTGAACGTGCGCCCGGTCTACAAGCGCGTCGACACCTGCGCGGCCGAGTTCGCGACGAAAACCGCGTACATGTACTCGACCTACGAGGAAGAGTGCGAGGCGCAGCCGACCACGAACAAGAAGATCATGGTGCTGGGCGGTGGCCCGAACCGGATCGGCCAGGGCATCGAGTTCGACTACTGCTGCGTGCACGCGGCGCTCGCGATGCGCGAGGACGGCTACGAAACGATCATGGTCAACTGCAACCCGGAAACGGTGTCGACCGACTATGACACGTCCGACCGCCTGTACTTCGAGCCGCTGACGCTCGAAGACGTGCTCGAGATCGTCGACAAGGAAAAGCCGGTCGGCGTGATCGTCCAGTACGGCGGCCAGACGCCGCTGAAGCTCGCGCTCGACCTCGAGGCGCACGGCGTGCCGATCGTCGGCACGTCGCCGGACATGATCGACGCGGCCGAAGACCGCGAACGCTTCCAGAAGCTGCTGCAGGATCTCGGCCTGCGCCAGCCGCCGAACCGCACCGCGCGCGCGGAAGACGAGGCGCTCAAGCTTGCCGAGGAAATCGGCTACCCGCTCGTCGTGCGCCCGTCGTACGTGCTGGGCGGCCGCGCGATGGAAATCGTCCACGAGCCGCGCGATCTCGAGCGCTACATGCGCGAGGCCGTGAAGGTGTCGAACGATTCGCCGGTGCTGCTCGACCGCTTCCTGAACGACGCGATCGAGTGCGACGTCGACTGCATCTGCGACGGCGAAGCCGTGTTCATCGGCGGCGTGATGGAGCACATCGAGCAGGCGGGCGTCCACTCGGGCGACTCGGCATGCTCGCTGCCGCCGTACTCGCTGTCGAAGGAAACCGTGGCCGAGCTGAAGCGCCAGACGGGCGCGATGGCGAAGGCGCTGAACGTGGTCGGCCTGATGAACGTGCAGTTCGCGATCCAGCAGGTGCCGCAGGCGGACGGTTCGAAGCAGGACATCATCTACGTGCTCGAAGTGAACCCGCGCGCGTCGCGCACGGTGCCGTACGTGTCGAAGGCGACCAGCCTGCCGCTCGCGAAGATCGCGGCGCGCGCGATGGTCGGCCAGAAGCTCGCGCAGCAGGGCGTGACGAAGGAAGTCGAGCCGCCGTACTTCAGCGTGAAGGAAGCGGTGTTCCCGTTCGTCAAGTTCCCGACCGTCGATCCGGTCCTCGGGCCTGAAATGCGTTCGACCGGCGAAGTGATGGGCGTCGGCCAGACGTTCGGCGAAGCGCTGTTCAAGTCGCAGCTCGCGGCCGGTTCGCGCCTGCCGGAGTCGGGCACGGTGCTGCTGACCGTGATGGACGCGGACAAGCCGAAGGCCGTTGAAGTCGCGCGCATGCTGCACGACCTCGGCTACCCGATCGTCGCGACCAAGGGCACGGCTGCCGCGATCGAAGCGGCCGGCGTGCCGGTGAAGGTCGTGAACAAGGTGAAGGACGGCCGTCCGCACATCGTCGACATGATCAAGAACGGCGAGATCGCCCTCGTGTTCACGACGGTCGACGAGACGCGCCAGGCGATCGCCGATTCGCGTTCGATCCGCATGAGCGCGCAGGCGCACAAGGTCACGTACTACACGACGATGTCGGGCGCGCGCGCGGCCGTTGAAGGCTTGCGCTACCTGAAGGATCTGGAAGTCTATGATTTACAAGGTCTTCACGCTCGCCTAAACTAAGCAGTCAGTTACCTGTCGAAGCAATACGTGCCGCGGTTAAGCGGTGTTTCCGGTTCATCGGAAACGCGCTTAATCGCGGTGATTTTTTTTAAAGCCGTTTTTAGCGATTGAGCCGTTTATGAGCACCATTCCGTTGACAAAGCGTGGCGCAGAGCAACTGCGCGATGAATTGCAGCGCCTCAAATCCGTCGAGCGGCCGGCCGTGATCAACGCGATCGCGGAGGCCCGCGCACAGGGCGATCTGTCCGAAAACGCCGAATACGATGCCGCGAAGGAAAAGCAGGGCTTCATCGAGGGTCGTATCGCGGAAATCGAATCGAAGCTGTCGGCCGCGCAGGTCATCGATCCCACCGTGCTCGATGCCGAAGGCCGCGTGGTCTTCGCGTCGACGGTCGAGCTCGAGGATCTCGAGTCGGGCGACACCGTCAAATACCAGATCGTCGGCGACGACGAAGCCGATATCGATCACGGCCTGATCTCGGTCAGCTCGCCGATCGCGCGCGCACTGATCGGCAAGTCCGAAGGCGACGTCGCGGCCGTGCAGGCGCCGAGCGGCGTGCGCGAATACGAAATCATCTCGGTCAGCTACATCTGAAGCGGGGCGACGTAATGCCGCATCGCGTGTTCCGTCTGCTGTCGGCCGTGTGGGTCGGCAGCCTGCTGACGATCGGGTATGCGGTCGCGCCCGTGCTGTTCAAGACGCTGGAGCGGATGACGGCCGGTTCGGTCGCCGCCCAGCTGTTCCGTATCGAGGCGATCCTCGGTGTCGTGTGCGGCGTGCTGCTGCTTGCGTTGTCGAACCAGCAGGTGCGGCGCGGCAGCAGCGAATATCGCCGCGTGCGCTGGATCGTCGCCGCGATGGTCGTGTGCGTGTTGGTCGGGTATTTCGCGCTGCAGCCGTTCATGAACGCGCTGCGGGTGGCCGCGATGGACGCGGGCACCGATATCGCGAACTCGCCGTACGCGAGTCGCTTCGGGATGCTGCACGGCGTCTCGAGCGTGTTCTATCTCGTCGAGAGCGTGCTGGGGCTGATGCTGATCTGGCGTCTGCCGGCGCGCGACGCCTGAGCGCAGCGCGGGCAGCGCGGCACGGTGCGACCGTGCCGCGTACGCGTTTTACTTGTCCTGGAACGGCCGCTTGGTGCTTGCCTGGCGCTTTTTCGCGCGCTTCACGTTGCCGCCCGCCGTCACGCGCTCGTTGCCGCGCACGACGACCTTCGTCGGCTTCGGACGACGCACGGGGCTCGCGTTCGGCGACACCTTGACGACCTTGACCGTGCGCGGTGCGCGGCCTTTCCTGTCGTCGGCGGCTTCGGCCGCGCTCGGCAGCGTGCCGGCGCGACGGCCGCGGGCCGGGGCCGCTGCGGCGGCCTCGGGCTTCCAGATCACCAGCAGCTTGCCGATGTGCTGGATCGGCGCCGCGCTCAGGCGGTCGCAGATCTCGTCGTAGATCGCGATGCGTTCGTCGCGCTCGTCGCCGAACACGCGGATCTTGATCAGCTGGTGCGCGGCGAGGTGCACCTTGATTTCCTTCAGCACGGCGTCGGTCAGCCCTTCGGCGCCGATCAGCACGACGGGCTTGAGCGCATGGGCCTGGGAGCGCAGCGCGGAGCGCTCGGCGGGAGAAAGCGAAAGGGCGGGCATGGAAATGTCGAAATCTAAATAGGGGCACGCGGCCTGAAAAACGATCGCGGGAAGTTACCGCGTCAGCCGTGCGCCGAAACCACGTAAAATCGCGACTTGGGCCTGAAAAGGGGCCGCAGCCGCGCGAAGAAGACGCGTATTATCCGCTAAAAGCGCGGCTTCACGAAGCAAATGGCAGCAATCTCTCTCTCGAATGGCAAAAAACCGCTTTAACCAGCACTGGCTGCACGACCACATCAACGACCCGTACGTCAAAATGGCGCAGCGGGAGGGCTATCGCGCGCGTGCCGCGTACAAGCTGAAGGAAATCGACGAGCAGGACAAGCTGGTCCGTCCGGGCCAGGTCATCGTCGATCTCGGCGCGACGCCGGGCAGCTGGAGCCAGTATGCCCGCAACAAGCTCGCGCAGGGCAAGAAGCGCGATACCGAGCGCGAAGGCGGCATCGACGGCACGATCATCGCGCTCGACCTGCTGCCGATGGAGCCGATCGCCGACGTCCACTTCATCCAGGGCGACTTCCGCGAGGACGAAGTGCTCCACCAGCTCGAGGAAGTGCTCGAAGGCCGCGCGGTGGATCTTGTTATTTCGGACATGGCCCCCAACCTCTCCGGTGTGGCCTCGGCGGACGCGGCGCGCATCGAGCATCTTTGCGATCTGGCGCTCGAATTCGCGCAGAACCATCTGAAGCCGGACGGTGCGCTGCTCGTGAAATGCTTTCACGGCAGCGGCTACAGCCAGATCGTCGAGAAATTCAAACAGCAGTTTAAGACCGTCGCGCCGCGCAAGCCCAAGGCGTCCCGCGACAAATCGTCCGAAACGTTCATTTTGGGTCGGCATCTGAAGCATCCGCGCTGATGCGCGGCGGGGTGCCGCAAACGGGCTCCGGCCCTTGCCAGACAAGCGAAGCGCTATCGCGGCGGTTGTCAATGCTTATGGCGAGGGTGGTCGGACTGGATTAGAATGACCGAGGGGCGCCGCAAGGAAAATGTAGGCGCTCGTCTACGAGTGAAGGAGTGGTGCTTTGAACAACAATATGTTTTCGAAGGCAGCGGTGTGGTTAGTGATCGCACTGGTGCTGTTTACGGTGTTCAAGCAGTTCGACAAGCCCCGCGTCCAGGAAGGCGTGTCCTATTCGCAGTTCATGGACGACGCCAAGAACGGCAAGGTCAAGAACGTCATCGTTCAGGGGCGCAACCTCACCGTCACTCCGGCTGATGGCCAGAAATACCAGATCGTGTCGCCCGGCGACATCTGGATGGTCGGCGATCTGATGAAGTACGGCGTGCAGGTCAGCGGCAAGGCCGACGACGAGCCGAATGCGCTGATGTCCGCGCTGTACTACCTCGGGCCGACGATCCTGATCATCGTGTTCTGGTTCTACATGATGAGGCAGATGCAGGGGGGCGGCAAAGGCGGCGCCTTCTCGTTCGGCAAGTCGCGAGCGCGGCTGATCGACGAGAACAACAACGCGGTGAACTTCTCCGACGTCGCGGGCTGCGACGAAGCGAAGGAAGAAGTGTCCGAGCTCGTCGACTTCCTGCGCGATCCGCAGAAATTTCAGAAGCTGGGCGGTCGCATTCCGCGCGGCGTGCTGCTCGTCGGCCCGCCGGGTACCGGCAAGACGCTGCTCGCCCGCGCGATCGCGGGTGAAGCGAAGGTGCCGTTCTTCAGCATCTCGGGTTCGGACTTCGTCGAAATGTTCGTCGGCGTCGGCGCGGCCCGTGTGCGCGACATGTTCGAGCAGGCGAAGAAGCATGCGCCGTGCATCGTGTTCATCGACGAAATCGACGCGGTCGGCCGTCATCGCGGCGCCGGCATGGGCGGCGGCAACGACGAACGCGAGCAGACGCTGAACCAGATGCTGGTCGAGATGGACGGCTTCGAGGCGAACTCGGGCGTGATCGTGATCGCCGCGACCAACCGTTCCGACGTGCTCGACAAGGCGCTGCTGCGTCCGGGCCGTTTCGACCGTCAGGTCTACGTCGGTCTGCCGGACATCCGCGGCCGCGAGCAGATCATGCGCGTGCACCTGCGCAAGGTGCCGATCGCGAACGACGTCGATGCGGCCGTCATCGCACGCGGCACGCCGGGCTTCTCGGGCGCCGATCTCGCGAACCTCGTGAACGAGGCTGCGCTGTTCGCGGCACGCCGCGGCAAGCGCATCGTCGAGATGCAGGATTTCGAGGACGCGAAGGACAAGATCTTCATGGGTCCGGAGCGCAAGTCGGCCGTGATCCGCGAGGAAGCGAAGCGCGCGACCGCTTACCACGAGTCGGGCCACGCGGTGGTCGCGAAGCTGCTGCCGAAGGCCGACCCGGTGCACAAGGTCACGATCATCCCGCGCGGCCGTGCGCTGGGCGTCACGTGGCAGTTGCCGGAGCATGACAACGAGACGTACTCGAAGGACTACCTGCTGGACCGCCTCGCGATCCTGTTCGGTGGCCGGGTGGCGGAAGAGCTGTTCATGAATCTCGTCAGCACCGGCGCATCGGACGACTTCAACAAGGCAACGCAGACGGCGCGCGCGATGGTGGCCCGTTTCGGCATGACCGATGCGCTCGGGCCGATGGTCTACGTCGACGACGAGAACGATGCGTCGCCGTTCGGCCGCGGCTTCACGCGCACGATCTCGGAAGCGACGCAGCAGAAGGTCGATTCGGAAATCCGCCGCGTGCTCGACGATCAGTACACCCTTGCGCGCCGCCTGCTCGAAGAGAACCGCGACAAGGTCGAAGCGATGACGGCCGCGCTGATGGAGTGGGAGACGATCGACGCCGATCAGATCAACGACATCATGGAAGGCCGTCCGCCGCGCTCGCCGAAGAGCTCGCCGGCCGTCGGCGGCGATTCGTCGGGCGGTGGCAGCAGCGCCGAGGTCAAGCCCGGCAACGCGCCGGCGCCTGCTTCGCCGGCGGCATAACCTCCGCTTTAGCACCGTTCACGGGCTGGTGTGGCTTCACACCGGCCCGTTTTGCATTCAACCACGCCAGTCGCTCGTGTCCGATTCCGCTGTTACTCCGTCCATTCCCGCGCCGCTCCAGTGCGGCCGCTTCGCACTGACGTTCGAGCGCCCGCTCGTGATGGGCATTCTCAACGCCACGCCCGATTCGTTCTCCGACGGCGGCCGCTTCCTCGCGCGCGACGATGCGCTGCGCCAGGCCGAGCGCATGATCGCCGAAGGCGCGGACCTCCTCGATATCGGCGGCGAATCGACGCGCCCCGGCGCGCCGCCCGTACCGCTCGACGAGGAACTCGCGCGTGTGATCCCGCTCGTCGAGGCGCTGCGGCCGCTGAACGTGCCGCTGTCGGTCGACACCTACAAGCCGGCCGTGATGCGCGCGGCGCTGGCCGCCGGCGCGGACCTGATCAACGACATCTGGGGATTCCGCCAGCCGGGTGCGATCGACGCGGTGCGCGATGGCAACTGTGGGCTGTGCGCGATGCACATGCTCGGCGAGCCGCAGACGATGCAGGTCGGCGAGCCGGACTACGGCGACGTCGTGACCGACGTGCGCGAGTTTCTTGCCGCGCGCGCGCAGGCGCTGCGCGACGCGGGCATTGCGCCGGAGCGGATCTGCGTGGATCCCGGCTTCGGGTTCGGCAAGGTGGTTGTCGACGACAACTATGCGCTGCTGGCCGCGTTGTCGGACACGGCGCCCGCGCGGCCCGACGGGCGCGCTTATCCGATTCTCGCGGGCATGTCGCGCAAGTCGATGCTCGGCGCGGTGATCGGCGGCAAGCCGCCGATGGAGCGCGTCGCGGCGAGCGTGGCGGCCGCGTTGTGCGCGGTCGAGCGCGGTGCGGCGATCGTGCGCGTGCACGACGTCGCGGCGACGGTCGATGCGCTGAAAGTCTGGAATGCCGTGCGCGAAGCCGCGCGGCAACGATAAGTCAGAAGACGAAGGAGGAAGATTCGCCATGGGACGTCGATATTTCGGCACGGACGGCATTCGCGGCACGGTGGGCGAGGCGCCCATCACGCCGGATTTCGTATTGCGCCTCGGCTACGCGGCCGGCAAGGTGCTGGCCAGCTCGGCCGACGTCGCGGCAGGCTCGCGGCCGACGGTGCTGATCGGCAAGGACACGCGCGTGTCGGGCTACATGCTCGAAGCCGCGCTCGAGGCCGGTTTCTCGGCAGCCGGCGTCGACGTGATGCTGGCCGGCCCGATGCCGACGCCGGGCGTCGCATATCTGACGCGTGCGCTGCGCCTGTCGGCCGGCGTCGTGATCAGCGCGTCGCATAACCCGTATCACGACAACGGGATCAAGTTTTTCTCCGCCGACGGCAACAAGCTGCCCGACGACACCGAAGCCGCGATCGAAGCGTGGCTCGACAAGCCGCTCGAGTGCGCGTCGTCCGACGGCCTCGGCAAGGCGCGCCGCCTCGACGACGCGGCCGGTCGCTACATCGAGTTCTGCAAGAGCACGTTCCCGGCTGCGTTCGACCTGCGCGGGTTGAAGCTCGTGGTCGATTGCGCGCACGGTGCCGCGTACCAGGTCGCGCCGCATGTATTCCACGAGCTCGGCGCGGACGTGATCCCGATCGGCGTCGCGCCGAACGGCTTCAACATCAACGACGGCGTCGGCGCAACCGCGCCCGACGCGCTGGTGCGCGCGGTGCGGGCGAACCACGCCGATCTCGGTATTGCGCTCGACGGCGATGCGGATCGCCTGCAGGTCGTCGATGCGACCGGGCGCCTGTACAACGGCGACGAACTCCTCTACGTGCTCGTGAAGGACCGGATCGCGACCGACGGCAAGGTCGAAGGTGCGGTCGGCACGCTGATGACGAACCTCGCCGTCGAAGTCGCGCTGCAGCGCGAGGGCGTGAAATTCGTCCGCGCGGCGGTCGGCGACCGCTATGTGCTCGAGCAATTGCGCGAGCACGGCTGGCAGCTCGGCGCGGAAGGCTCGGGCCACATCCTGTCGCTCGACCGGCATTCGACCGGCGACGGCATCGTGTCGGCGCTGCTCGTGCTGGCCGCGCTGAAGCGCAGCGGCCGAACGCTCGCGCAGATGCTCGATGGCGTCACGCTGTTTCCGCAGAAGCTGATCAACGTGCGGATGAAGCCGGGCGCCGACTGGAAGGGCAGCGCGTCGATTCGCGCCGCGATCGACGCGGCCGAAGCCGCACTCGCCGGCAGCGGCCGCGTGCTGATCCGCGCATCGGGCACCGAGCCCGTGCTGCGCGTGATGGTCGAAGCGCAGCAGGCGGCCGATGCGGTCCGCCATGCGGAGACGATCGCCGACGCGGTGCGCGCGGCGACGACCTGACGCACGATATCGGCGCGGGGCGGCCTGCCGCCCGCGCGCCGGTTCTCCGGTGAATCGGCATGCGGCGCCTTCGGGCGCCGCAATTTCGTCAGACGCAAAGGTTTGCGCTACCTATAGTGTGTCGCGTCGATCAATGCATCGCCTGACTGAAGATATCTTCCGACCCCTTATATCGCACCCACCGCAAGGCTTCCCGTACCGCCGACGCTGCGCTACGATCCGCCGGCGCACCCGAAAAACGGGTGTCCACCCCGTCCTTGCCAGGCAGGCAATTCTTGCCGCCTCTGCCGTTCCGGTGCCCGCAGGCGCCGCCCGCGCCGCATCCGATATTCCCTTTCAACCAGTCATGTTACTGTCACGCCAGTTTCATCGATTGTCACATTACCGTCATGAGGAGCCCCTAACCTTCGCGGTGCCGTAGTCATCCGCTCACACACTGGAGGTCTCATGAAATTGATGCAAACCGCGATTGCCGGCTTGGCTGGCGCGCTTTTCGCCGTTGCCGCGCAAGCTGCCGACATCACGGGCGCAGGCAGCACGTTCGCGATGCCGATCTATACGAAATGGGCTGCCGACTACCAGCAGTCCGGCGGCGCGAAGGTCAACTACCAGGGTATCGGTTCGTCGGGCGGCCTGAAGCAGATCGTCGCGAAGACGGTCGATTTTGCCGGTTCGGACGCTCCGCTGAAGGATGAAGAGCTCGCGAAGGAAGGCCTGTTCCAGTTCCCGACGGTGGTCGGCGGCGTGGTGCCGGTCATCAACGTGCCGGGTGTGAAGGCCGGTGAACTGACGCTGTCGGGCCCGGTGCTCGGCGACATCTACCTCGGCAAGATCAAGAAGTGGAACGATCCGGCGATCGCCGCGCTGAACCCGAAGGTCAAGCTGCCGGATACGGACATCGCCGTCGTTCGCCGTGCTGACGGCTCGGGCACGAGCTTCATCTGGACGAACTACCTGTCGAAGGTCAACGACGAGTGGAAGTCGAAGATCGGCGAAGGCACGACGGTCAACTGGCCGACGGGCACGGGCGGCAAGGGCAACGACGGCGTTGCGGCCTTCGTGCAGCGCCTGCCGGGCGCGATCGGCTACGTCGAGTGGGCGTACGCGAAGAAGAACAACATGACCTACACTGCGCTGAAGAACTCGACGGGCACGGTGGTCGAGCCGAAGACGGAAACGTTCAAGGCGGCTGCCGCCGGCGCGAACTGGTCGAAGTCGTTCTACCAGATCCTGACGAACCAGCCGGGCAAGGAAGCATGGCCGGTCGTCGGCGCGACGTTCGTGCTGCTGCACGCGAAGCAGGACAAGCCGGAGCAGGGCGCGGAAACGCTGAAGTTCTTCAGCTGGGCGTTCAAGAACGGCGAGAAGGCTGCGGACAGCCTCGACTACATCTCGCTGCCGGCGACGGTCGAGACGGAAATCCGCAAGCAGTGGAAGACGAAGGTGACGGACGCATCGGGCAAGCCGGTCGCCGCCGAGTAAGCAATGCAGCGGTTCACTGCCCGGCCGCGCCGGTCGGGCAGTGTGTGCGGTAAAGCCGGGCGTTACGGCGCCCGGCGATCAAAAGCAGGCACCCATGTCTGATATTTCATACGCGTCCTCCCGATCGCCCGACAGTGCGCAGCAGCGCGCGCCGAGCCGCCTCGGCGACGTTCTGTTCGGCGGCCTCGCACGGCTCGCCGCGATCGTGACCCTGCTGCTGCTGGGCGGGATCATCGTTTCCCTGATCATTGCGTCGATGCCGACCATCCAGAAGTTCGGCCTCGGCTTCCTGTGGCAATCCGAGTGGGATCCCAACTCGGACATCTACGGCGCACTCGTGCCGATCTACGGCACGATCGTGACGTCGGTCATTGCGCTCGTCATCGCGGTGCCCGTCAGTTTCGGCATCGCACTGTTCCTCACCGAGCTGTCGCCCGTGTGGCTGCGCCGCCCGCTGGGCATCGCGATCGAACTGCTCGCCGCGATTCCGTCGATCGTGTACGGCATGTGGGGGCTGCTCGTGTTCGCGCCGATCTTCGCCGAATACTTCCAGAAGCCGCTCGGCCATCTGCTCAAGGACGTGTGGGTGCTCGGGCCGCTGACGTCCGGCCCGCCGATCGGCATCGGCATCCTCGCGGCCGGCGTGATTCTCGCGATCATGATCATCCCGTACATCGCGTCGGTGATGCGCGACGTGTTCGAGGTCACGCCCGTGCTGCTGAAGGAATCGGCATACGGGATCGGCTGCACGACCTGGGAAGTGATGTGGAAGGTCGTGCTGCCCTATACGAAGACCGGCGTGATCGGCGGCGTGATGCTCGGCCTCGGCCGCGCACTCGGCGAGACGATGGCCGTGACGTTCGTGATCGGCAACACGAACCTGCTCGACAGCGTGTCGCTGTTCGCGCCGGGCAACAGCATCACGTCGGCGCTCGCGAACGAATTCGCGGAAGCGCAGCCGGGCGTGCATACGTCCGCGCTGATGGAACTGGGCCTGATCCTGTTCGTGATCACGTTCATCGTGCTGTCCATCTCCAAACTGCTGCTGCTTCGTCTCGAGAAGGGAGAGGGCAAGAAATGAGCGAGCCCATCATGAATTTCCCGGGGCCGGACGGCGCCGTGCTCGAAGCGATGCGCGAGCGCCTGCAGCGCAAGCGCAAGGCCGTCAACGCGATCGCGCTCGCCGCATCGCTCGGCGCAATGGCGTTCGGCCTGCTGTGGCTCGTGTGGATCCTGTACACGACGCTGCACCTCGGTATCGGCGGCCTGTCGCTGCAGCTGTTCACCGAATCGACGCCGGCGCCGAACACCGAAGGCGGCGGTCTCGCGAACGCGATCGTCGGCAGCCTGCTGCTGTGCGGTTTCGGCACGCTGGTCGGCACGCCGATCGGCATCCTCGCGGGCGTCTATCTCGCCGAATACGGCCAGAAGAACCTGCTGGCGAGCACGATCCGCTTCATCAACGACATCCTGCTGTCCGCGCCGTCGATCGTCATCGGCCTGTTCGTGTACGCGCTCGTCGTCGCGAAGTCGGGGCGCTTCTCGGGCTGGGCCGGCGTGATCGCGCTCGCGCTGCTGCAGATCCCGATCGTGATCCGCACGACCGAGAACATGCTGAAGCTCGTGCCGAACGCGCTGCGCGAAGCAGCCTTCGCGCTCGGCACGCCGAAGTGGCGAATGGTGCTGAAGATCACGCTGCGCGCATCGGTGGGCGGCATCATCACGGGCGTGCTGCTCGCGGTCGCGCGGATCGCCGGCGAAACGGCGCCGCTGCTGTTCACCGCGCTGTCGAACCAGTTCTTCTCGTGGGACATGAGCCAGCCGATGGCGAACCTGCCCGTGACGATCTACAAGTTCGCGATGAGCCCGTTCGCGGAATGGCAGTCGCTCGCATGGGCGGGCGTGTTCCTGATTACGCTCGGGGTGCTCGGACTCAACATCCTGGCGCGCTCGGTCTTCTCGAAAAAGTAACGGCGGAGCAATCCGATGAATATGGCAGAGAGCCACCTGAATCCCGTCGAGCGCACCGCAGCGCCCGCCGGCACGCACGACGCGGCGAACGATCGCCCGCTCGCGCCGCTGAACGCGAAGATCGAGGTCAACAACCTCAACTTCTTCTACAGCAAGTTCCATGCGCTGAAGAACATCAACCTGCGCATTCCCGAAGGGAAGGTGACGGCGTTCATCGGCCCGTCGGGCTGCGGCAAGTCGACGCTGCTGCGCACGTTCAACAAGATGTTCGCGCTCTATCCGGAGCAGCGCGCCGAAGGCGAAATCCTGATGGACGGCGAGAACCTGCTGACGACGAAGCGCGACATCTCGCTGCTGCGTGCGCGCATCGGCATGGTGTTCCAGAAGCCGACCCCGTTCCCGATGTCGATCTACGACAACATCGCGTTCGGCGTGAAGATGTTCGAAAAGCTCACGCGCTCGGAAATGGACGACCGCGTCGAGTGGGCGCTCACGAAGGCCGCGCTGTGGAACGAAGTGAAGGACAAGCTTGGCCAGAGCGGCTACGGCCTCTCCGGCGGCCAGCAGCAGCGTCTGTGCATCGCGCGCGGCATCGCGATCCGTCCGGAAGTGCTGCTGCTCGACGAGCCGTGCTCGGCGCTCGACCCGATCTCGACGGGCCGCATCGAGGAACTGATCGCGGAGCTGAAGAGCGACTACACGGTCGTGATCGTCACGCACAACATGCAGCAGGCCGCACGCTGCTCGGATTACACGGCCTACATGTACCTGGGCGAGCTGATCGAGTTCGGCGAAACCGAAAAGATCTTCATCAAGCCGGTGCGCAAGGAAACGGAAGACTACATCACCGGCCGCTTCGGCTGATGACGGAGAACAACAGCCATGTCGGATAAACATCTGTCGAGCCAGTTCGACGCGGACCTGAATGCCGTGTCGTCGAAAGTGCTGGAAATGGGCGGGCTCGTCGAGTCGCAGATCGTCGGCGCGATGCACGCACTCAACGAATTCGATCGCGATGCGGCCGAGAAGGTGATCGCGGCCGAGGAAACGTTGAACGCGATGGAAGTCGAGATCGACCAGGAATGCGGCAACATCATCGCGCGGAGGCAGCCTGCCGCGCGCGACCTGCGTCTTTTGATGTCGATTTCGAAAACGATTACGAACCTCGAGCGTGCCGGCGACGAGGCAGAGAAGATCGCGAAGCGCGTGCGCCGCCTGGTCGACGAGCCGGCCGCGCGCGCGGTCAACATCGCCGAGATCAAGGTGTCGGGCGAGATGGCCGTGACGATCCTGCGCCGCGCGCTCGACGCGTTTGCGCGTCTCGATACGGTGGCGGCCGCGCAGATCGTCAAGGACGACAAGGAGATCGACATGGAATTCCGCGCGTTCGTGCGCAAGCTCGTGTCGTACATGCAGGAAGATCCGCGCACGATCTCGGTCGGCCTCGATTACCTGTTCATCGCGAAGGCGATCGAACGGATCGGCGACCACGCGAAGAACATCGCCGAATTCATCATCTACATCGTGAAGGGCACGGACGTGCGGCACCAGCCGCGCGACACGCTCGACCGCGAAGCCAACAGTTAACGCGATAACGTACAGGAAGAAAAGAGGTGCCGATGCCCAGCAACATTCTCGTCGTTGAAGATGAGCCCGCGATTTCCGAACTGATCTCGGTGAATCTCCAGCACGCCGGTCATTGCCCGATCCGCGCGTACAACGCCGAACAGGCGCAGAACCTGATCAGCGACGTGCTGCCCGATCTCGTGCTGCTCGACTGGATGCTGCCGGGCAAGTCCGGTATCGCGTTTGCGCGCGACCTGCGCAACAACGAACGGACCAAACACATCCCGATCATCATGCTGACCGCGCGCGGCGACGAGCAGGACAAGGTGCTCGGCCTCGAGATCGGCGCGGACGACTACGTGACGAAGCCGTTCTCGCCGAAGGAACTGATGGCGCGCATCAAGGCGGTGCTGCGCCGTCGTGCGCCGCAGCTGACCGAGGACGTCGTGTCGATCAACGGGCTGCGCCTCGATCCGGCCACGCATCGCGTCGCCGCGCATGCGGAAGGCAGCGAGATCAAGCTCGATCTCGGCCCGACCGAATTCCGCCTGCTGCATTTCTTCATGACGCATCCGGAGCGCGTGCACAGCCGCACGCAACTGCTCGACCAGGTGTGGGGCGACCATGTGTTCGTCGAAGAGCGAACCGTCGACGTGCACATCAAACGATTGCGCGCGGCCTTGAAACCGGCCGGCTGCGATGCGATGATCGAGACCGTGCGCGGCAGCGGCTACCGGCTCGCCAAGCACGCGTAACGTATCCGGACATGCCGTGTGCCACGGCATGCCGTTCATTCTTTCGGACGCTGAATCATGAACATCATCTGGGCGCGCTTTCTGGTGTCGCTCGTGCTGCTCGTGCTGATCGGCGTATTGGTCGGCGTCTTTGCCGGCCCGACCGCGGGCCTCGTGTTCGTGGCCGTGATGCTGATCGCGCAGGGCTTTTTCAGCACCTTCCATACGCAGCGTCTGTGGCGGTTGCTCGATGCGCCCGTCTACGGCGAAGTGCCGAGCGCGCCGGGCATCTGGGGCGAGATCTACTACCGGCTGCACAAGCTCGCGAAGCAGTGGCATGCGCAGGTGCGGCAGGTCGAACAGCAGCATTCGCGCTTCATCCAGGCGATCCAGGCCTCGCCGAACGGCGTCGCGATGCTCGACGACCACGACCAGATCGAGTGGTGCAACGCGATCGCCGAGGTCCATTTCGGTCTCGATGCGAAGCGCGACCTGCGCCAGCACGTCACGAACCTGGTGCGTCATCCCGAGTTCGTCCGCTACCTGAATGCGCAGCATTACGACGAGACGCTCGTGATGCGCGGCATGGGCGGCGCGCGGCAGAACGTGCTGGCCGTGCAGGTGTTTCCGTACGGCGAGAACCGCAAGCTGCTGCTCACGCAGGACATCACCGAGCTCGAGCGTACCGACGCGATGCGGCGCGACTTCGTCGCGAACGTGTCGCACGAATTGAAGACGCCGCTCACCGTGCTGTCCGGCTTTCTCGAGACGATGCGCGAGCTGCCGCTGAACGAGGAAGACCGCGCACGCTATCTCGAGATGATGGAGCAGCAGGCGTCGCGGATGCGGCACATCGTCACCGACCTGCTGGTGCTCGCGAAGCTGGAAGGCGAGAGCAAGCCGCCGGTCGATCGCGCGATCGACATGCGTGCCGTGTTCGACCATCTGAAGGAGGATGCGCAGACGCTGTCGAACGGGCATCACGACATCGCGTTCTCGATCGACGAGACGCTCGGCGTCACGGGCGCGCAGACGGAGTTGTTCAGCGCGTTCGCGAATCTCGTCACGAACGCGATTCGTTATACGCCGGATGGCGGCAAGATCGTCGTGTCGTGGCGGCGCGAGGGTGCGCAGGGCGTGTTTTCCGTCACGGACAGCGGCTTCGGCATTCCGGCCGCCGACCTGCCGCGGCTGACCGAGCGCTTCTATCGCGTCGACCGCAGCCGCTCGCGCGATACGGGCGGCACGGGGCTCGGGCTCGCGATCGTCAAGCATGTGCTGCAGCGGCACGATGCGCACCTGTACGTGCAAAGCGAGGAAGGGCGCGGCAGCACGTTCACCGCGCGGTTCCCGGGCTCGCGCGTCATCGCGATCCGGCCGGCCGCGTACGAGGCATGATCGCGTAACGGCATCCGTCGCTCGTTCGGCGAGCGGCGGCACGCCAGGCAAGAAAAAAGCGCAGCCCGCGTATGTGAGCTGCGCTTTTTCATTGGCCGTGCGGCGCGCGATTCGCGCCGCACGGCAGGATCACGAGCAGAACTTCGCGAGCAGCCCGAGCTGCGCGTTGCGGACCGTCTTGCCTGCGCGGCGCCGGCGGTAGTGACCGTCGCTGAGCATCTGCCAGGCCGACTGGTTGTCGCCGAGGCACACCGACAGGCCTTCGGCGATCACGCGCCGCTTGAGCTTGCGCTCGCGGATCGGGAACGCGACTTCGACGCGGCGGAACAGGTTGCGGTCCATCCAGTCGGCGCTCGACAGATAGACGTCCTCGGCACCGCCGGCGTGGAAATAGTAGATCCGGTGGTGCTCGAGGAAGCGGCCGACGATCGAGCGCACCGTGATGTTTTCCGACAGCCCCGGCACGCCGGGCTGCAGCGCGCAGACGCCGCGCACGATCAGGTCGACCTTCACGCCGGCCTGCGACGCTTCGTACAGCGCGGCGATCACCGTCGGCTCCAGCAGCGCGTTCATTTTCGCGACGATGCGCGCGCGTTTGCCGGCACGCGCATTGTCGATCTCCGCGCGGATCGATTCGACGATGCGCGGATGCAGCGTGAACGGCGACTGCCACAGCTCGTGCAGCGTGAGTTCGCCGCCGATCCCGGTCAGTTGCTGGAATACGTGGTGGACGTCCTCGCAGATCTTCTGGTCGGCCGTCATCAGCCCGAAGTCGGTATAGAGGCGCGCCGTGCGCGGGTGGTAGTTGCCGGTGCCGAGGTGCACGTAGCGGCGCAGCGTCGCCTTGCCGGCCTGCACGACGCGCCGCACGATCAGCATCATCTTCGCGTGGCACTTGTGACCGACCACGCCGTACACGACGTGCGCGCCGACGGCTTCGAGCTGCGATGCCCAGTTGATGTTGGTTTCCTCGTCGAAGCGCGCGAGCAACTCGACGACGACGGTCACTTCCTTGCCGTTGCGCGCGGCTTCCATCAGCGCGTCCATCAGCGGCGAATCGGTGCCGGTGCGGTAGATCGTCTGCTTGATCGCGACGACGCTCGGATCCTTCGCGGCCTGCTGCAGCAGTTCGAGCACGGGCTGGAAGCTCTCGTACGGATGATGCAGCAGGATGTCGCCGTCGTCGATCGCATCGAACATCGTCGGCGCGTTCGCGATCGCGGGCGGGGTCGATGCGGTAAACGGCGCGAACTTCAGGTCGGGGCGGTCGACGAGATCGGGAATCTGCATCAGGCGCACGAGGTTCACGGAACCGGCCACGCGATAGCAGTCCTTGTCGCGGAGTTCGCTTTCCTCGAGCAGCCGCCGCACGATGTGCTGCGGCGTATCGGCCGACACCTCGAGGCGCACCGCGTTGCCGAGGTGGCGCGCGGGCAGTTCGCCCTGCAGCGCGACGCGCAGGTTCGTGATTTCGTCCTCGTCGACGAACAGCTCGCTGTTGCGCGTGATGCGGAACTGGTTGCAGCTCTTCACGACGAGTTGCGGGAAGAGTTCGCCGACGAAGCGCTGCATGAACGAGCTCAACAGCACGAAGCCGTGCTCGAAGCCCGACAGCGCGTGCGGCATGCGCACGACGCGCGGCAGCGCGCGCGGCGCCTGCACGATGCCCATCACGGCCTGGCGGCCGAACGCGTCGCGGCCTTCGAGCTCGACGACGAAGTTCAGGCTCTTGTTCAGCACGCGCGGGAACGGGTGCGCCGGATCGAGGCCGATCGGCGTCAGCACGGGCAGCAGTTCGTCGAGGAAGTAGTGGCGCGCCCATTCGAGCTGCTCGTCGTTCCACGAGTCTGTCGCATGGAAATAGATGCCTTCCTGTTCGAGCGCGGGCAGCACGGTTTCGTGCAGCATCGTGTACTGTCGATGGACGAGCCGTTGCGCGCGTTCGACGACGAGATCGTAAGCATGCTGTAACGACATGCCGTCGGGCGTCAGCGCGCCGGGGTTGTCGCGGATCTGCTCCTGAAGGCCGGCCATCCGGACTTCGAAGAATTCGTCGAGGTTGCTGCTGGTGATGCAGATGAAGCGAAGGCGCTCGAGCAACGGAACTTGCGGATCGGCTGCCTGGGCCAGCACGCGCTCGTTGAAGCCGAGGATGCCGAGTTCACGATTGAGAAGCGGGTAGCGGACGGACATCGGCAGAGTAGAGGGGGATTCAGGCGATGATTCGAAAGGACGCTCGGAAACTCTCACGGTACGATGACGTGCTGATGACAGTAATGGTTTTATGTCGACAAATTCTACGCCCTAACCGATTCGTCGCATAAATGTTTCGGCCATATACACTTGAGCAGTGTGCATGCCCGTGAAGCGTGGCAATGGCAAGCGTTCCACGCTTAAAATGTCGCCTTTGATTGATCGCCCTGGGTTGCCGGACCGGCTGCCGCGGGCGAACGCGCACGGAGCCCCATTCTGATGGTTACAACCCCCCACTTGCTGGCTGCCGTGGATCTCGGCTCGAACAGCTTCCGGCTGATCGTCGGTCGCGTCGAGGAAACGTCGGCGGGCAGCCAGATCTATCCCGTCGATGCGCTGCGCGAGCCCGTTCGGCTGGCTGCTGGCCTGTCGAGCGACAAGATGCTCGATCGCGCGTCGCAGGAGCGTGGCTGGGAGGCGCTCAAGCGGTTCGGCGAGCGCCTGCGCGATTTCCATCCGGATCGTGTGCGCGCGGTGGCGACCAACACGCTGCGTGTCGCGAAGAACGCGGCCGAATTTCTCGGCGAGGCCGAAGCGGCGCTCGGTTTCCCGATCGAAGTGATCGCGGGCCGCGAAGAAGCGCGGCTGATCTATGCGGGCGCCGCGCACTCGGTGCCCGCAAGCGCCGGCAAGCGGCTCGTCGTCGACATCGGCGGCGGCTCGACCGAGTTCATCATCGGCTCGCACTACACGCCGATCGTGATGGAGAGTCTCTATATCGGCTGCGTGAGCCACAGCCGCACCTTCTTTCCGGCCGGCAACGTCGACGAATACACGATGCGGCAAGCCGAGCTCGCGGCCAAGCGCGAGATCCAGATCATTTCGAGCGAGTACAAGAAGGCCGGGTGGGACCAGGCGATCGGTTCGTCCGGCACCGCGCGTGCACTCGCGGAGCTCGTCGAGGCGAACGGCTTCAACGATCCGGGCATCACGCACGGCATTTCGCGCGGCGGCCTCGAGCGGCTGAAGCGCGCGCTGATCAAGTCGGAGAACGTCAACCGGCTGAAGCTGGTCGCGCTGAAGCCCGACCGCGTGCCGGTGCTCGCGGGCGGCCTCGCGATCATGCTCGCGGTGTTCGAGGAGCTCGGCGTCGACTACGTCGATACGACCGACGGCGCGCTGCGTCTCGGTGTGCTGTACGACCTGCTCGGCCGGACGCAGCACGAAGACATGCGCGCGGTGACCGTCGAGGGCTTTACTCGCCGCTACGGCGTCGATCGTGCGCAGGCCGAGCGGATCGGTGCGCTCGCCGCGCGTTTCTACGACGAACTCGATGAAGCCGACGACGAAGCGCGCGAGGAAGGCCGGATGTTCCTCGGCTGGGCGGCCGCGTTGCACGAGATCGGCCTGTCGATCTCGCACAGCGCGTATCACAAGCATTCGGCCTATATCGCGAGCAACGCGGACATGCCGGGCTTTTCGCGCACGGACCAGGCGCGGCTCGCCGCGCTCGTGCTCGGTCACGCGGGCAAGCTCGGCAAGCTGTCGCAGGCGCGCGACGTCGAGTGGCCGCTGCTGTTCTGCTTGCGGCTCGCGGCGCTGCTGTGCCGGCGCCGGACCGATGCGGGGTTGCCGGACATTTCCATTTCGCAGATGAAGAAGGGCGGGTATGAAGTGCGCTTGCCGAGCGCGTGGGTCGAGCAGAACCCGCTGACCGACTACAGCCTCAGCCAGGAGGCTGCCGAGTGGGAGAAGGTCGGTATTCCCTATCGCGTGGTGTATACCGGCGCGTAACAGGCTGATAGCGGGGCCCGGACGGGCTCGCGGGCGGGGCGTGCGGTTGTGGCCCTCAGGCGTGACGCATGATCGTCCTGACGATTGCTCAGTCCGACGAGCAGACGATCGCGGTCAGGAACGGAAACGCCTGCTTGACGGTTGCGTCGCTGCCGGCCTTGCGCACGGCTTCCTCCACCGCGCCCTTCGTGCCGCGCACCACGACGCCGTAGGCCCAGTCGCCGATCGGCGTGCCTTCGCCCGGACGGAAGATCGGGTCGTTCGCCTGGTAACCAAGCACGACATAGACGCCGAAGCCGTACGCCGTCAGCGAGCGGTTCGTGCGGAATGCGTTGACCGAGTTCGATTCGACGTGCATCGGCTCCGACTGGATGTCGCCGGCGGCGAGCAGCGGCGCGACGAACTTGTGGCCGGTCGAATGGCAGTCGAGCGCGTCGTCGAGCGCCTTCGCGGACGCGGTGCCGGTGGTCGCGAGCGCGAACAGCGATGCGCAGAGGGCGATCTTGAGAATGTTGTTTTTCATGCGCGGATGCGGGTTGTTCACGCGCATTATCGCGTGTTCCCGGAAGTGTCGCGCGCGGGCTGCTTGTACGCGTCGGCAGCCTGCTGACTTGTGGCCGCGATCTGCTGCCTGCGGTTGCAGCGATGCGCCATGGGCGCCGGGATGCGGCAGAGGCCAACGCGTTGTCGCCTGGCCCCCAATTGATCCCTGCAATGAATCGGATGACCGCGAGCCGGGAAGCCCGGCGACCGGTTCAAGGATCCGGAAACGGAAAAGGGGTTACACGCTTTTGGCATGTAACCCCTTGATTCCTTTGGTCGGAGCGATAGGATTCGAACCTACGACCCTCTGATCCCAAATCAGATGCGCTACCAGGCTGCGCTACGCTCCGACGAGCCAAAGATTGTATCGTCTAATTACTGATTCGGTCAATCGCGATATGCGGGTAAATGCCGCGGCGGTGAACCGGCCGCGATTTGCGACAATTCGCACGATGATCGGCCGGCCCACACGTGTGCGGGGCCGCTTGCCGAAGCAAGGAGAACATCATGATGAACCTGATCCTGTGGCGCCACGCCGAAGCCGAAGACTACGCGGCGAGCGATCTCGCGCGCCAGTTGACCGTTCGTGGCCGCAAGGACGCGCAGGCGATGGCCAAATGGCTGCGTGGCCGGCTCGAGTCGAACGCCGTGATCCTCGCGAGCCCGGCGGCCCGCACCGTGCAGACCGTCGAGGCGCTGACCGACCAGTACCGGACCGTCGACGCGCTCGCGCCGGGCGGCGGTGTCGACGACGTGCTGGCGGCGGCCGGCTGGCCGGAAGGCATCGCGCCGACGGTCGTGATCGTCGGGCACCAGCCGACGCTCGGCAGCGTCGCCGCGCAACTGATCGCCGGCAGCGACGACAGCTGGAGCGTCAAGAAGGGCGGAATCGTGTGGCTCGCGAGCCGCACGCGTGACGGCGGCCGGCAGGCCGTGCTGCGGGCAGTATTGACGCCGGAACTGGTGTAAAGCAGGCCTGACGGGGATTAACGGGATTCATCATACGGCTTCGCAAGCTTTCTGCTAAAGTCAATTCGGCGACACGTCATTGAAAGGACACGGTCGTGCCACATAACGGTCACGGCCGATTACTACATTGGCGGGCATGTCGCCTTATTCCTTACGACCAGGAAAGCCTAATGCGAGAACTGCCGACGCCTACGCTCCCCTTTGCCTCGCTGCCCCTCGACACGTCGCGGCGGCACCTGCCGCGCGCTGCTGAAACCGTTACATCGGAGTACCGCCTGCGTGCCGCATGGGCCCGCACGGAAGACGAATTGCGCGAAGCGCAGCGTCTGCGTTACAGCGTGTTCGCCGAAGAGATGGGCGCGCAGGTCAGCGGCCCCTCCGGTCTCGACGTCGATCCGTTCGATGCGTACTGCGACCACCTGCTGGTTCGCGATCTCGATACGCTGAAGGTGGTCGGCACGTATCGCGTGCTGCCGCCGCACGAGGCGGCGCGTGTCGGCCGCCTGTACGCGGAGGGCGAATTCGACCTGTCGCGCCTGACGCACCTGCGCGGCAAGATGGTCGAGGTCGGCCGCTCGTGCGTGCACAGCGACTACCGCAGCGGCGCCGTCATCATGGCGCTGTGGGGGGGCCTCGGCGCGTACATGATGCAGAACGGCTACGAGACGATGCTCGGCTGCGCAAGCGTGTCGATGGCCGACGGCGGCCACTATGCTGCAAACCTGTACCAGTCGCTGTCGGCGAGCTCGCTGACGGCGCCCGAGTACCGTGCGTTCCCGCATACGGCACTGCCGGTCGATGAACTGCAGACGGGCGTCGCCGTGGTGCCGCCGCCGCTGATCAAGGGCTACCTGCGTCTCGGCGCGAAGATCTGCGGCGCGCCGGCCTGGGATCCCGATTTCAACTGCGCGGATTTCCTGACGCTGTTCCGCCTGTCCGACATCAACGCGCGCTACGCCCGCCACTTCCTGGGCTGAGCCGTCTGAATCGCGGCGCGCCCGTCCCGGGTGCGCGCGAGCAAACGCCGTCGTGCGGCAGCCTGCCGCGCGACGGCGTTCGTGCATTCGGTCAACGTGCGTGTATCCGGCCCTGTTAATTTCGACGATGCGCGGTTCCTGCCGTGCCACGGGATGGCACGTTCGCGAACGGCCCGGGTTCGACGCGGGCCGAACGGCGGGGCGGCTCGCTCAGTGCTTGCGGCGCCAGTCGAGCAGGTGGTGTTCCGCCATCCAGTGGTGGATCATCCCTTCGCCGTCATGGCTGCGCTTGTATTCCCGCGCCTCGAAGTACGACAGCGCGGCCAGCACCATCAGGCCGATGAACAGGCCGATCAGGCCCGCAATTTCCTCAGACGACATGGCAGCCTCCTTCCCACGGCACAGCGCCATGCGTACATAGTAGGACATGCGCGGCGCGACCCCGAAACCGGATTTCCGCTAGACTCGGCGCGGTCCTGGCGCGCGATGGGCGCGCCGATTTCCGGAGCCATACCCGATGACCCGTTTCATGCTGGCCGTGCTGGCCGCAGCGCTTCTCGCGGGCTGCACCAGCGATCCTCGTCAGGCCCGCCGCGGCCACCCGCCGGAAGATCCGGCCGACTATCACGGCGTGCCGACCGACATGACGCCGCCTTCGATGCTCGATGCGCCGCCGCCGAAGCCCGTGCAGTAACGGTCGGCCTGGGCGGCTGTCAGGCGCGTGCGGCGTGCGCGTCGGCGCCGATGCGCCGCAACAGCCCCGGCAGGTAGCGCGCGAGCGTCGCGCCGCGCGCGGCCATGAACAGCAGCAGTGCGAACCAGAGGCCGTGATTGCCGAATGTGCCGACGGCGAGCGTGGCCGCGATGAAGATCGAGAACGACACGATCATCGCGCGCATCAGCGATTGCGTCTGCGTGGCGCCGATGAACACGCCGTCGAGCAGAAAGCCCCAGACCGACACGATCGGCGAGATCGCGGCCCATGGCAGGTAGCGCAGCGCGACTGTACGGATCTCGGCCTGATCGGTCAGCCGCGCGACGATCCAGCCGCCGCCGGCCCAGTAAACGAGCGCGAACAGCAGCGCGCCGAGCGCCGACCAGAACAGCGTGACGCGCACGGCTTGCCGGAATGCGCCGCGGTCGCGCGCGCCGGCTGCCGCGCCGACGAGCGCCTCGGCCGCATGCGCGAAGCCGTCGAGGCCGTACGCCATGAAGGTCTGGAAATTCAGCAGTAGCGCGTTCGCCGCGAGCGTCGCGTCGCCCTGTTTCGCGCCGAGGTGCGCGAACCAGCCGAATGCGCCGAGCAGGCACAGCGTGCGAAGAAAGATGTCGCGATTGAGCGCGATCAGCCGCTTGAGCGCCGCGCGGTCGGCGAGCGCACGCGCGTCGATTGGCCCGAGGCCGCGCGGCCGTAGTCGCCACAGCATCCACGCGCCGAGCGCGAAGCCGCACGCGTCCGCGGTGGCGGTCGCGGCGCCGATGCCGGCGATGCCCCAGCCGAAGCCGTACACGTAGAGCAGCACGGCGCCGATGTTTACCGCATTGATGAACACCTGCGCGACCAGCGCGAGCCGGACGCGCTGCACGCCGAGCAGGTAACCGAGCACGACGTAGTTCGCGAGCGCGAACGGTGCGCTCCAGATTCGCGCGTGGCTGTACGAGAGCGCCGTCGCGCGGACGACATCGCTGCCGCCGAGCGCGGTCAGCGCGAACGACAGCAGCGGCACCTGCAGCGCGAGCACCGCGGCACCGAGCGCGAATGCGACGATCAACGCGCGCAGCAGGTTCAGGCGGATGCCTGCGTCATCGCCGGCACCGTGCGCCTGCGCGACGAGGCCGGTCGTCCCCATCCGCAGGAAGCCGAAGCCCCAGAACACGAAATTGAAGAACAGCCCGCCGAGCGCGACGCCGCCGAGATACTGCGCGCCGTCGAGGTGGCCGGCGACGGCCGTGTCGACGGCGCCGAGGATTGGCTGGGTCAGGTTCGCCAGGACGATCGGGAAGGCGAGCGCGAGGACGCGCCGATGCGTGACGGTGGCCGAACCCGTGCCGGCCCCGTGCGGTAACGCGGATTCGGACATGGCGGACGCGTCAGGCGCGTTCCTGCACGCAGACCCATGGCGACACGACGACCGCCCACAGCTCCGGGTTGCGCGCCGCGTAGTCGGCCGCGGTTTCGGCCGGCATGCGCGCGACGAGGCCGGCAGACAGCCAGCGCGTGACCTGTTCGGCTTCGTCGCTGGCGATCGCTTCCGCGACGCTGACGAGATCGAGGTCGCGCGCGACGGACAGCAGCTTGCCCTGCGCGAAGAAGCGCTCGAGATCGCACCAGTCGATCTTGGCGGTCTCGCCGAGGAGTTTGGCGTAGAGCGGGCTGTTCGGCGCGCCCGCGGCGGATTGGCGTTCAGAGGACATCGGTTTTTTGGAAAGACTGCGTGGCGCCACTATAAACCATCCGGCCGGCGGCCCGAGCGGGGGGCGGACGGCTCACGCGTCGCGCAGCGCGCGGCGCACGATCTTGCCGGTCGCGGTCATCGGCAGGCTGTCGACGAACGCGATCGCGCGCGGATACTCGTGCGCGGCGAGCCGTGTGCGCACGTGGGCCTGCAGTGCGCTGACGAGCGCATCGTCGCCGACGTGGCCGGGGTTCAGCACGACGAACGCCTTGACGATCTCGGTGCGCGTCGCGTCGGGTACGCCGACGACGGCCGCCATCCGCACCGCCGGATGCGTGAGCAGGCAGTCCTCGATCGGGCCCGGGCCGATCCTGTATCCGGCGCTCGTGATCACGTCGTCGTCGCGGCCGACGAAGCGCACGAAGCCGTCGGCGTCGATCGTGCCCGTATCGCCGGTGAGCAGGTAGTCGCCCGCGAACTTGTCGCGGGTCGCGCCGGGATTGCGCCAGTATTCGAGGAACATCACCGGGTCGGGGCGGCGCACCGCGATGCGGCCTTCGACGCCGGGCGGCAGCGGCGTGCCGTCCGCGTCGACGATCGCGACCACGTGACCGGGCACCGCCTTGCCGATCGCGCCCGGCTGCGCATCGAACAGCGCCGCGCACGACGACAGCACCATGTTGCATTCGGTCTGCCCGTAGAACTCGTTGATCGTCACGCCGAGCGCGTCGCGTCCCCAGGCCGTCAGCTCGGTGCCGAGCGATTCCCCGCCGCTCGCGACCGATTTCAGCGACAGCGCGTAGCGTTCGCGCGGTGCCGCGACGGTACGCATGAGTTTCAGCGCGGTGGGCGGCAGGAATGCGTGGGTCACGCCGTGCCGTGCCATCAGCGCGAACGCCGCGTCGCCGTCGAATTTCTCGAAGCGGCGGGCGAGCACGGGCACGCCGTGATGCCAGGATGGCAGCAGCACGTCGAGCAGGCCGCCGATCCACGCCCAGTCGGCCGGCGTCCAGAACAGGCGCGCGTCGCGCGGGAAGCATTGCTGCGACATCTCGACGCCCGGCAGGTGACCCAGCAGCACGCGATGCGCGTGCAGCGCGCCTTTCGGTTTGCCGGTCGTGCCGGACGTGTAGATGATCACCGCCGGATCGTCGGCGGCCGTGTCGGCCGGTGCGAAGTCGGGCGATTCGGCGGCCAGCGCCGCATCGTAGCGCAGCACGCCCGGCGCGTCGGGTGCATCGTCGCCGATGCAGTAGACGGTATGCAGTGCCGGCAGTTGCGCGCGCAGCGGCGCGATTTTCGCGTAGCCGGCCGCGTCGGTGACGAGCGCGGATGCTTCGCTGTTCGCGAGCCGGTATTCGAGCGCATCGACGCCGAACAGCGTGAAGAGCGGCACCGCGATCGCGCCGAGCTTGTATGCGGCGAGATGCGCAATGGCCGTTTCGGGGCCCTGCGCGAGAAAGATGCCGATCCGGTCTCCGCGTCGCAGGCCGGCGCGCACGAAGCTGTTCGCGAGCCGGTTAGAAGCATTCCTCAGGTCGTCGAACGTGAGTCGAATCACGTTGCCTTGCGCGGTTTCGTGGATCAGCGCGAGGCGCCCGCTACCGTCGGCCCATTTGTCGCAGACGTCCACGCCGATGTTGTAGCGGGCCGGAACGGCCCAGCCGAAGCGGGAGAGCAGGTCGTCGTAGCGGTCGGCGGCGGGCAGCATCGCGGGTCTCCTGGGTGTCGAACGTGGCGTCGGGCGAACGGATTACATCAGGGTTTCATGCAGACGAATCGACAATGGTGACTGCTGATAGGGAATGTTCGGACTCGTCCAATAGCCACGGCTCAGTGCACGATTCCACAATGACGCATAAGATCACGACACAACAGTGATAGGACCATGGATTTGCTTCTGATTGCTGCGGGGTTCAGCCTGATCGGAATCGGCGTGCTGGTGGCATTTGCCCGTCACGTCGATCCGCTGTCCGGCCGGTTTACCGGCCGTCTGCGCAAGCGCTGATTCAACCTTCCCGATTTTGCCCGAGACGGCACGCGATGCACACCGGCATCGCGCGCCGGCTGTCGCGCGCTCAGCGCGCGGGCAGGTAGCGTGACGGATCGATCGAGCGGCCGCCGTAGCGCAACTCGAAATGCAGCGCGACGCGATCGCTGTCGCTGTTGCCCATTTCCGCGATCGACTGCCCCTGCGTGACCGACTGGCCTTCCTTCACCAGCAGCGCGCGGTTGTGCGCGTATGCGGTGAGGTAATCGGCGTTGTGCTTCAGGATGATCAGGTTGCCGTAGCCGCGCAGCCCGTTACCCGCATAGACCACGACGCCCGGCGCGGCCGCGATCACCGGCGTGCCCGGCGAGTTCGCGATGTCGATACCCTTGGATTTCGAGCCGTCGAACGTGCGGACCACATTGCCGGCCGCCGGCCAGACCAGCGAAATGCTCGTGGCCGGCTTGACGGCCGATTCGACCGGCGCGGAAGGCGCGGGGCGGGCGCGGCCCGCGCTGCCGGTGCCGGTGGTCGACGGCGTCGATGCGGTGGTCGTGCCGGGCGGCGGCGCGACGCGCAGCACCTGGCCGACTTCGATCGCATCGGGGTTCGCCATCTGGTTCCAGCGCACGATGTTCTGCACCGACGTGCGGTTGTCGCGCGCGATCTTGTAGAGCGTATCGCCGCGCTCGACGCGATAGAACCCGGGGCCGACAGGCGCGGAGCCGCACGCGACGAGCAGGGCGGCGCAGGCGGCTGCGAAGAGTCGCTTCGTTGTTGTTCCGAACATTGAACCTCGCAAGACCCTGCCGCGCACGACGCGGCAGGCAACACAAAACGTCCGATTTTAACGGGTTCGACCCGCGCACCGCAGTTTGGGGCCTTGGTCGAGGTCATCGCGCGCCGTTTCGGCGCGCCCGTTGTCAGCCTGCGAGCGGGATCACGCGAATTCGCAGCGTGGCCGTTTCGATCGCGCCGGGCGCGAGCATGCGCAGCCCGAGGCCGTTGTGGATCGCATCCGGCAGGCCGAGCCACGGCTCGACGCAGTAGAAGTCCGAATCCGGCTTTTCGGTCCAGGTCGTGACCGCGTACCACGGGATCGAGCCCGGCACGTCGAGCGCGATCTCGATCGTGCGGCGGCGGCCCGGCATCACGATGCGCACCGGCGCGGACGGCTCGCCGTCGAGGCGGTGGAAGCGATCGAGGATGTTCGGATCGTCGAGGCTGTAGCGTGCTTCACCGGGTTCGAGCGGGCTGATCGAGCCGTCTGCGCGTTGCTGGCAGATGCGAGTCGGCGGCAGCTCGAGTGTCGTGTCGGCACGTTCGCCGTGCGGCAATGCGAAATAGAAGTGGTGGCCCGCGTAGTAGGGCAGCGGCGTATCGCCGCGATTGGTAGTCGTGAGCGCGACTTCGAGCGTATGCGCGTCGGCCAGCCGGTAGGTCGTTTCGAACCGGAAATCGAACGGGTAGCTCGCGCGCAGCGCGTCGTTCGCGTCGAGCGTCATCGACAAGGCGGCGCCGTCGGCCGATGGGTGCGCGGCGAACGGCAGGTCGCGCGCGAAGCCGTGCATCGGCAGGTCGCGGACCACGCCGGCGGCGTCGCGCCAGCGGCCGAGTTCACCGTCGACGCGGTGGCGACCGAGGAACGGGAACAGCAGCGGATTGCCGCCGCGCACGCGCGCGAGGTTGCTCCAGTCGGCCGTTTCCGGCCAGAAGATGACCGGTTCGCCGTCGACGTGCCATGACAGCAGGCGGCCGCCGAATTGCGGGGCGACCCGGACGAGCGACGGGCCGGCGTGAAGTTCGTGAATGTCGTGTTGCTGGAAGATCGGCATGGCGAATCGGGTTGGGCGGGTGGACGGGACACGGCGCGCTCCATTATCGGGCCGCGGCAGGTCGGGGAAAACCCTTCTCGGGAAATTGCGAGTTTTTAACACTGGCAACGGTCTGGATAATGCCTCTAAACCGGTGATGTTGCCGGGTCATGACACTTCGTGGAGGGGGCCATGGATCTGGCAATGGCAATGGGTATCGCCCTGTTCGGCATGTTCACCGGCAGCACGGTATTATTTTTCTATCAGCTCGGCCGCTGACGGCAATTCCTGCCGAAGTCGAAAGGCCCGCCATGCAAATGGCGGGCTTTTTGCTTTCTGTGCGCTTACAAATTGCAAGCGTTTGTGTGCATTGCCGCAATATCCGGCCAAATGCCTTGGCGCAGTAATCCTGGCTCGGCATAATCGGGGCGCGTTTTTTCGGACGCGCATTGCGTCGTCCGTCTTTCTTCCCGCTTAATCTCGACTAAAAGGACCGACGCGTGAGTCTCTGGTTTCTGGTATTCCTGAGCGTCCTGCAGGGCGTCACCGAACTCTTCCCCGTCAGCAGCCTTGGCCATACGCTGCTCGTGCCGGCGCTGTTCGGCATGCATATCGACAAGCACGCACCGCAACTGCTGCCGTTCCTCGTCGCGCTCCACCTCGGCACCGCGCTGGCGCTGCTGTGGTACTTCCGTGCGCGCTGGATCGCGCTGATCGGCGGCTTCTTCGCGCAGCTCGGCGGCCGCAAGAACGACGACGGGCACCTTATGTGGGCGCTGATCATCGGTACGATCCCGACCGGCATCGTCGGGCTGCTCCTCGAGAAGCGCATCGAACGCGTGTTTCACGACCTGCGGATCGTCGCGATCGCGCTGATCGTGAATGGCGTGCTGCTGTGGCTCGGCGATCGCATCCAGCGCAGCCGCGCGCATCAGGCGCCCGAGAAGATGACGTTCAAGCAGGCGTTCTTCGTGGGCCTCGCGCAGATCGGCGCGCTGATTCCGGGCTTCTCGCGCAGCGGGCTGACGATGATCGCCGGCAATGCCGCCGGGTTGACGGCCGAGAAGGCGGCGGAGTTCTCGTTCCTGCTCGGCACGCCGATCATCTTCGCGGCGGGTGTGCTCGAACTGCCGAAGCTGTTCCATGCGCGCGACCAGCTCGCCGATGCGCTGCTCGGCGGCGTGCTGACGGCGATCGCCGCGTACCTGAGCGTGCGGTTCCTGATGCGCTATTTCGAAGGGCGCGGCCGGCTGGCTTCGTTCGGCGTGTATTGCGTGATCGCCGGCGTGTTCTGTCTCGGCTGGTTCATGCTGCATCCGCAGCCGGTTTGATGCCGCGATGATCGGTCTCGCGTGATGTGACGCGATGATCGGGTATAATTTCGGGCTCGGTTTCATGCCGGGCCCGTTTTGTTTCGAGGGCTTGAGTGTTGGGTGGTGGTGTTGCTGCCACCGTTGCTCAAAGCCTCGTGCCAAATGCAGTCCGCGTCAGGCCGTGTCTTTTCTCCTCGACCGCCCTTAGCTCAGTTGGATAGAGCAACGGCCTTCTAAGCCGTAGGTCACACGTTCGAATCGTGTAGGGCGGGCCAGCTAGAAGCCTTATGCAGCAAGGGATTGCGCCGCTTCCGACAGCGGCGTTTTTTCTTTCTGCTCGACCGACTGCGCCCAAAACGTGACCGTACCTGCGTGCTGCGCCAGGTGGCTGGGCGCAAGGTGCGCGTACTTCTGCACCATCGCGATCGTCTCCCATCCGCCTAGCTCTTTCAGCACCATCAGCGGTGTCCCCCGCTGAACGTGCCAGCTCGCCCAAGAGTGCCGCAGGTCGTGCCAGTTGAAGTCCACCATTCCGGCCGCCTCGCAGGCTCGCGCGAAGTCCCGCTTATCAATCTGCCCGATCAGCTTCGGTGGCCCGTCGCCGCGCGTGTATCCACGCGTGAAGACGAGATCCGTCGCCGTCTGGGCGCGCCGCACAAGCACGCTCATCGCATCCTCATTCAGCGGAACTGACCGGGCCCGTTTCGACTTCGCGCCTTCGTGCGTGATCCACGCATTGCACTGCGCGAGATCTAGCTGCGAGACACGCAGGCCGAATAGCTCGGACTCGCGCATCCCGGTCGCCACAGCCACGATCGCTGCGTCACGCATCCACGGCAAGCGCAGCGCGTTGATCATCTTGGCGATCACCTCGGGTGGTTCCCACCGTACCCGAACATCCGGCTCCTCGAACCGCTGAAGCTTCGGCACGCGGTCGATCCATCCCCATTCAAGGCACAAATTCAGCAAACGCCGGATCGTGTTGACGTATCGATTACGCGTCCCTGGCGCAAGCACCTTCGCCGGTTTCCCGTCGATAATCCGATGCGTTGGGATCGCGTTGAATATGTCGTCGGCTGTCAGCGACCGCACGGGCCGGCCGGCAAACTGATCACGCCAATATTCCGCGTGCCGGATCTTCCCCGCCAAGTCCCGCTGCCCCTGACAGAGAAGGAGAAATCGGACGATCGCCTCTTCGAAAAGCTTTGGAGGTGCCTCTCCAAGCTTGTCCTGACGCCAGAGTTCCGCCTTTAGCCTGTCGTGGTATTCCTGCGCAGCCCGCCTTTCAGTTGTTTCAGTAGATCGTCTAATTCTTTCGCCGCTTGGCGTCCGGAGATCGATAAACCAGATACCGGAACCTTGACGCTTGCGGATTGACATGCATTTTCTCCACCGACCCGCAGCGATAGCCGGGTCAGATTGTTGCGTTTTTCTGATAACCCGGCAAGTCGCGACGGCCAGACCCGCCAGACCCGGGAGCCGGGCAGGCGAAATCCGATTTGTTTGCGCATCGAAAACACGGTGCTATATGACAGCTGCATGCGCTCGGCGACTTGCTGAAGGGTGAGGGCGGTTTCTTCGTGTTCGCTCACTGTTCGACCCTCCTGAATTCGACAACCCACACCCAGGGGTTTGCATCCCAGCCATGCCCGCGCGCGGCGTTCAGACTGTCCCAGAGATCGTGGAACACGCGAATGCTCGGCGGCCGATAGGCGCCGGCGCAGTACCCGCGCATGTGGTGATCCTCGATCGTCACGCCTTCGGCTCGGGCGTCGGACTCGCTGATCGATTGCAGTCGCTCGACGCGCACGCCGGTGATCTCGAGCGTGATGCGCGATGCCGCGCGCGGCATGTGGATCGACGGCCGCCACGTCCTGTACTTTCCCTCGGGCGATTTCTCGCCATCCGGCCCGTGTGGATCTCGGTCGGGCACTCGCACCAGCTATAGCCGGGTGCCATCTGCGCGATACGCTGCATCAGCGCGTAGCCGATGTTCACCATATCGGCGATGCCATGCTGCGCGTCGGGCTCGAAGTTCAGGCCGGCCGGCGCTGCTTTGTGCTGCTCGACAGGGAGTGCGGCGAGGATGGCACGCACCTTTTTCGCCAGTTCATCGCGCGCTGGCACCATGGCGTCGGTTTCCAGACGAGCGAGCCGTATTCCTTCTTCAGCGCGACGCGCACCGTGTCGCCCGTGAGCGCCATGCGCACGGCTTCCTGCAGGCTGCTCTTGCCGGCGCCGTTCGGGCCGGTGAAGAGGGCGACGGGCTTCGCGAGCCGGATATCAGCAGTGCGGATCCCGAGCACGTTCGCCACGTAAATGTCAGTGATTTTCATGATTCCTCTCCCTGCGGTCCGCGCGGCCGCAGCACCGTGCGGCCGCCTTCCGAATCCATCGCACTGACAATGCCTTTCGTTTCGAGCAGCTCGACCAGCCGCGCGGCGCGGTTGTAGCCGATCCTGAACTGGCGCTGCACGCTCGAAATCGTCACTTTCTGCTGCTCGATCACGAACGCTTCGACTTTGGGGTACAGCGGATCCTCGTCTCCGGAGGCGGCTTGTTCCTCGTGCCACTCCTTCCAGCCCTTCACCCATGCGATGCACAGCTCGCCGGCCATCACGGGACATTCGCTCTCGGGCTTGCCTTCGGCGGCCGCCGGCCGGCCTGATGCTGTTCGTCGAGCTGTGCTTGCGTCGGGCCGTCGCCGAGCTTCGGCACCTCGCGGAACTCGGCGTCGACCACGTCGTCCCCGTTGGGGCGCTCGCCGGCCATGCCGTCGCCGTCCTGGTCGGTGTACTCGCGGCCGAGGTCGAAACCGCGCTGATCCGATTCGCCGCGGATCTCGTCCATGCCGCCGGTGTGCTCGCCCGGGTTTGCCACGACGACCAGAACGGTTTTCCCGCTGGCTTCGTAGAGCTCGTGCAGGTTCGGTTGTGAAGCGACCGGAGCGGAACATGTCGGCCGCGAACTGGATCAGCCGGGGCGTTTCCTCGGTGCCGAGCATCACGCGCTTCGCGTTCCTGACCGGGGCGGTCGCGACCTCCGGCGTGCCCTTCGTTTTGAGCCCGATGATCTCGGCTGTACCCGCGGCAGTGGCTCGCCATTCAGGAGCGCAAGGCGATCGAGGAATACCGCCGTCTCAGCAACGAGGCGATCGGTGCGTACGTTCAGCAGGCGTTCGGCCAACGACAGGCGGCGGCATGACGGTGACGATCAGTCGCCGTGACATCGGCAAGGACTTCGTCCGCAAGCTCGGACGCCCCATGACCTACCTCGGCCTCGTCGAGGAAAAGCACCTTTTCATCTTCCGCGATCCGCCGCAGGACTACCTCGCGTTCCGTCCGGATCAGCTCTGGATGCTCGAACGCGTGCGGCCGGAGGCGGCGCCAATCGACAACACGAAGGAGGGCGGCACGTGCTGACCCATCTGTTCGAGCACGCGGCGTTCCGCGCAGGCTGGCGCGTCGGCGTCCTGTTCCGCGAAATCCTGCTGGGCGGTGCGCCTGTGCGGTTTGCCGCGCAGTGGGGGCGTGGCGAACGAAGCGTACGCGGCTACGCGATGTCAATTCCGCACGTTGACACCATGCTTGCATACCGGGCACGACCAGCGCGGATCGACAACGTATACGCCAGCTCTTTGCCCGGGCGTGTACTCGAGAACAACCTTACGTTTCTCTGGGCCGTCGAAGCAGGGCTGACAGAGGAAGTGCGCAGGTACCCCCTGAATCGCGCACTCGCTCTTCAGCGAATACACGAGAGCGCCTTCGCTAACGGCGTGCAGCACGTACTTGTCTCGTTCAGACTGCGTGCGCTCCAGCTCTGCCAGCGTCGTTTTGACTTCACGAAGTTCGTCCTTGAGGTGGTCAATCTCGTCGCGCGCGGACGATTGCTTCTCCTGCAGAGCCAGGGCCGCGTTTTGGACGTCAATGACACGGTCGTTGATCGACTGCTGCATTTCGGCGAGCTTGAGTTCGTCACGCGTGGCGATCGCGGCTTTAGCAAGGTCAATGGTGTTCTTCAGGCCGGCAATTGCGGCTGTCACGGTCATGATCGGCATCTGGTCTCTCGCATTGTTGGTTGCCGTGTGTACTGGCGGCACAACCATCTTAGCGCATGCGCGATGGGTCACTTTGAATGGGAGACGGCGGTATGACGTGGGCCCACGATGACCTCGCGCGTGACCTTGCGGCGCACCTTCGCGGCGCGTCGGATCGGCTCGTCTGGACCGATATGCAGCTCGGACCGTCCGGATCGCCGCGGCCGGACGTCTACACGGTCCCGTGCTCGTTTGCTCGGTTCCAGCCAATCGCCTACGAATGCAAGATCAGCGTCGCCGACTTCCGGCGCGATGTGACGGCCGGCAAATGGACGTCGTATCTGCGTTTCGCGGCCGGCGTCATCTTTGCCGCGCCCGCCGGCCTCCTGAAGAAAGAAGACATTCCCGCCGGCTGCGGGCTGATCGTCCGCGGTCCCGACGACTGGCGATCGCTGAAGGGGCCGACGCTGAAGAACGTGGAGAACCTGCCGCGCGACGCGTGGGTGAAGCTGATCATCGACGACATGGCGCGTCTCGCGAATGCGAGCCACGAGCAGCTGCGCGTCGGGCCGCCTACTGCTCGGGCTTCTCGCACTACCGCGTGCGCCGGGCGATCATCGAGCGGCTTTTTGGCGTGAAGTGCGATCTCGTCGATATCGCCGAGGAGTGCGACGCGCACGTGAACACGGTCAGCAAGCAGAACGCGGCGGTGCGCCGGTGGATCGAGGGCGACAAGAAGACCGGGGAGGCGGGCGTCGAGGGACTCGCGTGGTCGGTGATCGAACGGCGGTACAGCGAGCTCGGATTGCTTCGGGAGCGAACGACCGCTTGACAATGTGTGTTTCACACACAATAATCCACGATATTCGATACACGTCATACGTGCGTCCGAAGCAACGAAGCCCGCGAAAGCGGGCTTTTTTGTTTGCATCTCGTCATTACGATGGAGTTATACCAATAGACAATTAGTCTTTCGTGGTGGCGCGAGCGCAGCATCGGGCCGTCGCCGTGTCATCTGCATATCGCTAATGAAACAACTTCGGTCGTTACCACCGACGGCAACTCCGTTCGCAAAGGGCGGAACCACTTCAAAGCGCAATAGAAACAAATACTCGACATCCGACTACTTGATCTCCCGCGAAAAATGACCAAATATTCGTGGTCGATAGCCGCAATCGCGCTCAAATGTTTCGGGGATGAAACAATTTCGAAGTTTTCCGCATCAATCCGCCTTTTTGCCCGCTCCAACCAGCCCTAAATCGACGCCTAGACGTAGATGGCATGTCCCTTGCGTGCCGGATGTTGAATTCAAATCTGAAAATCAGCTCGAGGCGAAACCATCAACTTCATCTGGGCTCAATCGGTCTTCAGCAGCGTAGTAGGGAACTAAGCTGAATCCGCATGCAGTACACCTTCTAGGGAGGGGCGAAACGGAGATATTTGAAAGAGCGATCAACGGGAGATGCGAATTCCAATTGGGAATGCCGCCGACACCGATTAAAGCCACGCGCTGTCGGCGGATATTAGGACCGGCTTTAATGATGTTGGTCTTCGGATTAGGAGTGCCTTTCGCAGCCGAAGGCCAACACGGAAAGCATATTGCGAAGCCTGGCGTAAAGGAACCAACTTATGTTGATTGTGGGGAAGGCGGTATCGTTGTGCTTCCGCCCGGAGTACCCGAGAGCTCGGCATATTGCCCCAACAGTGGCGCGGGTGGAGACCCGGGAAACGCCGGTTCAGGGCAGCAATACCCAGTACAGCCCGGGCGACGGAGTCTGCATCCTCCTTACCACCCCCCACATAACCCGCCACCGTGCTTAAAGTTCGGAAACTGTGCCGCATCTGGTCAGCTCGGCACCAAGTAAGCATGAAACAGAACCAAGCTGTGAGCAAACCTGTGGACTTACTCCCCTCGCAGGGAGTCGAGGGTTAAGGGGGGGCATCGCCGAAGCGAGGCCCGGAAGGGGCAACTCCGGCATAATGCCATTGCATCGGCGGACTTGTTCGCCTACAACCTCGGCTGCGGGATGGAGCAGTCTGGCAGCTCGTCGGCCTCATAACCCGAAGGTCATAGGTTCAAATCCTATCCCCGCAACCAACATCGAAGCCCGCTGAGCCGACAAGCCAGCGGGCTTTTTCGTTGTGGCGCGTCCGCGCGCTATACTCGCCACGGCCTTAGCTCCGCCGGCGGGGAAGACGCAGCGAGGTGATCAGCCAGCGCGCCGCGAGGTGCAGACGGGTTTCCGCCGCCCTGCTGGCACCAGACACGTTGAGCCCGCTGAGCGAAAACCAGCGGGCTTTTTCGTTACAGTTTGTCGAGTTCGTCCGTTGCCGCCTTGACTGCGGCAGCAATGAGCTTTCCGAGAGCCGCGCCGTTTTTCTCCGGCTCAGCGAGCCAACCAGAAGGTGACCCAGGTTCGAAAAGACCCGTTTCGAGTGCTGCCTTTACGAGTTCGGTCGCTCGATTTTTTGCATCAGTGCTTGCCATCGAATTAACTCCCGTAGCGTGAGCCGGTGAATTCCGGCCCGATGATTCTACGCGAGAATTTTGGAGCGTCAGGGCAGTAGCGGAGGGCCCGCTGAGCGAAAGCCCGCGGGCTATTCCCACACGATCGCCGTCGATTGAAGTGGGGCGGAACGCAAGCGAATTAGCGCGGCGGATTTGCCTTCAAACGCTCGATTTCCTTCTGCTGCTCTTCTACGACAGCGATCAAGTTCGTGAGCGCTGTTGCAGCTTCCTCGAATGCGTGGAACACCTGGCTCTGTGTTCCTGTACGCGCAAAGCCGCCGGCAAAACCGATCATATGGCGGAGCGCCCGTGCTGCCTTTGTTAATTCTTTCTTTTCCATAGTTTCCCCGAAGTAGTGTGGACTTTTGATTCTACGACGTCGGAGCAATTTCGAGGATCAGATATGGCGACTACCTTGGGAGTTCGCATGGACGCGGCGACTCTACGCCCAGCTCCGCCTGAGACGTTGTTTGACGAATCGAACCGGTTCCGACACATTGCACCGGCCGATGGCGTCAACGACTGGGTGCACCACACGTTCTTGTGCGACGGCGCGCCGCTGCAGAACGACGACCACAAGCACCTGATCGACGCCGATGTCGCCTATCTCTGGGCGGCCGTCGAGAACGTGCGCCAGATGCGCCGCGTCGTCGGCCAGTGCGAAGAGGTGATGATCCGCGCCGGCGGCTGGCAGCGCGCCCGGCAGGAGCAGCAGCTCTGCGAATGGTTCGGCCGCGTGCCGGCGTTCCTGATCACGCTCGACGCGCACTATGCGCGCGAGTGCAACGATCTGCAGTGGTGCGCGCTCGTCGAACACGAGCTGTATCACATCGGTCAGCGCCTCGATGCGTTCAGCGCGCCGGCCTTCACCAAGGACGGCATGCCCAAGCTCGGCATCCGCGGGCACGACGTCGAGGAATTCGTCGGCATCGTCCGGCGCTACGGCGTCGGCGGCGGCGCGGGCGACACGGCGAAGTTCGTCGCGGCGGCTCAGCGCGCGCCCGAGGTTGGCCATGCCGACATCGCCCGGGCCTGCGGTACTTGCATCCTGCGTGCCGCGTAGTCCCCCTGAAAGTTTTCCGTTATGGCAGCACTTCCCGAACCGATCAACGTGTTCGTCACGCAGGCGCTCGCCTGTTTCGACACGCCGTCGCGCGCCGCGAAGGCGGTGCGCGAAGAGTTCGGCGTCGAGGTGTCGCCGCAGCAGTGCGAGCGATACGACCCGACGAAGCGCGCCGGCTCGGCGCTCAGCAAGAAATATCGGGAGATCTTCGAGCGGACGAGGGCTGAATTCCTAAGCGACACGTCGCGAATTGGCGTGTCGCACCGCGCGGTTCGTCTGCGCGCGCTCGATCGCGCTGTAGCACTGGCCGAGCAGCGCGGCAACTTGCCGTTGATGGCGCAGCTGCTCGAACAGGCGGCGAAAGAGGCCGGCGACGCGTTCACGAACCGGCGCCGCCTCGAACATACCGGGGAGGACGGCGGCCCAATCGTGAACAGGACGGTCGTCGTCGATGAACAGCAGGTCGCAGCCGCCGTCGCCAAGCTCGAAGACGAGTATTGACCCCGCCATCGAGCGGGCCGTCCTGAAGGCGAAGTGCGAGCGGGACCACCTGTTTTTCAGCCGGTACTTCTTCAAGCACCGGCAGGCGATCAAGTTCCGCGTCAACTGGCACCATGTGCTGATTGCCGACACGGTGCAGCGCGTGATCGACGGCACGCTGAAGAACGTCGTTATCAACGTGCCGCCGGGCTCGTCGAAGACCTCGACCCAGCGGTTGCAGAACGCGTTTTCGCCGTCGCTGGCGACGATCAGCGCGAAATCGACAAACTGAAGGCAGTGCAGGGCTGGGTGTGTGCGGTGCGCCCGGCAACGCCGGGATGTTAATTCTCACACCTAGCCCCGAGTCATTGCCCTAGCACGTACTGAAGCGGTGCTTCGACCGCGAGGGATCCACCCATACTGCCAGCGAAGTGCAGGCAATAGATCAAGGCCCAAAGCGCCGCCGGATTGCCCGGGGTGCTAATACCGTGAAAATCGCCCGTGCTGCAGAACATCAAGGAATCGACGGCAAGGATTCCATCGATCACCCCGGGTCTCAACTTCGACCTCATCGTATCGAGTGATTTCCATCCTTTGAATCCAACGACGAAAAACGGTATGTGTGGCAGGGCCGTTGGGCCGAAGGCGATACCACTGCCGAACTGCCGTTTGAGGGCTGAGAGCTTGCTCGCAGTTGCTTCGACCTCGCTCCATTGACTCGATAAATCTGACTTTACTTCGATGACAGCAGAAATCCCTTCGGCCAAGTAGAGGCGAGTCTTTTCCGATCCAACAATCGGCAAGCTCGGAACGAACGGGTATTCGATGACTACGTCCAATTGACCACTTCTGTTCCCCGCCTGGTCAGTTGCGTCACCAGTACCGAAGCGAAAGTGCGACGGCAACACCTGCGACAGAAAGCTATCGATGAAGGTCTGGCGCTCAAGTCCTTTAGTGTTGGAAGATAGGCTAATGTTGGATTCATACGCTCCAACTAGCATTTTGTGGATACCGCTTAACCGGCTTATGACGTGTTGATTCAATTCGCGCCCCGTACGCTTCTTTTATGAAAGTCAAGTCTAACCGATCTTTCGATATCGCCGTTTGAGGTATCCCAGCACTGCGTGTTTAGTTCTCGGGGCCATCGTCTATGTCGTCTTGGCTGCGGTAGATGGCGCCTGGTTCGTCGATCGGCACTATGTCGTAGCCACGCGCCGTCAAGCTGATCTCGAAATCGCTGAATGCCTCGAACAAGTCGAGACCGCACTTCACTTCAGTGAATTTCGAATTGAGGGTGTTGGTTGCGACACGCTCATGGAATGCGGCGACCGGATCGGACGTATCCCCAGCATCGAAGTGCGAGATCCTGAGAAATGGGGTGCGTCCTTCCTTTGCATACGTCGTGCACAGTACGATCTGCACATTCGTGATCACGTGATGGGGCGGAATTTCCGGCGCAATTCGTTGCAGGTAATCCCGGAAAGAACCGTCAGCCTCGCGTTCGTGAGCGTATGCAACCCCGTGCCAGTCATCAGTTGATGTGCGAAATTCTTCATCGATCGTGGACATGGTCGCCTCCTGTTCCAGAGCGTTCTGGATGCCACAGGCCCGTCACTTCATCCCGGCGCGCCGCATCTCCTCTCGCGTCGATACAACTGCCCCTGTGCGCCGGCTAGATCGCCCTTGTTGGTGACGTTCTTGTCGGTATATTCATACCATTCTTCGATGCGTTCGAGCGATTTGCGTAGTGCGCGAATCTCAAGGATGAGCCACCGGACCTGAAGGTCGGTGTACTCGCGCCACAGCGCACGAAGCTCAGCATCCGTCGGGGCATCGAACTCCCGCATCACTGGCTTCATCTTGAAGCGTGGATCTGTGAGCGGCACACGGTTACGATCGATCCTGGTGGCCTCGATCGGCGTGCACGAGCCTAGGAACACCGCCCGTGCGTCCTGATCAATCCAAAATTCAAATTCCGGTTTCGTGAGCTCGATCGGGGTCCTCAGGCGGTTCTTGTCGTCTTGGAACCCATACTCCCAAATGTAAGCCCACTGCGGCTTGATCACGTTACCGCTACTGTATAAAAACACAGTGTATCCCGGGGTAAGATGGGGTCGTCAAGATCGAAAATTGGGGACGGCGATGTGCACGAACTACGTCGCGCCGGGCGAAGATCCGGGCCTGAGCGAGCTCAAGATCGACAACTTCCGCGATCTGTACCGCTGGACGCCGTGGAAGCCCGAGATCTACCAGGACTACGACGCGCCGATCGTCGCGAGCATCGACGGGCAGTTCAAGCCGCTGATCGCGGGCTTCGGTTTCTGGCCGCGCGCGCTGCAGAAGGCCAATGTCGAGAAGGCGAAGGAGCAGGGCCGCAAGCCGCCGATCATCCGCAGCACGATGAACGTGCGCGACGACAACCTCGGGAAATCGCCGCTGTACGGGCCGGCAAGGCGGGCCGGCAAGCGTTGCCTCATCCCGGCGAAATGGATCTATGAGCCCAACTGGGAGACGGGCAAGTACATCCGCTATCGGATCGGGCTGGCCGGCTGGCGGTCGCTATGCGTCGCAGGCATCTGGCGCACGTTGCAGCGCCCGGACGGCACCGAGCAACACACCATGGCGATGATCACGGTCAACGGCGACGAGCACCCGATCATGAAGCACATGCACCGGCCCGGCGACGAGAAGCGGTCGGTCGTGATCCTGCGGCCGGACGATTGGGAGGAATGGCTGACGACGTCGAACGTCGAGGCGGCGCGCGCGATGCTGCAGCTATACCCGGCCGAGGACATGGCGGCCGAACCCGCGGCAGACAAGTAGGTCGCTGGGGCCGTGCCCAGAGTGTGCCCCGAATGCCTGCAAATTGACTAAAATGGGCGCGAAAGCGTAGCCGGCTATGGGGTGGCTATCGCTTTAATTCGTTGATTCGACTGCGCTTTCGTTCCCGTCTATTTTCAAACTTCCGTTCTTCTAAGCCGTAGGTCACACGTTCGAATCGTGTAGGGCGGGCCAGTAAAATCAAGTGCTTACCTCCGCTCTCTCGCTGCATCAGCCATCAATCAGTCGTCCATGTAACCGTGGTGTAACCAGATTTGGTCAATTCATCACGAGGCTCGTCGTGTCGCGGTCGCTTCGCCGCCCAGTGTCAGATTGCCCGCTGCCTCCCCAACTCCGATAATGCTTTCGAGTAATAGAAAGAGCCGGGGGCAGACGTGAGCAGCAACGATAGTGGAAGCAGCGCCTTGGGCGTCATCGTCATTGCGGCCGCAGTCGCATGGGGAGCGACTAAGGGCTGGTTTTACCAGACGGGGCAGGAATGGTTTGATACCTATTGAGCGTCAATCAATACCAAAGCTCCGACGACGGCGGCAGAGGCAACGGCATGGGCTCAGTGCGAACCACAGACCAAGAAAGCCCTGTTTGACGCCGGATATGTATTCGGCGGGAATCCGGAATATGCTGCGACACCAGAGTTGAAGGCGCTGGAGGCTTCGTGTCCGAGCAATTGGGCAGACGTTCCAATGTCCGGCGTGCATGTGCTGGCGATTGACCTGCTACAAAAGGACGGCGGCCCACAATGGCTCGATAAATTTCTACCGCCGGACAGGATGATTGTACGGACGTTCGATAAGCGCTGGCCCAACTGCAACACGGTGCGCGCTTCCAATGGATTTCCGAAGATTGTCCAGAAGGGAGGTGGGTTCGACTGGGCCGCTCCATGCCAGCCTTGCGAGGCAGAAAAGGCGAGCATGGGCAAATAGGCGCGAGCTGTGACCTTGCACGCTTCTCTGCCATGCGACGTCGGAAAGCTTGGAGCCCCTACATGACTCTTCTCTAACGTCGGAGAGGTCGGCACCGTCGTGAGCGAACTGAAGGCAGGGAAGTCGTTTGAAGGTCTGGCTCGCCAGTACAGCATCGCGCCGAGCCGCGATAGCGGTGGGGAGTTGCCTTGGGTGAGCTTCACGACGCCGGCGACGAAGGGCAAGACATCCGGATTGCCGGTCGTGATCGCCTAGGCGCTTGAGAAGCTGCCGGTCGGTGCCGTTACGCCCGATTCGATCCCGGTCGACGGCGCGCGCGTTATCGTGAAGCTCGACGCCAAGCGACCGACGCAGGTGCCGGCATTCAATCAGGCGCAGGCCGCGATCCGCTAGCAACTCGAGGCGCTCGCGCTGGAAAAGGCGAGTGCGCAGTTTGTTGGCGGCCTGTTGAAGAGTGCGACGATTCAGCAATAGAACGTTGCACGGCCGAGGCAAGATGCGGCATATGAATGCGAGGTAAAGGCCGTGACCTCAGGTTGACTATTCTCTCGCCAGCTTGTCTTTGATGTCGACGGAGACACACATTATCGGGTGGGGAATGTGCTCGCGGCCACCGATGGCTCGCCACGCCGAATACGATCCGACGCGGCCACTGGTGCGCGCGCTGCTATTTCATCGGCATCACGACGACCGACAAGACGTGCCAAAAGCGGCGGCACGAAACCACACGGAAATGAAGGGCGAGGTGCGGACGTAGCGGACCGGCTAAACGCGATCCGAAATCGGTAACCGTCCGTCCGGCGCGTCGGCGGCCGGTGTCCGGCAATGCGCTAAAATCGCGCACAGACCCGCAACTGAAGGGGTGCCGCATGTCGAATAACAGAAATCGAGAGGGCTCATGTTCAAGGCAATTGCAGGCATTGCGATCGGGGTCGTTTTTCTCGTGATCGCGGCTGTCATCGGGTGGTCCACGCGAGGGTTCCTGCAGACTGCGATCGCTGTGCCTGGCGAGGTGGTCAGCCTCAACGCCGGTGGCAGCCACCCGCAGATCGAGTTCGTGACGAAAACAGGCGAACGCGTGTCTTACCCGCAAGGCGGGATGATCTACGGTACCAAGGTGGGCGACAAGGTTACCGTCCTGTATCAGCCGGAGGCGCCCGCCCGCACTGCCACGATCGACCGGTTCGGTGCCGTGTGGAACTGGACGTTGATGGCCACGATTTTCGGCATCGGATTCATCTTCTTCGCGGCGATGAATCTTCCGTCAAAAAAATAACAACCTCTGAGAGGATTGGCCGTGTCAATTCTGAGACCAAGCAACTGGAGCTATAAGACGGGAGCGACGGGCGGCGTCAGCATCGAATTCGTCGTCGCGTCCGGCGGCACGATCGTTCTCGCCGACCCCGGTGGAACCGAAACCGATTTTTACTACGGCGGCGTAGGTGTGGGCATCGGTTTCGGCCTTCGTCTCCCGAAGATCAAGCTCCCGAGATTTTCCCTGCCGGAGATCAAGATACCCAAGATCGCCGGGCACGAGGTCGGAGGGGCCGGCTCTCTCAAATCGTTCGATAGTGCGGGGCTCATCTACATGGCGCCGGCGTTTAGTGGGACCGAGTTGACCAAGAGCGATTTCCAGGGCGCTACGGTGTACCTCGATGGGGGTGTGGGCATCGGCTACGGCAAGGCTGGCTCGGCGATGATCCTGGGGATCAATTCGGCACAGCTTGCCCTTGGCCTGTCGAATCCGGCGATGACGTGGCTCGCCGAGATCGCGATTGCGCATGCCCCTGCGATTTTGCTGATGGGCGGCACGACGGTTGGCCTGCAAGCGGGCGCCGGCGCTGGCATTCTGGTCGGCTATCTGCATTGACTAGATCAACGGCCGCGTTCCGGATTGCGCCGGGCAGCGGTGCAGTTCGTGTCCGGTTTGCGACGAACGGATGATGAGCTGTACATAGCTGTTCGTCGGTGCGTACGGGGCGAAAAGCAGATCCAGCACTCGTGCGAACAGGTGCAACGTGACATCGCGCAACATGCTTTCATCGAGCGACACGATGATCTCGACACCACGCACGAACGACGGGAAATGACCGTCGAGCGACATCCACTTCCTCGCAGGTTGGTAGTCCAGCCCGGCGATCGCGTCGATGCTGCGCTGAGCGACGATGTTCGCGCGCGGTGCGTGCAGCCGCAAGAAATCCTTGAATGCCTTCAGGCCAGTCTGCGTCAGATCGAACGGATGCAACGACATGCCCGCCACGACTCGCCACAACGCATCGTGCCCACGCGCAAGCGCGCTCGGCAGAGTCGGCCGCGTGAGCAACCGAATGGGGCAAGCCAGCGCGGCGCCTTCATGAACGAGGTCGCTGTCCGGCGCGCCGATCGGTAGCCGCGAAGGTAGTTCTCCATTGGTGGCCGTGACGTCGACATCAATTTGCGGGTGCTTCACCCGGGCGGTGTTACCTTCCAGCCCGACGAGCGACAGTAGCAGCGGGGCACGTGCATTGCCTGCCGCTGCATGCGGATCCCGGAACGCAGTCCAGTAAGCAATTACAGGATTAGGTTTCCGGCCATGGCTGAACGCGCGGTACGGCAGCACGGTCGTGCGTGAAGCCGCAGCGGAGGAAGGCATTCCCTTTTCGAGTTCGGACTGCGTCCGATCACCCAGATGAACGGCGTCGATCGAGTACACGTCGAGCGGCGTGCCGGTCTCCAGCGGCTCGGGCGTCACGGGGTGCGCCCGATCGGTGGTCGTCAGCTGGATGGGCGTGGCGTCTCGCTTGAACAGATTGACGACCGGCGTGCAAAAAAGTTTGAACGACGTGACGTCCAGGTCGTGCAGTGCCTGGGCGGCAGCCGATCCCGCTGGCACGTCGCGAATGGCAAGGTGCAACGTCATTTGTCGCGCCTCCGGCGCACGCGAAGCGCGGCGCATTCGCCCCAGGTCGATGTCGACGAAATCGAACTTCTCGGGGAACGCGAAAGACTCGATCAGGGTTTGGCATGCGTCCGACGTGCTGGTGGATTCTTTCGGCAACAGCCGTTCTTTCTCGTCGAAGCCAACCGATTCGATCGGGATCTTTGATAATGCCGCCCACCGGCCGCTCTGATCGACCTCGACAAACGCCGCGCTTGCACGCAGCTGCAGCGCGTCGGCAAGCGCGGCGACGCGGGCGCGGTCACCCGCCAGGTGAATACGAACCTCGCCAGACGGGATCGCGCCATCGAACGTCTCGGTCGGCGTTGCGCTTTCGAACGCGATCGAAAGGATGGCGGAGACGTTGGCCGGAAGCCGGACAGCCGCGGGGACCATCGTGGCCGGGGCAAAACGTGCGGAGTGAATCCGCAGCGGCGCCAGCGTGACATCGTAGGTGGTTTGAAACCGGCACGGTGCCGCATTCGCATCGAGCAACGTACCGCGCTGCATCGTGAAGGGCACCGTAAGTTGGCCGAACAGGTTGGTCGGATCGAACTGGGCGATCGCGCAGGCGGGCACGGTGCGCAGGTACTGCGGGTAAAGAATTTCGAGTAGCGATTCGGTGAACTCGGGGTAGGTGTCCTCGAGCTTCGCGTCGACACGGGCGGCCAGCAGCGCGAATGTCTGGATCATCCGGTCGACATGCAGATCGCCCTGGCCATTGGCGATGCCCAGTCGGGCGCCAATCTTCGGATAGCGTCGGGCAAATTCGGCAACGCCACGCAACAGCAGACCGATCTCGTATTCGTAATGGGGCAGAAGATTATCCATTCACCTTCCGTGCGGCTCCGTCCCCATATTCCAGGTACAGAAACGAAACGCAAAACTTGATCCTTCCCGGGGCACGCAGTTTAATATCCGTCGACGAATAATATCCTGCCGTTCCGATGCGGGGTTCCGAGGGCGCCATGCAACTGTTAGATATTCCAAGCTTTTTTGGGCTACAGAGCAACCGTTTGTTCACCATCCAGACGCCAATGAAAGGACGGTCTGATCTGGTGCTCGTCGATTTTCAGGGTACTGAGGGTTTATCTCAGAATTTCGAGTTCTACGTTCGACTTGCTTCTCAAGATTCGAATATCGAACTGAAAAAGCTGATCGGCCAACCTGTAACGATTACGTTGCAGTTGACCGATGCATTGGCGAGTTCGGAAGAGCGGTACTTCCACGGGTACGTGGCCAACTTCTCGCACCTCGACCATGACGGCAGCTTTACGCTCTACAGTGCGACCATCGTGCCTTGGCTGTGGATGCTTTCGCGCAGCCGGGACATTCGGATTTTTCAGGAAGAGAATACCGAAGCAATTCTTTCGAAAGTCTTTCGCGAATACGGGAAGATTGCGTCGTTCGAGTTCCGGTTGTCGAAGGCGACGAAGAATCGCAGCTACTGTACGCAGTATCGGGAGACGGATCTTGAATTCGTCGAGCGTCTGATGCAGGAGGACGGGCTGTTCTTCTTCTTCGAGCACGCGAAGGACGATCACAAGCTCATCATTACGGATAACTCGGTTGCCGCGAAGCCGATCGGCGGCCGCAGTCCAGTGCTGCAGTACACGAAGGGCGAGGCGCTCGACAATCTGGCGGTGATCACCACGTTTCAGGCGAGCCGCCAGCTCGAGTCCACGCACGTCGGATTGAAGACCTTCGATTACAAGGTGCCGCACGCGCGCAGGTATGTGTCTGGAGGCACGGAAGTCGATCAGGGCGACGTGCCATCGTACGAAGTCTACGACTACCTCGGGGAGCATGGTTTTCCCGATAGTGATCGTGGCGAGGCGTTGACGCGTTTCAGGACGCAGGCGCTTGCCGCGCACAGTAAGATTTTCGTCGGAACGAGCACGAGCCGGCGGTTGTCGCCTTGCCTGTATTTCGAGCTCGACGATCACTACGACCACGGCAGCACCAAGCCTGAAGATCGCCAGTTCCTGCTGACCACGGTGTCGCATAGCGGCACGAACAATTACCAGGCCGGAGAAGGTGCCGCGACCTATCAGTGCAGCTTCACCTGCATCCGCAAGAAGATTCCGTATCGTCCGGCGTTCACCGTCGAGCGGCCGTCGATCATCGGGCCGCAAACTGCGGTCGTCGTTGGGCCCGAGGGCGAGGAGATCTACACGGACAACCTGGGCCGCGTGAAGGTGCAGTTCCACTGGGATCGTCTGGGCAAGCGCGATCAGGGGAGTTCGTGCTGGGTGCGCGTTGGGCAGCCGTGGGCCGCCAGCGGATTCGGGATGATTCAGATACCGCGGATCGGTAACGAGGTGGTCGTAATTTTCCTCGATGGGAATCCGGACCGCCCCCTGATCATCTCAAGCGTTTACAACTCGGCAAACATGCCGCCGTGGGGTTTGCCGGCGAACGCGACGCAGAGCGGGATTCTCACACGCTCGACCAAGACCGGGAACGTGAACACGGCCAACGCAATCCGCTTCGAGGACAAGAAGGGCGCCGAAGAGGTGTGGCTGCACGCCGAGAAGGATCAGCGAATCGAGGTCGAGCACGACGAGTCACATTGGGTCGGCAACGATCGCACGAAGAATATAGACCACGACGAAACGGTGCATGTTGGTCATGACCGAACCGAGACGGTCGACAACAACGAGACCATCACGATCGGCGTGGACCGAACCGAACGAGTTGGTAGCAACGAGACCCTGACGGTCGGAGGTAACCGAAATGAGACGATCGAAGGTTTGCAGAATCTTCTGATCGCGCTCGCTTCAACCGAGACGATCGGACTCGCCAAGGCACTGACGATAGGCGCCGGTTACAACGTAGCGGTCGGCGGTGCAATGAATACGGTCGTCGGGCTCGCACAGGCCGAAGAGATTGGCCTCTCCAAGACGACGCTGGTTGGAAAAACCTGGACCATTACTGCTGGAGATCGATTGGAAATCAAGGTTGGCAAAGCGCACCTTGTGATGGAGAGCGATGGCACGATCTCCATCAACGGACACGAGATCAATGTCGGGAGCACCGGCGAGCAGCACTATAAGGCTGACGGCGAAATCAACATGAAGGGCAAGAAAATTCTCGGGAACTGATTATGAACACTCGTCTACCTGATTCCCTCCGTGTCGAGATCGAGGGCGCGCTGTCCGAAAGTGTATCGAAGTCATCGTCAACGAAGCCGGACGATCTGCGATTTGGGGTAGCGCTTGCACGAATTCGTCGCATCAGAGAGGACGGTCGAGTTCAGATCAGTTTCCTCACGATTGATCTGCAGGACGCATGGGCGCAGTGCTTGTCCCCGCTCGACGAAACTTCAGCAGATCGCACTTGCGCTGTGCAGTTCGTTGGCGGCGACACGACGCAGCCGATCGTTATGGGCTTGTTGCTAGAGCCGACCTTGAGCGATAAAGACGAAAGCGCTGCTGCGATGGTCGGCGAACGGATCGTCATCGAAGCACAACAAGAGATCGAGCTTCGCTGCGGCAATGCACGGATTTTATTGACGCGCGACGGTATTGTTCAGATCCGCGGCACATATGTCACCAGCCACGCGAGTGCGACGCAGCGCATTCGAGGTGGATCGGTCCAACTCAACTGACGCGACGAGGAGACGTCGCAGTGGACATCGTGAATGGAAGCAAGTACTCCTCGGTCGAGGTCTCTACTGCCCTCGATGTCGAGGGGCGTGAGCATCTGATCATCGTTGCGAAGGGCACATATGGCATACCCGCTAATGATGGCGCGGCTAAGCCGATCGAAAGCCAACCGTTCGTTATGGCTGACGTCTACGCTGGTGAACCAGGTCTATCGGCGTCACTCTACGAAGCGGACTTCGTGTTGCGCAAACAGCGGTGCGACGTGCTGTTTAACGCCAACGCCTACGCGTCTGATCGTAGTCCCGTGACGCAATTGGATGTTCGAGTTCAAGTCGGTGCAATGAACAAGACGTTGCGCGTCTTTGGCGATCGTCTCTGGGAAAAGCGGTTGACTGGAATTAGGCCGGGCAAGCCTGCGCCGATCACGCGTGTGCCGCTGCATTATGGGAGGGCCTACGGCGGGGTTCAGATTGTCGAGGGCGATAGTGGAAGACAATCGTTCACGCATCGGGAAAATCCGATAGGCATCGGGTACGGGCCATCGAGTAAAGAGATGGTCGGCGTTTCAATGCCGAATCTCGAATCTGCTGACGACCCGATTCAATCTCCGAAGAAGATTTATCAGCCTCGTGCACTGTCAGCAATCAGCCGATCCGATCCGAAGCGAACTACATATGCAGGAACATACGATGAGCGATGGCGCCGTGACGTATTCCCGTTCTTGCCTGAGGATTTTGACGACCGCTACTATCAGTGTGCACCAGAGGACCAACAAATCGAATTTCCTCGGGGCGGTGAGATCGTGGAACTGCTCAATCTGATGCAGGGTAGACCGCACGTTCGCTTCAAGCTCCCGAATCTGGGTCAGATGCCGGTTCGAATTCTGGGAACTGACTATCAGGTGCACGAACCAGAAGTGCATGTAGATACGCTTTATTTCGAACCAGACGAAGAACGCTTCAGCGTCGTCTGGCGGACCAGCATTCCACTTCAACGCCGGATTCAGGAGATTGATACGGTAGCCGTCGGACCAATCTGCAAAAACTGGTGGATGGCGAAGATTGGGGGGGCAGCTGGATGTACCGGGTGTGGAGGTAAGCGCAGCACAAAATCGGCACCTGACGACTGCGAAGATGAGATCACGTTGGTCGAAAAATTATGACGCCTCTTGCGATTCAAAAGATCGGAATGTGCTGTGCAGTCGGCCATTCATCGCTATCAGCCTGTGCTGCGATACGCGCGAACATCAATCACTTCCGGGAGACCCGCTTCGTCGGCTTTGATGGCGAGCCGATTGTAGGTGCTTATTTGGACGGAATCGAAGAGTGGGGGCCCGCCCGACTGGCTAAGATGTTTCACGCTGTTGTCGAAGAATGCCGCACCAGTTCTGGCGTGAGCTGGTCACCGGAAACGACGGCACTGTTCCTACTGGTGCCCGAGCCAAGCCGCCCCGGAACCGATGACGACTGGCCCGATGAGATCCTGACCTCTTGTGCTGAGGAAACCGGCCTGACTTTTAACCGACAATCGAGAATCTTGCGGGCCGGAAAGGCAGGAATTGGAGAAGCCCTCTTGCGCGCGCATTCGTTGCTAGACGAGCAGCGTGTTGGACATGTGATGGTCTTAGGCATAGACAGCTACCTGCATACGGACGTTGTCGTCCAGCATCTCGAGGGTGAGCGAATTCTCTCAACTGAAAACCGCGACGGGTACATTCCCGGAGAGGGGGCGGGCGCAGTTTTGTTAGGTCTCGACGATGGAGCACCGGGGCGGCTGCTAATTACCGGCGTCGGATGCGCAGAGGAGAACGCCCGGATTAGCCAGTCAGAGAAGCCAATTCGTGGTTTAGGACTCAAGAGAGCGATCCGCGATGCAAGTCAAATGAGTGGTTTCGCGGTGAGCGAGTGCGCTTTCCATATGAGCGACATCAGCGGTGAGTCATACTACTTCAAAGAAGCGTCGCTAGCCATCGCAGGTAGCCTGGAAACGAAGGTGGAAAGTTTCCCTCACTACACTCCGGCGAGCAGCATTGGAGAAACAGGTGCTGCTGTTGGGCCGTTGTTGCTCGCTTATCTAAGTGCAGTTGCCGGTCGCTGGGATAGTCCCGGCCGTCGAGGCCTTCTTCACTTCAGCAATGACGACGGACGGCGGGCCGCCGTCATGGTCGAATATCGGCCGGAACCCTTCCACAAGAAAAATGATGCGAGCTTTGTGGCATCAGGGGTAGGACGATGAGCACGAACGTATATGTGAACAATCGCGAGGCCTGCTCGAAAGCTGCCAAGGGCAAGTCCACGGCAGCGTTTCCAGACCCGTGTTGGAGTCCACCGAATCCGCCTGCAGGGCCGATCGTTGTACCGTATCCAAACACGGCATACGCGAAAGATCTCGCAAACGGGACGAGCACGGTATTTATCTGTGGCTCGATGGTTGCGCAGGCCGACACTTCGTATTTTGCGACGAGTATCGGCGACCAGGGGGCAACCGAATCGTTGCCGAAAGGCGTTGCGACTGGTGCGATCGAAGGCAAGGCGTATTTCATCTCGTGGTCCCATGATGTGATGTTCGAGGGTAAAGGGGTTCCTCGACATGAGGATCTGATGACGCACAACCACGCATCAGATCCGGGGAACACGCCACCTCACATTTACATGGACAGCGATGCGATTCGCCGCGATTGTTCTGGCGAGCTCAAGAAGGTTCAGGACGCTTGCAAACCGGCTGGCGACGACAAGGTGCCCAAGCACGCAGTCTTGAATAAATTCCTGAGCCCGAAAACCCTCCAAAAACTTGATCAGCTCGAAGGCGACATCAAAAAGAAGCTCGAGAGCAATAGCAACACCGCTTGGATGGAGCACTGCACTGGGCTTTGGATTAAGCCCAGCGGCGGCGTCAAGGATGTGATCGACAAGTTCAACAGCCTGCTGAAGGACATGACGTCCGACTTCAAGGAAACCGTGAAGAACATGTTGACCCCCTTGGTCGACAAGGTAAAAGCTGAGGTCGAGCAAAAGGTCGGCCAAGCAGCCGCGAAGCGCGGAGCAGAACTCGGGGAGCGGGCGCTGACGCGGTGGGGCGTAGGCGCTGTCGCGGGTGGCGGTATCTTCGATGAGGTAACTGAAATTGGCGCGACAGCATTGAATGCGTATGACTGGGCGAGCACCGCCTATCAGGGTTACCAGCTCAGCAAAGAGGCTTACAAAGCCGTCCAGGAAATCGGCGACATCAAGGATATGGTTGGACAGGCTTCGAAGGAACTCGAAGCGCTTGCTGTTGATGCAGCCAAGATGTCACCGACGCAGGCCATGGCCACAGGCATGGGCGTTCTGTCGCGTTTCAACGCCTGCACGCGAGCGCGCCGCTGTATCCTTGTCACCTATGACGAGACTAAGGCACCGAAGAACCTAAATGGGAAAGGATGTTGCCCAGGACAAACGGGCCACCATATTCTCCCTGATGAAATGACGAAAGGCGGTCGCTGCCCGGGATACGACAAGAACTCGGCGCCGACGGTCTGCGTGGAAGGTACGAACAACAATAACGGTTCCCACGGCCTGATCCATAAGGCGATGGCCATCATGATCAAGGACCATACTTCTGGGTTATTCGGCAGCAACACACTATCGTATGAAAAGGCGCGAGACTACGGCATTAGAAGCATTCGAGATACTTTTCCTGAGTCTCAGTGCAGCAGGAAGTGCCTGAAGACCCAGTTGGACTCGTACTATCGAAGTAAATGCAACCAAGACCTGCCTGCGGTTTCGGGAAGCTCCGGTGGTGGCGGGCAGGACGATAGCGCAACGGATACCGAAAAATGAACACTCAAGGAAGCGGTATGATCACGGACCGGGAGTACAAGAACAGTCTGCACGGGTACTACGTTACCGACTGTGTCGTCCGGAACCGAGATTACTTTCATTTTGCTGTGCGAAATGAGACTGAAGGAGAGGACGCCAGTCCCCTGTCGGAAGAGAAAGTATCGAAGAAGATTGTCGGGTTCTATCTCGATGAGCCGCTCGACAAACGAATGGGGTCACGTGGCCTGACCGGGTTCGGTATGCTGCATGTCGGTGCGGCCAAACTGGCATCCGGGAAAGACCAAGTTGTTGCCGTGGATGCCGGCGGACAAGTATACGCAAGCGGGGGCGGACGGTCCGAAGTCGAGGCCGCGATTCCGGTCAGTAAGCAAGGACCTCGCCGCGGAGGGATCCGACGCGTCCGCATGATCGGTGGCAGGCTCTACGCCGTCGGTGGATATAACACCGCATGCGTTCGGGCGGATGTCAACGACTGGACCTCTTTGTGCCTCAATCTGCCGATCCCTGATCCTGACAACGTCGACGCCGTCGAAGATGGAAGCTTCGCGGATATCGATGGATTTTCACACGATGATCTCTACGCTGTGGGTGGTCGCGGCAATGCATGGCGCTTCAACGGTTCGAAATGGAAGCGCGTGCCGCTCCCGACCAACATGCTTCTGACGTCCGTCTGCTGTACACCGGGTGGGGATGTGTACATTGGGGCGCAGTCGGGAACGCTTTTTAAAGGTCGAGAAGATACTTGGGTCATGATTCACCGCGGCGATATGACGTTGCCGTTCAAGGACATTGTGTGGCACGCAGACCAGCTTTGGTGCACATCCGATTACGGTGTGTGGAACGTCATCGACGACAAGGTCGTCGAAGTCGAGCTGCCAGCCGAAATCAAGATATCTGCCGGTAATTTATCGGTCGCGGATGGAATGATGCTGATGGCTGGTGTACATGGCGCGGCGTATCACGACGGAAATGAGTGGCGGCTGATCTTCAACCGCTTCGAGATGGATGAACGGGCCACTCGATAATGACGGTTTCTATGGTTGCAGGCTCTCCTGTTATACGACCACTGCTGATGCGGCACGCGCAGGATGCCGCGTTCTACTGGAGCCAGAGCGACAGCAGCTTATGTTCGCCGACAGTGTCGATCACGAAATTGGCATCGTTTCATAGTCTGCTTGAGGCAAACCTCGATGGGCTACGTGTGGCGGGCGACGCCGGAATGCTGATGGCGCGCAGAGAGCTTGATCGCTGGAAATCCCACGGCGACGCGTTCGTATACGGAGTGCTCTCGTTCGAGAAATACGCCGACAGCCAGTTTGAACCTGCGTGGGATTTGCTCGACGAGCATGCCGAGTCGACTGTACACGGATTCAGTTGCGCGATCTCATGGGCATCGCGTAAGGCTGTCTTTGCCCGACTCGAGCAATGGAAGGCAGCTGCGCACTCGCTTCCATTGGCGCTGTCGATAATCGCTCGGCGGGAGCTTGCTTTGCCGACCGCCTCACCGGACGTGGCTCGATACTTCGATCATGAGTCGCATTGGGTGCGGGTCGCTGCCTGCCATCTCGCGGCGGAACTCCCCGCAGCATCTGCTCGAGATTTCCTTCTTCGTGCACTCGATGACGATGACCTAGATGTCCAAATCGCCGCTGCTGACGGTTTAATGACGTTTGGACGTGACACGCGAGTGAAGCGACGGCTTGTCGACATAGTCCGGCGATGTAAGCCGCTGGCTGAGGAACAGCGCGGTTTGGCGAAGCAAATCGCACTTGCAAGACTGGACCGACTAGCCAGATACCTCGGGCATGCGGTGAGCTATGGCGACCATGAGGCTCAAGAAGTATTTGAAATGCTTCCTGCTGAACTGAAAATGCCGTTTGTCGCTCATCACGGTGATCCGGCGTTTGTCGACGATCTTATCGCCCAGTTAGCGACGAACGGATTGTCTGACGCTGCATTTCAGGCGATGCATTTAATTACTGGCATCGATCTTGATGACAGCGAGTTTCTGATTGGAACGACATCGACGCACGACGAGGATACTGTGCTGCAGCAGCATGATTCGGTGCGATTGCAACCGGACCATGGCGCAATTACTTCCTGGTGGAATAAAAATCGGGCTCACTTCAAGAGCGGAACTCCGTGGTTGGTAGGATCGTCCGCTGTGAACCCCGATCATGTTGGCCGGATTTTCCGCTCGGGTACGCAATTGCAACGCTTTGCAGCTCAAATGCACGCGTTTTCGCATAATATCTTGATTTCCAGATTGGACATCCGAACACCGATATGGCGTCAGCCGGGGAATTTTGCATAGTACTACCGACGTAGATCAAAGTATCCGGTGAAGCGGCGCTCGTGCTTGGGAATCAGGATTGGTTCGACGCTGCCGTCGCGATCACGGGGAACGTCGACTCGGACCGGGCCACGATCGGTGATGACCGTTTTACCGCTGGCGCCGTTGCGCTCGTTGGCTTGGCCGGCCGGCTTAGGTTGACCCGGCGGGTAGCCCAGATGCAGATTCATCTCGGCGCCCATCGCACGTTCGATGACCGCCTTGTTGAACGCCAACATCAGGTCCTGCACCTCGGCCGGCGTCATCGGCCCCTTGACCAACTGGTCCAGCAGTTCCTGTGGCAGTTTAGGCAGCGGCCCGCGGGCCGCTGCCCGACGCGCTACAGTTTGCCGTTTCTTCTTCATTGGCATATCCATGACCTTTACACCTCGTGATATGCCTGCCCGCGAAATGGCGGATAGGTCCAACTCGACTTGTTCGGCCATCTAAGTCGTACGTCACACGCTCGAATCGTGCAGGGCGGGCCAGTCAGAACCCTTGAAGACCATCGCGGTCCCGCCCCGTGTTACACAACCCCATCACTCCACCGTCACCGATTTCGCCAGGTTCCTCGGCTTGTCGATATCCGCCCCACGCAAACACGCCGCGTGATACGCAAGCAACTGCAACGGCACCACATGAAGAATCGGCGACAACAGCCCGTAGTAATCCGGCATCCTCAACACCGACACACCCTCGCTGTTGTCGATCCGCGTATCGGCATCGGCGAACACATAAAGCTGCCCGCCGCGCGCCCTCACTTCCTGCATGTTCGACTTCAGCTTCTCGAGCAGCGCATCATTCGGCGCGATCGTCGCGACGGGCATCGTATGGGTGACGAGCGCCAGCGGCCCGTGCTTCAGCTCGCCCGCGGGATACGCTTCCGCGTGGATATACGAAATCTCCTTCAGCTTCAGCGCGCCCTCGAGCGCGATCGGGTAATGCAGCCCACGCCCGAGAAACAGCGCATTTTCGTGCTGCGCGAATTCCGCCGCCCAGCGCTCGATCTGCGGCTCCAGCCTGAGCACGTCGTCGAGCGCATCGGGCAGCCGCCGCAACTGCATGGTGTAGCGTGCGAGCTGCGCGTCGTCGACATAACCTCGCAGCCGCCCGAGCGTCACGGCGAGAATGAACAGCGCGACGAGCTGCGTCGTGAACGCCTTGGTCGACGCGACGCCGATTTCCGGGCCGGCCCGCGTCAGGAACCGCAGGCCCGTCTGACGCATCATTGCGCTGGTCGGCACGTTGCAGATCGCCAGCGTGTCGATATGGCCGAGCGCCTGCGCGTACTTGAGCGCGGCGAGCGTGTCGGCGGTCTCGCCGGATTGCGACACGCTCACGACCAGCGTGTTCGGTGTGGCGAGCGCGTCGCTGTAACGGTATTCGCTCGCGATTTCGACCTGCGCGGGCACGCGCGCGATCGTTTCGAGCCAGCGGCGCGCGGTCAGGCCGGAATAGTGACTCGTGCCGCACGCGAGAATCAGCACGTTGTCGATCTGCCCGAACGCCCGCGCGGCGTCAGGGCCGAATACGGCCGGATCGAACAGCCCCGCATCCGGGATGGTCGCGGCCACCGCCTGCGGCTGTTCGAAAATCTCCTTCTGCATGAAATGCCGGTACGACCCGAGTTCGACCACGCCTTGCGCGGAGGAAACGGTTTGTATCGCGCGCTCGACCGGCGCGCCGCTGCGATCGAGCACGCGCACGCCGCCTGCCGTCAACTCGACGACGTCGCCTTCCTCGAGAAAAATGAAGCGGTCGGTGATGCCGGCGAGCGCGAGCGCGTCGGACGCGAGAAAGCACTCGCCGTCCTTCACGCCGACGACGAGCGGGGAGCCGGCCCGCGCGCCGATCAGCCGCTGCGGCTCGTGTTTGCTGAACACCGCGATCGCATAGGCGCCGTGAAGCTGCGACGTCGCATCGCGCACGGCGGCGAGCAGGTCGCCGCGATACTTGCTGTGGATCAGGTGAGCGACGACCTCGGTGTCGGTCTGGCCGTCGAACTCGTAGTGCTTGTCGGAAAGTTGCTTGCGCAACGTTTCGTGGTTCTCGATGATGCCGTTGTGTACGAGCGCGATTTCGTCGCGCGAGAAAATCGGATGCGCGTTGCAGGTTGCCGGTGCGCCATGCGTCGCCCAGCGGGTGTGCGCGATGCCGGTGCTGCCGGTCAGGCCGGTGCTGCGCACGTGTGCGTCGAGATCGGCGACGCGCGACATGCTGCGTTCGCGGCGCGCCTGGCCGTCGACGACCGTTGCGACGCCGCATGAATCGTAGCCGCGATATTCGAGGCGACGCAAACCTTCAATCAGAATCGGGACGATGTCCCGTTGCGCGACCGCGCCGACGATGCCACACATTACACGTCTCCTTCCCTTTTGATCATCATGGACCGCGCACCCTTGCATCAGTGCGACGCGGTTGCCGTTGCCGACGCCGTCGTGAATCCGCATTGAGCAGGTGTTACGGGCTCCGCCATCCGGCTTTCGAAGGCCAGATAAAGCGATTCCTCCAGTACGTTCCAGTGCGCACCGTGACGGTACGGGCCGGATCGCGCATGCCAGCAGGCGACCGTGCTCCAGTCGTTCATCTTGAACGCGACCAGTGCGATCAAGCCCCACGGATAATCGGTGCCGGCGAGTTGCTGCCACGTCCTGCCGTACTTCTGCATCCATTGCGCATAGATCATCTCGTTGGATTGTTCGGGAACCTTGATATCGGACAGGAGCGGGAAAATCTGCGCGACTTTCGCCGGATAAAAACTCGTGCCGCCGACTTGCTGCGTGCTGGCGCGAAAGCCGGATTGCGCGCCGCGCCAGAACACCTTCAGGATCGCCGACGCGAGCTGGTCGGCACGCTGGCTCCACGGGTCTGCGTGCATGTAGTCGGCGCGCTGTACGTAGTACGCCGCGAGCGCCCGGAACGCGCCGTGCACCTCGACGTTGTCCATCAGCAGCGCGACGTGCTGCGACGACGAGATCTGATAGACGCCGGCAGGCTTGTCGAGCAGGGTGTCCAGATGCGCGCCTGCGCGGCTCAGGCTGAGTTCCCATGCAGCGGGCATGCCGTCGGGCGGTGCGAAACGGGCGAGCAGTTCGATCCAGGTCGCCATCATCGCGTCGTCGGTGTCCGCTTCGGCGCACGGGCTGTACTGGCCGTTCTTCACACAGTAGCGATCGAAGCCGCCGTCCGGACGCTGACGCGGCAACAGCCAGGCGATCCATGCGAGTGCGGCCTGATGCGCGTCGAGTCGCGCATCGGAGGCGGCGAGCAGCGCCTTCGCCGCAAAATAAGGATCGATGCCGGCACCGTTCAGGCGTACGGTGATCGCTCCGTCGGGGCGTTGGTACAGCCCGTTGAGCAGGAGCTCGGCGGCGCTCGCGTGCAGCGCGAAGCCGCACGCGGCGACACAGCAGGCGACGTGCCACAGGCGGCGCAGCCGGGCGGCGGCCGTCACGCATGCGCGTGCAGCCGGGAAAAGCGCGGGCCGGTTCATGATCGGGGGCTCCTGCGCGGTGGTCCTTCGCAATCGTCGCCGGGTGCGGCGTTGGCCGCGTCGCGCCCGGCGAGCGTGTCGACGTTGTGGCTCAGTGCACCCTGGTGCTGGTGAACTTGAGGCTGGTGCCGCTATTCGCGCTCACGAGCCGGTTCGTCGCATGAGCGCTTGAAGGCGGCCCGCGGATCGCGCGGATCTCGACGGGAAACGACCGCACGTTCGTCGCGCAGGGGCGGCTGTCTTTCGCCCCGGGCGGACGCGTCGCGTCGCCTCCCGGTTTCGTTGCTTCGGCGCCTCCGTCTGTCCGCTGTCGTGCGAGTACTTCGGGACACACCTGTCCGGTATTAAGCAAGGCGTGAGCCATCGGCCGCGATGCACCGTGCAGCAAGGGGCGGGAGGGCGGGCTGCGAATGCGGACCGGGCGGCGGCGGCGGGTTTTGATTCACTGGCGAATCAGCTTGTGCGCAAGCGGTGCGACGGCACGCGGTCGACGTCGCGGCCCGCACGCGCCATGCGGCGTGCGATTTGTCTGCCGAACCGGTGCCACCTTGCCGGGGGCGGCTTTGCGCGGTCGGTGCATCACGCGCTATTCGCTGCATATGCAGAGGACGGGAAGCCGGGGCGGTGCCGGTTGCCGCGAGCGCCGACTGGACCGGACTCGGATGTAACCGCCGGTTCCGGATTTGCGTTACACATTCGCAACATTTCGCTCCCGCGGACTCATGCGGCGCGAATGCCGCCGCATGTCGGGAAATCTTTCGTGCACGACAGTGGCCGAGCGGTCGATTGCACGCCGCGCACTGCACAGACAAAAGTTTCGAATCGAGGCGGCGCAAAGCACTTCGAAAGATGCGCGAGGTCCGGGGCGCAATGGGCGCTCGACATGAATTCGTTATTTATCGGACGACGTCGCCGGATGGATCGTGCGACCGACCGGATGTTTATCCATGCCGTGCTCGCCGGGCGATGCGACGCTCGTAGCAGTTGTGAAACATTCCGCACGCGCGGCATGTGCGCCGCGTGCGTCGAACGAACGCGACCCGGCCGCAGGGCGGTTGGTTTGATTATTGCTGTAGTGGTTGAGGCGTGACCAACAGACGTGACGCACGGCCCGGCGAGGAACGACTCATGACGTGATCGATCAGGTGCAACGGAACGCCGGTAGTACGACGATTCGCGTGGCGGAGACCGCGCGGACAGGACGGCGCGCTCGCCCCGCGACGTCGCTACGCGTTGATCGCGTGCGAGTCCGGGAGGCGCCGCCTGAATACATGCTTCGCGCCACGAGCAGGGTCATTCGGCGCGAGGTGGCTAAACGAGGACAACGATGAAAAAGATCTTGCTTGTGTTCGGGACTCGGCCGGAGGCCATCAAAATGGCGCCGCTGGTGCGCGCGCTGAAGGCGCAGACGGATGTCGACGTCAAGGTATGCGTGACCGCGCAGCATCGGGAAATGCTCGATCAGGTGCTGACGTTGTTCGACATCAAGCCCGACTACGATCTCGACCTGATGCGTCAAAGTCAGACGCTGACCGACGTGACGACCGGTATTCTTCAGGCGATCGGCGTGGTCTTCGACGAATTGCGTCCGGACGTCGTGCTGGTGCACGGCGATACGACGACCACACTTGCGGTCAGTCTCGCGGCGTTCTACCGCTACTTGCCGGTCGGGCACGTGGAGGCCGGTTTGCGCAGCGGGGACATCTGGTCGCCGTGGCCGGAGGAACTGAATCGCCGTGTGACCGACGCGGTATCGTCGTGGCATTTCGCGCCGACCGGGAAGGCGCGCGACAACCTGCTCAGCGAGGGCGTGCCGGGGGGCGCGGTCGTGCTGACCGGCAACACCGTGATCGATGCGTTGCACGAGGTCAAGCGCATGCTGGACCACAATGCCGAGCTGACGGAAAAGGTTGCCGCGAGTTTTCCGTTCCTCGAACCGTCGCGTCGCGTCGTGCTGATCACCGGCCATCGCCGCGAGAGCTTCGGCGAGCCGTTCCGGCATTTCTGCGAGGCGTTGCGCACGCTCGCGAACCGCTATCGCGATGCGCAGTTCGTCTATCCGCTGCATATGAATCCGAACGTGCGGGAGCCGGCGCGCGCGCTGCTCGGCGGCGCGCGGAACATTTACCTGATCGAGCCGCAGGAATATCTGTCGTTCGTATTCCTGATGTCGCGCGCACATTTCATCATCACCGATTCGGGCGGCATTCAGGAGGAAGGGCCGGCGCTGGGCAAGCCGGTGCTTGTCACGCGCGACACGACCGAGCGGCCCGAAGCGATCCAGGCCGGCACCGCGCGGCTCGTCGGCACCAATCAGGAGCGGATCGTCTGGGAGGCGTCGCGACTGTTCGACAACGAAAGGGCATACGAGGAAATGTCGCGCGCGAGCAATCCGTATGGCGACGGGCATGCGAGCGAGCGGATCGTTCACGCGCTGATGCGTACGCCGGGGGCAACCGCGAAGACGACGAGTTTTTCGATGGGCGCCGCGGAAATGCCGTATAACGCGCTCACGCTGGGGTTGCAGGCGTTGAGGTCGCGATGAACGTGATCGCGCGGTAGCGTCCGAACCGTTCGATGTGGTCGTGCGAAGGTCCGGTCCGGCCGGGAGGCCGGCCGGACCTTTGCATTTGCGCGATTTCGCGATCGACCATTTCCCGTTCGTCGGCCCGTTGATCGCATCGGGCGGCGTGCGGGAACGAGAAAGAATCGCCTTCCGCCACGCATCGAGACGCCGACACGCAAGCCACCGGCGACGTCACCGACAGGCATGACCAGTCGCAACATCCCTTTCCCGGCTGAACTTCCTCCCCGATTGCCTAAAACTCTCGAATCGCCTCGATCCGACGGCAAATTCGAAATGGTTCGATAATGCGATCGGCGATCCATGCGGACGAGCGGTTGACCGGGATGTCATCGAAAGGTTGCGAAGGCAACCGGACGACAGCCTCGTTTGCGGCATCGGCCCGATCGTGTCTGCAGGCGACACGATCCACGAAACGGCGCCACGCCTGCCTGGTTGTTCGGAATGTGCGCCGCGCCGTTCGAATCCCCACTCGATGCCTGTCCGACGCGGGTGTCGCAACCAGGAGGTGAACGATGATCATGCTGACCGTCAACGGTAGCGAACAGCATTTCGACGGCAATCCCGACATGCCGTTGCTGTGGTATCTGCGCGATGTCCTCGGCCACACCGGTACCAAGTTCGGCTGCGGCATGGCGCTGTGCGGCGCGTGCACCGTGCATCTCGACGGTGTCGCGATCCGTTCGTGCATCACACCCGTCGCGGCCGCTTCCGGCAAACGCGTGACGACGATCGAGGGATTGTCGACGGACCTGACGCATCCGCTGCAGCAGGCATGGCAGGAACTGAACGTCGCGCAATGCGGCTACTGCCAGTCCGGGCAGATCATGCAGGCCGCGTCGCTGCTGAAGACGAATCCGCATCCGAGCGACGCCGACATCGACGATGCGATGTCCGGCAACATCTGCCGCTGCGGCACCTATACGCGCATCCGCGCGGCGATCCGACTGGCCGTGCGCCGCGGAGGTGCCGCATGAGCGCACCCGAACTCTCCGTCCACAACGAAAGCCGCCGCGCGCTGCTGCTCGGCTTCGCCGCATCCGGCGGGCTGCTGCTCGCGTTCGGCGTGCCGTCGCTCGCGCGCGCGGCCGCGCCGGTGCAGCCGCCCGTCAGCGCGAATCCGCAATACGGCGGCGCCGGGATGCCGCACGGGTTGCGCGACGATCCGCACCTGTTCGTTGCGATCGCAACGGACGGCACCGTCACCGTGACCTGCATCCGCTCCGAGATGGGGCAGGGCGTGCGCACGAGCGTCGCGCTCGTGGTGGCCGACGAACTCGGCGCGGACTGGGCGCGCGTGAAGGTCGCGCAGGCTGTCGGCGACGAGCCTCGCTACGGCAACCAGAACACCGATGGCTCGCGCAGCCTGCGGCAGAGCTTCGCCGCGCTGCGCCGCGCGGGCGCGGCCGCGCGCACGATGCTCGAGCAGGCTGCCGCGATGGCGTGGGGCGTCGACGCGCGTCAGGTCAAGGTGACGGTGCACGAGGTCGTCGATACGAAGAGCGGACGCAAGCTCGGCTTCGGCGAGCTCGCGGCGAAAGCGGCCGCGCTGCCGGTGCCGGATCCCGCCACCGTGATGCTGAAGGCGCCGGCCGAATTCCGCTATATCGGCAAGGGCAAAACCGCCCTGATCGACGGACGCGACATCGTCGGCGGCCGTGCGCACTACGGGATCGACACGCGGCTCGACGGCATGCTGTATGCGGTCGTCGCGCGACCGCCGGCCTATGGCGACACGGTGGCGTCGTTCGACGCCTCGGCCGCGGAGAAGCTGCCGGGCATCGTCAAGGTCGTGCAGCTCGCGTCGACGGCGCTGCCGTCCGGCTTCCAGCCGCTCGGCGGCGTAGCCGTCGTCGCACGCGACACGTGGACGGCCATCCAGGCGCGTGCGCAATTGAAGATCGACTGGAAGCACGGACCCAACGCGAGCTACGACTCGGCCGCGTATCGCAAGACGCTCGAGGCGGCCGCCGCGCAGCCGGGCGACGTGATCCGCAACGACGGCGATGCGGCCGCGGCGCTCGCCGGCGCCGCGAAACGCGTGCGCGCGACGTACTACATCCCGCATCTCGCGCACGCGACGATGGAGCCGCCCGCGGCCGTCGCGCGGGTGGCGGACGGCCGCTGCGAAGTATGGACCTGCACGCAGGCGCCGCAGACCACGCGCGACGAGATCGCGAAGGCGCTCGGGCTGCCGACGGAGCACGTGACGGTCAACGTGACGCTGCTCGGCGGCGGTTTCGGCCGCAAGTCGAAACCGGACTACGTGGTGGAGGCGGCATTGCTGTCGAAGGCGGTCGGCGCGCCGGTCAAGCTGACGTTCACGCGCGAGGACGACATCGCGCACGACTATTTCCACGCGGTGTCGCTCGAAGCATTCGACGGCGGGATCGATGCGTCGGGGAACGTGGTCGCGTGGCAGCATCGCACGGTCGCGCCGTCGATCCAGTCGACGTTCAGGGCCGGCGTCGTGCACGAGCAGCCGGGCGAGCTCGCGCAAGGGATCGCGGATCTGCCGTTCGCGATTCCGAACGTGCGGATCGAGAATCCGGCCGCGCAAGCGCACACGCGGATCGGCTGGTTCCGCTCGGTCTACAACATTCCGCATGCGTTCGGAGTCCAGAGCTTCGTGTCGGAGCTCGCACACGCGGCCGGCCGCGACCCGAAGGATTTCCTGCTCGAGCTGATCGGGCCCGCACGGCGTTTCGAGCCGCACATCACGGTGAAGAACGTGAACTACGGCGAGGATCCCGCGCTGTATCCGGTCGACACCGGGCGGCTGCGGCGCGTGGTCGAGACGGTCGCGCGCGAAGCCGGCTGGGGACGCAAGCTGCCGAAGGGGCACGGGCTCGGGATAGCCGCGCATCGCAGCTTCGTGTCGTACACGGCCGCGGTGTGCGAGGTGCAGGTCGGTGCGGACGGCAAGATCTCGGTGCCGCGCGTCGACATCGCGATCGACTGCGGGCCGCAGGTCAATCCGGAGCGCGTGCGCTCGCAGCTCGAGGGGGCGGTGGTGATGGGGCTCGGCATTGCGCTGCACGGCGAGATCACGTTCAAGGACGGGCATCCTGAACAGAGCAACTTCAACGGCTTCCAGGTGCTGAGAATGAACGAGGCGCCGCGCGAAATCCGCGTGCATCTCGTCGCGCCGGACGACTTCGCGACGCCGCTCGGCGGCGTCGGCGAGCCGGGCCTGCCGCCCGTCGCGCCGGCGCTGACCAACGCGATTTTCGCGGCGACCGGCACGCGCATCCGCAGCCTGCCTGTCGCCGATCAGCTCGCGAAGCCGCAGGCTGGTTGACGCAATACCCGAGGCCGGGCCGCATCGTGCGGCCCGCATGCTCGATCCTTGAACGATCGGCTCATCCCGGGTACGCGGAGTCGCGCGCCTGTCGTTGTCGTTTGCGAACGGTCGTGCTAAATTTCTGCCAGCACTTGCAATCGCGGATCCATTCATTCGGCTGACAAGGCCGGCACCCGGGAGACGGCACGATGAGCCTGTTGATGTCGCGACGCGACCTCGCGTTCCTGTTGTACGACTGGCTCGATGCCGGAGCGCTCGTCGCGCTGCCTCGCCATGCGGAGCACAGCCGCGAGACCTTCGATGCGGTACTCGATACCAGCGAGCGGATCGCCGAGGATCTGTTCGCGCCGCACGCGGCGCGCGGCGACCGCGAGGAGCCGCATTTCGACGGCGAGCGCGTGACGCTGATCCCGGAAGTCGAACCGGCCGTGCGAGCGTTTGCGGACGCCGGGCTGATCGCCGCCGGCCACGACGAAGCGCTCGGCGGCATGCGGTTGCCGAAGCTGATCGAAGCCGCATCGTTCCTGTTCTTCCAGGCCGCGAACATCGCGACCGCCGCCTATCCGTTCCTGACCGTCGCGAACGCGAACCTGCTCGTCGCGCACGGTAGCGCCGCACAGATCGACGCGTTCGCGCGCCCGGAACTGGAAGGGCGTTTCCTCGGCACGATGTGCCTGTCGGAGCCGCAAGCCGGTTCGTCGCTGTCCGACATCGCGACGCGTGCGGATTTCGAACGTGATTCGCCGCTCGGCCCGCGCTACCGGCTGACCGGCAACAAGATGTGGATTTCCGGCGGCGAACACGAGCTGGCGGAGAACATCGTCCACCTCGTGCTCGCGAAGATTCCCGACGAGCACGGCCGCTTGCAGCCCGGCACGCGCGGCATCTCGCTGTTCATCGTGCCCAAGTACCTGCCGGGAACCGACGGCGGCGCAGCCGGCGAACGCAACGACGTCGTGCTCGCCGGCCTGAACCACAAGATGGGCTATCGCGGTACGACCAACTGCCTGCTGAATTTCGGCGAAGGCACGCGCTATCGTCCGCAAGGGCGCGCGGGCGCGATCGGCTATCTGGTCGGCGAGCCGAACCACGGCCTCGCGTATATGTTCCACATGATGAACGAGGCGCGCATCGGTGTCGGCGCGGGTGCGGTGGCGCTCGGCTACACGGGGTATCTGCACGCGCTCGACTACGCGCGCAACCGGCCGCAGGGGCGTCCGCTCGGGCCGGCCGGCAAGGATGCCGCGGCGCCGCAGGCGCCGATCGTCGCGCATCCGGACGTGCGGCGCATGCTGCTTGCGCAGAAGGCCTATGTCGAAGGCGGCCTGGCGCTGATCCTGTACTGCGCGAAGCTGGTCGACGAAGGGCGCGCGCATGAAGATGCGGCGGTGCGCGCCAATGCCGCGCGTCTGCTCGACATCCTGACGCCGATCGCGAAAAGCTGGCCGTCGCAGTGGTGCCTCGCCGCGAACGATCTCGCGATCCAGGTGCACGGCGGCTACGGCTACACGCGCGACTACGCGGTCGAGCGGCTCTATCGCGACAATCGCCTCAATCCGATTCACGAAGGCACGCACGGGATCCAGGCACTCGATCTGCTGGGCCGCAAGGTCGCGCAGGACGACGGCGCCTTGCTGCGCGCGCTGGACGCGCGGATCCGCGCGTCCGTCGAACACGCGCGGGCGCTGGATGCCGGCACACGTGAGCAGGCCGATGCGCTGGCGCAGCGCTGGGCGCGGCTGTGCGACGTCACTCGGCAGCTGGGCGCGATCGGCGATCCGCAGACGCGACTCGCGAATGCGAGCGTCTATCTCGAAGCGTTCGGCCATCTCGTCGTCGCTTGGCTGTGGCTCGACGTGACGCTCGCCGCGCACGGGCATGACGGCGATTTCCACGACGGCAAGCGTGCGGCGGCCCGATACTTTTTCCGCTGGGAATTGCCGAAGGTGGATGCGCAGTTCGATCTGCTGTCGAGCGTCGACACGACGACGCTCGACATGCACGACGCGTGGTTCTGAACGTTGTCGTGACGACATTCCGGAATGCTGAAGATGTAGCGGATGCCGGCCTGCCGGCCGCCGCGTATTCGTCGTGAACCGGCCGTGCGGGCGTATCCCGCAGACCGTACCGATGCCCGGCCACGCCGCGCAAGGAGAGAGGAGAGCATGAAAGCCCTGTTGTGTACCGCATTCGGCCCGATCGATCGCTTGCGCATCGAGGACGTCGCGATTCCCGAACCGGCTGCGGGCCAGGTCCGGATTCAGGTGAAGGCGGCGTCGCTCAATTTCCCCGATGCGCTGATCGTCCAGGGGCTGTATCAGGTGAAGCCGGCGCTGCCGTTCTCGCCGGGCGCCGAGTTTGCCGGCGTGATCGATGCAGTCGGCGAAGGCGTGAGCGCGTGGCGGCCCGGCGATTCGGTCGTCGCGTTCACCGGGCACGGCGGGTTCGCGCAACAGTGCGTGGCCGACGTGCACCAGATCGCCGCGCTGCCGCCGGGCATGACGTTCGAGCAGGGCGCGGCGCTCGTGCTCGCCTACGGCACGTCGCTGCACGCATTGCAGCAGCGCGCGTGCCTGCAACAAGGCGAGACGCTGCTCGTGCTGGGCGCGGCGGGCGGCGTCGGGCTCGCCGCGATCGAGATCGCGAAGGCGCTCGGCGCGCGCGTGATCGCGGCGGCGTCGAGTGCGGACAAGCTGGCGCTGTGCCGCGCGGCGGGCGCCGACGAGACGATCGACTATTCGACCGAAGACCTGCGCCGCCGCGTCGACGAGCTGACCGGCGGACGCGGCGCCGACGTCGTCTACGATCCGGTGGGCGGCGCATACAGCGAGGCGGCGCTGCGCGCGACCGCGTGGCACGGCCGGTTCCTCGTGGTCGGTTTCGCGGCCGGCGAGATCCCGAAGATCGCGCTGAACCTGGCGCTGCTCAAGGAGCGCGACATTCTCGGCGTGTTCTGGGGCGACGCGGTGCGCCGCAACCCCGCGCAGCATGTCGCGAACATGCACCTGCTTGCCGAATGGTTCGCGGCCGGCAAGGTGCGGCCCGCGATCACCGAGCGCGTGTCGCTGGCCGGCGCGGCCGACGCGATCGCGCGGATGGCGAACCGGCAGGTGAAGGGCAAGGTGGTGATCCTGCCGGACGCAGGCCCAAGCTGACAAAATCCTGACGAAGCAAATTGATATATTGTATCATCTGACGTTTTCGTCGTCGGCCGGCCGTGCCGGGCAACCTCGCCGGCGACGACACCAAACGAAGATCGATACGACGTGACGAAATCCAGAAACAACCTGGCGTGCGGGGGGCGGCACCATGCTGCGTCGCGCCGGAACACCGGCGCCTGGCGCGCACGCGCGGCGCGCGGCTGCACGACCCTGCTGGGTTGCGCGATGGCGACCTCCGGCGCATTGGCTGCCGAAGCGGTAGCCCCCGCACCGGACGACCGGCACGCGTTGCCGGCGATCAGCGTGACCGCGCGCCCGGCGCAGGCCGACCCGCTGACGCAGCCGCTCGAAACGGGTTCGCGGCTCGGGCTGGCAAGCCTCGATACGCCGGCGAGCGTCGAGACGGTCACGGCCGACACGATCGAAGCGCGCGGCGATCGCACGGTGCTCGATGCGGTTACGCGCACGGCGGGATTCTCGAGCGCGATGGCGCCCGGCAACGGCGGCACCGCGTTGAGCGTGCGCGGCTTCAGCGGACAGGAATCGGTGATGACGCTGCTCGACGGCGTGCGGCTGATGCCGGCCGCCGGCACGATCACGTTTCCGTTCGATACGTGGTCGGTCGAGCGCATCGAGGTGTTGCGCGGCCCGGCGTCGGTGCTGTACGGCGAAGGGGCGATCGGCGGCGTCGTGAACGTCGTGCCGAAGCGGCCGCAGCGCACGCGCGAGACGACGCTGCAGGTCGGCGTCGGCCCCGACGGCGCGAAGCGCGTCGCGTTCGATACGACGGGCGCGCTCGGCCCGCGGCTGTCGTACCGCTTCTACGCGAGCGATGCGCGTGCCAACGGTCTTGCCGAGCGGGCCGACACGCATACGACGGCGGTCGGCGGTGCGTTGAGATTCGACGTGAGCCCGCAACTCACGCTGACGCTCGACTACGACTACGGCCGCCAGATGCCTGCGACGTACTACGGCGTGCCCGCGCCGAACGGCGTGCTCGATCCGTCGCTGCGCAAGCTCAACTACAACGTCGGCGATGCGACGATCGCGTACTACGACCAGTGGACACGCCTGTCGGCCCGCTACCGGCCCACGGCCGGCGTGACGATCGACAACCAGCTTTACTACCTGACTTCGAACCGCCACTGGCGCAACGCCGAATCGTATGCGCTGGACCCTGCGACCGGGCTTGTGACGCGCGGCGACTATCTCGACATCGGTCACCATCAGCGGCAGATCGGCGACCGGCTGAGCGCGCGCTTCGACGGCACGCTGTTCGGCCGCGCGAACCGCTTCGTCGTCGGCACGGAGTTCAGCCAGATCACGTTCGACGGCATCAACAATTCGCCGTACGGCGGCGAATCGACGGTAGCGGCGCACGGCTTCGACCCCGGCGTGTTCGCGAGCCCCGACCCGACGGTGCCGCAGTTCGGCACGCGTGCGCGGCAGGCGGCGGTGTTCGCCGAGAACCGGCTCGAAGTGCTGCCGCGGCTCGCGTGGGTGAGCGGCCTGCGATACGACCACATCGCGTTCAGCCGCGAGCAGGCGGCGACCGGCGCGGGCTTCGACAAGCGTTTCGCGAACGTCGGCTGGCGCACGGGCTTCGTGTTGGAGGTCGCGCCGACACTCAGCGCGTATGCGCAGTACACGACCGGCGCGGAGGGCCTCGGCTCGCTCGTGACGCTGTCCGCGTCGCAGGCGAACTACCGGCTCGCGACCGGCGAACAGTGGGAAGCGGGCCTCAAGCAGACGCTGTTCGACGGCCGCGCATACTGGACGTTCGCCGTGTACGACATCACGAAGCGCAACCTGCTCAGCACCGATCCGGTCAATCCCGCGCTGCGCCACCAGGTCGGCCGGCAATCGTCGCGCGGCGTCGAGCTGACGGGCGGCGCGCGGTTGCCGCACGGCTGGACGATCGATGCGAACGTCGCGCTGCTGCATGCACGCTACGACGAATTCAACCAGGTAGCTGGCGGCGCGACGGTGTCACGGGCCGGCAACGTGCCGTCCAACGTGCCGCGGCAGACGGCGAACCTGTGGCTCGGCTGGGCGTTCGCCGAGTGCTGGCAGGCGAACGCGGGCGTGCGTCATGTCGGCGCGACGTACGGCGACGATGCGAACCGCCTGAAGGTGCCGTCGTACACGGTGTTCGATGCGTCGCTGCGGTGGCGGCCGACGTCGCGCACCGAGCTGGCGCTGTATCTGCGCAATCTCGCGAACCGCACGTACGCGGTGACGACGTCGAACGCCGGCGAGCAATGGCTGCTCGGTCCGTCGCGCTCGGCGGAGCTCGTCGCGACGATGCGCTTCTAGTGCGGCGCCGCGAGCCTTCAGTGGTGCACATGCTCGACATCGATCGCGTGAGCTGGTCTCCCGGCGGCGCGCTCGCCGTGCTCGATTCGGTGACGCTGAGCGTCGCCGCGGGAGAGTTCGTCGGGCTGGTCGGCCCGAACGGCAGCGGCAAGACGAGCCTGCTGCGCTGCGTGTTCCGTTACGCGCGGCCGGATGCGGGCGATGTTGCCCTCGATGCGCAGGATGTGTGGCGCATGCGGCCGCGCGCGGTCGCGCAACGGATCGCGGTGCTGCAGCAGGAGACGCCGGACGATTTCGGGCTGACGGTCGACGAACTGGTCGGCATGGGCCGCACGCCGCACAAGCGGCCGTTCGATGCGGAGTCGGCCGACGATCGCCGGATCGTCGAATCCGCGCTACACGACGTCGGCCTCGCCGAGCGCCGTGCGCAACGCTTCGCGTCGCTGTCGGGCGGCGAGAAGCAGCGTGCGTTGCTGGCCCGTGCGCTCGCGCAGCAACCGGAACTGCTGCTGCTCGACGAACCGACCAACCATCTCGACCTGCGTCACCAGCTCGAACTGCTCGCGCGCGTGCGGCGCCTCGGCATCGCGACGCTCGCGACGATTCACGACCTCAACCTCGCGGCCGCGTATTGCGACCGGCTCCATGTGCTCGCGCACGGCCGGGTCGTCGCGTCCGGCGCGCCGGACGACGTGCTGACCGAAGCGCTGCTGCGCGACGTGTTCGGCGTCGCCGCGCTCGTCGATCGGCATCCCGTCACGGGCCGGCCGCGTATCACGCCGCTTCATCCGGAATGACCGCCATGCCGTTACCTGCCTCGTCCTTCGTATCCCGCCGGCTGGTGGCCGCGGCCGTGCTCGGCTGCGCCGCCGTTCACGCGGGCGCGTATCCCGTCACCGTGCGCAGTTGCAACCGCGACGTGACGTTCGAGCGCGCACCGACCCGCGCGGTGAGCAACGACGTGAACCTGACCGAGATGATGCTCGTGCTCGGCCTGAAGGACCGGCTCGTCGGCTATACGGGCATCGCCGGCTGGAAGACGGGGACCGCGCGAGTGCGCGACGCATTGCGCGGCGTGCCCGAACTGGCGAGCCAGTATCCGTCGCTCGAGGTGCTGGCCGCCGCGCGCGCCGACTTCTATCTCGCGGGCTGGAACTACGGGATGCATGTCGGCGGCCCGGTGACGCCCGCGACGCTCGCGCCGTTCGGCATCCGCACGTATGAACTGACCGAATCGTGCTCGCATGTGATGAAGCAATCAGCCGCGTCGTTCGACGACGTGTTCCGGGACCTGAACAATCTCGGCCGGATCTTCGGCGTCGATGCGCGCGCCGCGCAGGTCGTCGCCGCGATGCGCGCACGTCTCGCGGCAGTGTCGCGCGCGATCGGGCGCCCGGAGCCGCTGCGCGCGTTCGTCTACGACAGCGGCACCGACAAGCCGATGACGGCGGGCGCGCTTGCGATGCCGACCGCGCTGCTGGCGGCGGCGGGCGCGCGCAACGTGATGGACGACGTGCCGCGCAGCTGGACGCAGGTGAACTGGGAGAGCGTGGTCGCACGCGATCCGCAGGTCATCGTGATCGTCGACTATTCGGCCGTGACGGCCGTGCAGAAGCAGCAGTTCCTGTCGAGCCAGCCGGCGCTCGCGCGCGTGGCCGCGATCCGCGACCGGCGCTTCGTCGTGATTCCGTACGATGCGGCGACGCCGGGACCCGAGAACGTAGTGGCCGTCGAGACGCTCGCGCGCGCGCTGTATCCGGCCGCGTTCGCCGGGCCGGCGCGATGAGCGCGGCCATGCAGGCGTCGCGGCCCGGCATGCGCGTGGTGCTGCCGGCGCTTGCCGTGCTGCTGATCGTGTCGATCGTCGTGTCGGCTGCGTTCGGTCCCGCGCCGATCGCGATGCCGGTCGCGGTGCGGATCGTCGCCACGCATATCGCGTCGGCGTTCGGCGCTGCCGGCGCGCTTGCGGCGGGCGTGGGCGACGACAGCATCGTGTGGCTGATCCGGATGCCGCGGGCGCTGCTGGCCGCGATTGTCGGCGCGACGCTGGCGGCGGTCGGTGTCGCGTTGCAGGCGGCGACCGCAAACCGCCTCGCCGATCCGCACCTGCTCGGCGTGAGCGCGGGCGCGATGCTCGGCGCCGTCGCGGTCACGGTGGTGACTGGCGCGGCGTTCGGCCCGTTCACGCTGTCGGCCGCCGCCTTCGCGGGCGCGCTTGCGGCGACCGCGTGCGTCGTCGCGCTTGCTTACCGGCGCGGCCGGCTCGAATCGGATCGCTTGCTGCTCGCGGGCGTATCGGTGTCGTTCATGATGGCCGCGTTCGGCAACCTGCTGCTGTATCTCGGCGACCAACGCGCCGCGTCGTCGGTGCTGTTCTGGATGCTCGGCGGGGTCGGGCTCGCGCGTTGGGATCTGCTGCCGGTGCCGGCCGTGTGCGCGGCGCTCGCCGGCGGTGTGATGTACGCCCGCCGGCGCGAACTGAATGCGCTGATGTCGGGCGATGTCGCGGCGGCCGCGCTCGGCGTGGCGAGCGCGCCGATGCGGCGCGAGGTGTTTGTCGTCGCATCGTTCGCGACGGGCGCGATGGTCGCGGTGAGCGGCGCGATCGGCTTCGTCGGGCTCGTGACGCCGCATCTGTGCCGTCGCGTGGTCGGCGCCGAGCACGGCAGGCTGCTGCCGGTCGCCGCGCTGACGGGCGCGATCCTGCTCGTGTGGGCCGATGTCGCGGCCCGTACGCTCGCGGCGCCGGAGGATTTACCGATCGGCATCGTGACCGCGCTGTTCGGCAGCCTGTTCTTCGTCGCGCTGCTGCGCCGACGCTGAGCGGCAGCGCACGCGCTGGCGGCACGCCGTCAGGCGAGGGCGGGGCGGTGCCCTGTCGTGCGCTTCAGCGCGGCGGTGTGGCTGTGCTCGTGCTGTCGCCGGGCGCGTCGGCGCGGGCGATGGTTCCCGCTACGTCGAAGAGACTGTCCGCCAGCGTTCGCGCGGGCAGCGTGATCACGAAGCGTGCGCCGCCAAGCGGCGAATCGTCGAGCCGGACGTTGCCGCCATGCACGAGCGCGACGCGCCGCACGATCGCAAGCCCGAGACCGAATCCGCCCGTCTGCCGGTCGCGGCTCGAATCGAGCCGCTGGAACGGTTCGAACACGCGCGCGCGCTCGACGGCCGGAATGCCGGGGCCGTCGTCGTCGACGCTCAGCACCAGCATGCCGGACGCGTCGCTCGTCGCGGACAGCCGTACCGTGTGCGACGCATAGCGCGCGCCGTTGCGGATCAGGTTCAGCAACGCACGCGCGACGAGCTTCGGATCGCATACGTAGGTGGCGGGCGCGCCGCACGTCGACACGTCGAGCGTGATCCCGCGATCGGCGATGTCGTTCGCGACGTTGCCGGCGACGCTGTCGATCAGCGCATCGACGACGACTTCCATCGGCGCGAGCTGGCTCGCGCCTTGTTCGAGCCGGCCGATCGTCAGCAGCTCGGTGACGAGCTCGTCGAGTTCGCGCACGTCGTGCCGCAGCGCATCGCGGCGTGCGCGCATGCGCCCCGTTTCGTCGGGCTCGGCGAGCAGCGCGAGCCCGAATTCGAGGCGTGCGAGCGGCGTCTTCAGTTCGTGCGAGATCGCGTGCATCATTTCGCGCTGCTGCGTGATCGACGCCTCGATCCGCTCGGCCATGTCGTTGAACTGCTGCGACAACGCGTAGACGTTCGAGCGGCCCGACAGCTTCATGCGCGTCGACAGATCGCCGGCGCCGAATGCATGCGCGGCCGCCTGGAGCTTGCGCAGGTCGCGCCAGTGATAGTAGGTCCACAGCGCGACGGCGAACAGCGCCGCGAGCGCGACGACCAGATACGCATATATCCTGATGTCGAGGTCGGCCGGCTCGATCGGGCGCGCGTGCAGCACCGAGCCGTCGGCGAGCGGCATGTAGTAGTTCTTGCGGTTGTAGCTGATTGCGATCCTGCCCGCTTCGAGGTCGCGCAGCGGCGCACCGCTCAGTTGGGTGCGGGCGTCGGCCATCGTCAGGAAGCCGAATCGTTCGTTGCCGTGCTGCGCGAGTTCGCGCAGGGCGAGCGCGCGCTGCGCGCCCGGATGACGTTCGAGGTAGTCGTTCAGCACGAACGCGTAGGTGGTCAGCGAATCGCGCTGCGCCTGAGCAACGCGCTCGGAGAAGATCCGGTCGAACGCGTATTGAATGAACACGATCGATGCCGCGCAGCACAGGATCACGATGAGGTACAGCTTGATCAGCGGGCGCAGCATTCACTCGTCCCACGCGGAAGGGCTGAACAGATAGCCGCGGCCCCAGATCGTCTTGATCCGGTGCGGCTCCGATGATGCGTCCTCGAAGCGGCGGCGCAGCTTCGAGATGCCCGAGTCGACCGAGCGGTCGAGCCCGTCGAACTCGATTCCGCGCAGCTGCTTCAGGATGTCGTCGCGGCTCAGCACCGTGCCGGCCGCACGCGCGAGGATCAGCAGCAGGTTGAATTCGGCGGTCTTCAGGTCGACGAGTTCGCCGCGCCACGTGACCGTGCGGTTCGGCGGCGAAATCGTCAGCTCGCCGAACACGAGCGCGTGCGCCGGCGCATTGGCCGGCGATTCCGGTGCGGCGGGCTGCGCGCGCCGCAGCAGCGCACGCGCACGGGCGACCAGCACGCGCGGCTCGATCGGCTTCGTCACGTAGTCGTCGGCGCCGAGTTCGAGGCCGGCGACCTGGTCGTAGACGTCGGCGCGCGCGGTGAGAATCAGCACCGGGACGTTGGTGAACGCGCGAATGCGCCGGCAGACTTCCATCCCGTCGAGATTCGGCAGCATCAGATCGAGTATCACGAGCGCGGGCCGGTGTTCGCGCACCGCGGCGACCGCGAGATCGCCGCGTCGCACGACCGTCACCGCGAATTCATAGCCGTCGAGATATTCGCGTACGAGCTGCGCGAGGCGGTCGTCGTCCTCGATCAGCAGCACACGGTATTTGAGCGGATTGTCGTTCATGGTCTCCCCGAAATGCTCGCGTCGTCTGGCACTCCGGCAGGCGGGCGCGGCGCGGCACTCGAATTCTATCCGCGTTGCGGCGGCCTGAGCCACCGCAAGACAATCGGGAACACTCGAACACAATTGGGCACAGATTCACCGCAGATTCCGGACAGTTCCGCCGCGCGGCCGCACCTAGACTTCGGGCTTCGTCATTCTTATCTCGATATTGTGCGTCCATTCCTCCACTTCTCCCGCTATTGCATGCCGCTTGCCGGCCTGACCCTGGCCGCCGTCGCCCACGCCGAAAACCAGTACGCGATATCGCTCGGCGGCGGCGTCGCGCCGCGCTACCAGGGCAGCAACCAGTATCGCGTCGTCGTCGGGCCGTCGTTTTCGGCGATGTTCGGCAACGGCTTTTTCATCGACACCGGTGCGGGGGCCGGCTATCGGCTGAACCTGCCGAACGGCGCGTTCGTGTCGGCGGCGGTGGGCTACGACGCGGGCCGCGCCGACGAAAACCGCTTCGGTCTGCCGGGCTCGGACCACCTGAAGGGAATGGGCCGTGTTCCGGGCTCGGTGCTGGTCGGCATGCGTGCGGGCGTGAAGCTGCTGGACGGCGGCGAACTGAGCGTCACGGTCGACGCGCCGGTCACGCATACGTCGCGCGGCCTGTCCGGGCACCTCGATCTCGCGGTGCCCGTGTTCAAGGCCGGGCGGCACGAGATCGTCGTGACGGGCAGCGTGCATGCGGGCACGGGACGGTATATGCAGACGTTCTACGGCGTGACCGATGCGCAGTCGATGACGAGCGGATTCAGACCCTACTCGACGAGCGGCGGCGTCGACAGCGCGACGATGTCGGTCGCTTGGAACTGGGACGTGTCGCGGCACTGGTCGGTGCACGCGACCGGCAGCTTCACGCGGCTGCTGGGGCGCTACGGCGACAGCCCGATCGTGCAGACGCGCAGCAACTATTCCGGAATGACCGGCGTGACGTACAAGTTCTGAGCGCGGCCGACGCCGATCCGCTGCGCGGTTCGATCGCGCACGCGCAGGCGAAGCAGGATTCGGCGTCGCGTCGTCATGGTCAATCGCGTGCGGTAACATGCTCGAGGCTTCGGCATCGAGCCGGGCCCGTGACGGCGCCGCTTCGGCAATGCAGGTTGCGCGCGCAACCGGTCACGGATGGAACAGGCCCGGTCGGCCGGAACGTCGCGCGTTCGCCGGCCGGGCATAACGGAGAAATCGATGAAGAAAGCGATCACGATGATGGTTGCGCTCGTTGCGGGCGCAACGTTTGCCGGATGTGCGGACATGAACACGAAGAACGCGAATGGCGGCGGCGCTTCGGCGAACGCCGGGCAGCCGGGCGTGTCGCGCGCATGCAAGGCAGACGCGGGGCCGGATGACGCGCTGATCGGCAAGAGCGAGGCCGAAGCGGCCGCATTGCTCGACGGCTGCCAGTGGCGCGTGCTCGAGCGTGACGGCAAGTCGTTGCCGGGCACGATGGATTATCGGGAAGATCGTCGCGATCTCGGCATTCGCGACGGAAAGGTGGTGTGGGTGCGGCGTGGGTGATCGACGCGGTCGGCGGGAGGCGCGTTCGCTGCCGGCATCGCTCACACTATCCGCGGGTGATTCTCGATGAACCACGGCACGGCGGAACGGCAACCGGCGGACCGCATGAGCGCCATCGAATGGCGGCCGACCATCAAGCGGCGATCGCCACCACCAGTGTGCAGCCGGCAGCGCGGGTGCGCTATTTCGAGATGTACCACAGCGCATCCGTGCTGACGCGCGCCGGCTGAGCGGCCGCAGCCGGCGCCTTGGTCGTTGGGGTCGGCGGCGGCGTATTCGACGTCACCGCAGTCGGCCACGTGGCGGCCGTATTCGGCATATTGGCCGTACTCGGCGTATTCGACGCCGTCGCCGTCGCGCCCGACGTCGACGGCGTGTTCAGATACCACAGCGCATCGGCCGACGCCGTACGCGTCGCCGGCGTATTCGCAGCCGCTTTCGATGCGGACTGCGCCGAAGTCGAAGCCCCGGGCCGCTGCGTCCCGGCCGCCTGTGCCGTCATCCCGGCCGCGCCGCGCTGCGCACGCGCCTCGAACGGCCCCAACTGGAAGATCAACGTTTGCGCGGGGCGCGTCAAGACGGCATACGGAAACTGCAGCTCCCACGACATCAGCACGCGGCCCGACGACGTTTCGGTGAAGATCGCCGGCACGTGCTTCATGTCGCTGAACTGCACGTAGATCCGCGCACCGTCGTCGAACACCTGGGTCGGCTTCGCCTGGTCCGCGCCCGTGACCGTCCATCCGAAGTTGTACGTACCGGCCGGACCGGCAGGTCCGCCTTGCGGAGGAGGCGGCGGCGGGGCCGGCGATACCGTGCGCGCTCGCGTGACCTGCGGCGCCGCGACGCTCAGGCTCGCGAACGGGTTGTACGCCTGTTGCTGTTGCGGCGGCGTAAAGGAGGGCGGAAGGATGGGCATGGGAGTATCCGGCGAATCCGGCATGGTCCGGATTGCATCATAGACCTTGCGCGCATACGCGAGGCGCTTGTCGGGCGACGCGGAGTTGTACGCGCCGATCGCGTTCCAGTTGGGGCCGAGCTGGCGGATGTTCTGCGACAGGATCCACGCGCCGACATACGCGTTCGTGCATGCATCGAACAGGCTCTCCCGCGTGATGCCTTCGCGCGCGAGCGTCGGCAGCCACGTGCTGTTGATCTGCATCAGGCCGATGTCGACCGTGCCGTTCGTATTCGTATTGACGGCGTTCGGATTCATCCCCGATTCGACCTGCGCGATGCCGCGCATCAGGGCGACGCTCACGTGCTGGAACGCGGCCGCGTCGTCGAGGCAATCGGCGCGCGCGACGCCGTGCAGCACGCACGACATCGCAATCGTCGAGGCGACTTTCAGCGTTTCGCGGCTGATCGAACGGGTTGTCTGACGCGGCATGGCAGGATGGGGCGGAATCCGGCCGCCCGGTGCAAGGAAATGACGAGAGACGCGAAGTGTGCCATAGCGCGCAGACAAATGGCTCGCGTCAAACTTTCCTTTGCATTTGCCCAGGCGCTCGCCCCGCCTTTTTATCGCGTCGGATCACCGGCCGCGACAAAGTTGGATCGGTAAAAATGGCCGCCTTTTAGGCGAATGCCGGTGCGGTGGCGATGCGCTGAATACTGACGCATCGCGTCAGTCATGCCGGGAAAACGGCGCTGAATCAAGCGGAATGGAAATCGCCCGGCAGTCGGTATCCGGGCCGGAAAGGGCGATGAAAAGACGACCGAAAGACAACGGCGGCCGAAGCCGCCGTGCGGGTGCATGCGGTTCCGGCCGGCCGCGCGGCGCGCAACCGGCCGCTTCGCATCAGAAGCGGTGACGCAGGCCGAGGTTGACCATCGTCTGCGAGCTCGTGCCCGCATAGCCGTACGAACCGATCGATGCCTGTGCGGCCATCGAGCCGCCGTTGCCGTCGCCGGTCTGGCCGCTCGCGTGCTGGTAGGCGGCGGTCAGGTAGACGTCGGTGCGCTTCGACAGGTTGTAGTCCGCGCCGGCCGATACCTGGTGATAGGTGGCCGACGTGTCGCCGCCCGAGCGCGTGTAGCTGTAGCCGACGCCGACGAGCAGCGCGTTCGTCGCCTGGTAGTTCACGAAGCCTTGCCCCGTGTTGTAGTGCTCGTTCGAGCCGAACACCGAGCTCGCGTCGCGGCGGTACTGCGCGTTGCTGTAGCCGAGGCCGAACGTGAACGGACCGGCGACGTACTGGCCGGCGATGCGCGCGATGCCGATCGAGTGCGCGCTTGCATAACCGTTGTTGATCGGGCCGTCGAACGTGCCGTCCGACGAGCTGGTCCAGCCGCTGCGCAGGCCGTTCGACGCGGGGCTGTTGGTCGCGTGGAAGTACCCGCCCGCGATGCTGAACGGGCCGTTGTTGTACGACACGGCGGCCGAATACGACTGCGCGGAGCCCGTGCTGCCGGCGATGCCGCCGAACGAGTACATCGCCGCGAACTGCAGGCCCGAATAGACGGCCGACGTGTACTTCACCGCGTTGTCGACGCGGAAGCTGTTGTCGTAGTTGTCGACGTCGCCCGGCGTCGCGAATACGCTGCCGAGGTAATTGTCGGCGGTGATGCCCTGCACGAGGTCGACGAGCGGATCGTACTGGCGGCCGAACGTGAGCGTGCCGTAGCGGTCGCTCGTCAGGCCGACGAACGCCTGGCGGCCGAACAGGCGGCTGCCCTGGCCCTGCCGGCCGTTGCTCGGGTCGAAGCCGTTCTCGAGCTGGAACAGCGCCTTCAGCCCGCCGCCGAGATCCTCGGTGCCTTTCACGCCCCAGCGGCTGCCGGCCAGGTTGCCCGCGCTGCTGTTGCCGAGCATCCACGCGTTGTCCTTGCCCTGCGCATGGTTCACGTAGGTGATCGACGTGTCGATCACGCCATACAGCGTGACGCTCGACTGCGCATGCGCGACGGGCATTGCCGCGAATGACGCGACGGAAATCAGAGAGAGGGTCGTGCGTTTCATTTCATCTCCTTGCGCATTGGCTCGTGTTCGTGATCCGGAATGGCAGGAGACTACAGATCCGGAATAAAACGGCAAAAATGAAATTCTCTTTTGTGGCCTGACGCAGACAGTGATGTACCCCGAAATTCACTATTGATGGATTTGAATTATTGACGATCGTGTATCAATTGGTTTTCATTTCGCGATTTATATATGGCGTTTTACATATCTCGTGATAATTTCCGGTGATTTTCGGGGGAATGGCGGCGGCCGGACTATTGTTATGGATCCGTCAAATAATTGTTTAATGAATTGAATTGGCCGGACTGTAATGAATGTGTTAATGGCGTGTCGCCTGCGGCCGGCGACGGCACCGCGGCTTCGCCATCCATCGCTGTCGCGTAGCCGCCGCGCACCGAAACCACGGTCGCAAGCTCGCTTTTGTATATAATAATCATTCTCATTTACAAAATTGCCGCCGCCTGCACACTCCGGAACCCGGCCATGTCCGCTGACAAGCTGTCTCTCCATCGAGAAATCGACGCCCTCTATGCCGGCCATCACGCGTGGCTGCGCGGCTGGCTGAGCCGGAAGCTCGGTTGCGCGCACCGCGCGGCCGACCTGGCGCACGACACGTTCATGCGCCTGCTCGTGCGCGACGAGCCGATCGGCGCCGACGAGCCGCGCGCGTTCCTGACGACGGTCGCACAACGCGTGCTGAGCAACCACTGGCGGCGCGAGCAGATCGAGCGCGCGTATCTCGACGTGCTCGCGCAGCGTCCGGAAGCGTATGCGCCGTCGCCGGAGGAGCGGGCCGTCGTGCTCGAGACGCTGCTGGAAATCGACCGGCTGCTCGACGGCCTGCCGCTCGCGGCGAAGCGCGCGTTCCTGCTCGCGCAGCTCGATGGCCTCACGCAGGCCGAGATCGCGCGCGAACTCGGCGTGTCGCTCGCGACGGTGAAGCGCCATCTCGTGAAGGCCGGCACGCAGTGCTTCTTCGCGATGGCGGCCTGACCGATGGCCGCCCCGGGAGCGCCGGCGGTGCCGCCGCATGTCGCGCGTCGTGCAGTCGAATGGTGGGTCGACCGGCAGACCGGCCGCACGGACGACGCATTCGAGGCCGCGCTCGCGCGCTGGCGTGCCGAGGATCCGGCGCACGACGCGGCATGGCGTCATATCGAAACGATGCAGCGCAGGTTCGGCAGGCTGGCGGCCGGGATCGATACGCAGGCCGCGCACGCGGCGTTGCTGCCGCCGCGTGCGGGTCGCCGCCGCGCGGCCGTGAAGGCGCTGGCCGTGCTGCTGTTTGCGGGTGGTGCCGCGTGGATGGCCGAGCCCGCGCGCCGTGCGGCGATCTGGCCGGCCGATCTGCGAACGGCGGTTGGCGAACGGCGCGCGGTGACGCTCGCGGACCGCACGGTCGTCGTGCTCGATACCGATACGGCGCTCGACGTGCGCTTCGACGACACCGTGCGTCGCCTGCGCCTGCTGCGCGGCACGATCATGGTGACGAGCGGCCACGACGATCGCGTGCCCGCACGGCCGCTCGTCGTCGCAACCGCGCAGGGCGAGCTGCGGCCGCTCGGCACGCGCTTCGCGGTACGGCAGCGCGACGGCGCGACGCGCATCGAGGTGTTCGCCGGGGCCGTGCGCGTGCAGCCGGTCGACGCGACGGCCGGCGCGCGCGTGATCGCGGCGGGAGAGGGTGCTGATTTCACGCGCGACGCCATCGGCGAGCCGGCGCCGCTCACTGCGTATGCGTCCGCGTGGACGGACGGCATGCTCGTCGCGTCGCGCATGCGGCTGGCCGACCTCGTCGCCGAGCTCGACCGCTATCGCCGCGGCAGCCTGCGCTGCGATGCGGCCGTGGCCGACCTGCTCGTGTCGGGCACCTATCCGCTCGACGATCCGGCGCGCGTGCTCGACACGCTGAAGGCGACGCTGCCGATCGACGTCGACTACCTGACGCGCTACTGGGCAACGGTCGTGCCGGCCCGATCGTGAGCGCTGCGAAAAAATTCTCCGCCGACCTGAGCTGTTTCTCGATGTTCGCGTGACATGGGTAATGAAAGCAGCACTGGCCCATCGTCCACCGACTCTCCGATCATGGTTTCCATCCGTCTCACGTATCGGCGCCGCCCGGCGCCCGCCCGTCATCTGCCGCGTGCATTGCGCCCGGCCGCGCCCGCCGCACCGGGCCGCTTCGCGCGCCGGCTGGCCGGCGCCGTCCTGCTGTCGGCGCTGCTGCCGCTGCCCGCGCTGGCCGACACCGACGCCGATGCGGCGCCTGCCGCGCAGCGCGCATCGCGTCGCGCGCTCGACATTCCAGCCGGCCCGCTCGAAGCGACGCTGAACCGGTTCGGGCGCGACGCGGGCATCCTGCTCGCGTTTCCGACCGAGCTGACGGCCGGCCTGACGAGTGGCGGCGTGCAGGGCCGGTTCGACGTCGACGGTGCGCTCGACCGCCTGCTGGCGGGTACGGGGCTCGTCGCGCTGCGCCAGCCGGGCGGCGGCTACACGCTGATGCGCGCGAACGGCTCGGTCGCGCAGCCTGCGGCGACCGGCGCGGCGGCCGCCGCCGAACTGCCGGCGATCACGGTGCGCACCCGCGCGCTGCGGGCCGAAAGCTATCGCGCGCCGAAGGAAGCGGGCGTGCTGCGTTCCGAGATTCCGCTGCTCGACACCGCGCAGGCGGTCAACATCGTGCCCGCACAGGTGCTGCGCGACCAGCGTCCGCGCAATCTCGACGACGCGCTCGGTAACGTGAGTGGCATCACGCAGGGCAACACGCTCGCGGGCACGCAGGACACGATCATGAAGCGCGGCTTCGGCGACAACCGCGACGGCTCGGTCATGCACAACGGCATGCCGATCGTGCAGGGGCGTTCGTTCAACGCAGCGGTCGACAGCGTCGAGGTGCTCAAGGGGCCGACGTCGCTGCTGTACGGGCTGATGGATCCGGGCGGCGTCGTCAACGTCGTCAGCAAGCAGCCGCAACTCACGCACTACAACGCGATCTCGCTCGGCGCGTCGACGTTCGGGCACGGCAAGAACGGCGGCAGCGCGACGTTCGACTCGACGGGGCCGGTCGGCGATTCGCGGCTCGCGTACCGGCTGATCGTCGACCAGTCGAACGAACAGTACTGGCGCAACTTCGGCGAATACCGGCAGACCTTCGTCGCACCGTCGCTCGCGTGGTACGGCCGCGATACGCAGGTCGTGGCGTCCTACGAGTACCGCAAGTTCCATTCGCCGTTCGATCGCGGCACCGCGCTCGACCCGCGCACCAATGCGCCGCTCGACATTCCCGCGCGGCGGCGGATCGACGAGCCGTTCAACAACATGGACGGCGAATCGCATCTCGCGCAACTGAGCATCGATCACCAGTTCAACGCGGACTGGAGCGCGCATCTCGGCTACAGCTACAACCGCGAGACCTACGACGCGAACCAGCTGCGCACGACCGGCGTCGATCCGGTGAAGGGCACGCTGTCGCGCAGCAACGACGCGACGCACGGTTCGCTCAGCACCGACAGCTACGGCATCGCTTACGTGAACGGCAAGGTGACGCTGGCGGGGATGCGCCACGACGTGCAACTCGGCGTCGACAGCGAGTACCGCCGCATCTATCGCAAGGACCTGCTGCGGCAGGCCGTGAAGGCGCCGTTCAGTTATATCGATCCGGTGTACGGGCTGCTGCCGCCGTCGAGCACCGTTTCCGCGAGCGACAGCGACCAGACCGACACGCTGCACGACACGTCGGTGTTCCTCCAGGACAGCATCCACCTGACCGACAAGTGGATCGTGTCGGGCGGGATCCGCTACATCACGTACAACCAGGTCGCGGGGCGCGGCCGGCCGTTCAAGGCCAACACCGACCTCAGCGGCTCGAAGTGGCTGCCGCGCGCGGGCGTCGTCTACAAGTGGACCGATTCGTTCTCGCTGTACGGCAGCTATTCGCAATCGCTGAAGCCGTCTTCGTCGATCGCGCCGATGGCATCGGGCTACGTGATCGACGGTGCGACGCCGCCCGAGGAGGCGACCGCGTGGGAGGTCGGCGGCAAGCTCGACCTGCCGGGCGGGATGACGGGCACGCTCGCGCTGTTCAACATCGACAAGAAGAACGTGCTCGTGTCGCAGTTCAACGACACGACGAAGCTGACCGACTGGCGCACGTCGGGCAAGGCGCGCTCGCGCGGCGTCGAGCTCGACCTGACGGGCAAGATCGGCGAACGCGTGAACGTGATCGCGAGCTACGCGTACATCGATGCGAAGACGGTCGAGGATCCGCTGTACGCGGGCAACCGGCTGTGGAACGTCGCGCGGCACACCGCGTCGCTCGCGGCCGTCTACGACGTCGGCACGCTGATCGGCGGCGACGACCTGCGCATCGGCGCGGCGGCCCGCTACGTCGGCGCGCGGCCCGGCGATTCGGCGAACAGCTTCACGCTGCCGTCGTACGTGCTTGCTGATGCGTTCGCGACGTACGACACGCGGATCGGCAAGCAGAAGCTGTCGTTTCAGCTCAACGTGAAGAACCTGTTCAACCGCACGTACTACCCGTCGAGCGCGAACCGCTACTTCGTCGCGATCGGCGATGCGCGACAGGTGTCGCTGCTGACCACGCTGCAGTTCTGACCAGGCAATCGCCGCGCGGCCGAAACGACGGCGCGCGGCTTCGGAGAAGATCCAGATGAACCGGAAGATGAAGACCGGCGCCGTGCGCGCCGTTGCCGCCGGCACGCGGCGCCGCGCATTGCGTACGATCGCGGGGTCGGTGCTTGCGCTGTGTGCGGGCCTGGGCGCTGGTGTACCGGCATCCGCGCTTGCAGCCGATGCACCGCCGGCCGTCACGCGCGTCGCGATGCTCGTGCAGTTGCGCGGCCCGAACCTGAAGGTCGACGAGCGCATCGGCCAGCATCTCGGCGAACGCGGCTACGCGGTGCGCCTGATCGACGAATCGGCGACGCCCGATGCGGCGCGCGATGCCGACCTGGTCGTGATCTCGTCGACGGTGTCGTCGAAGAACGTGCGGCCGGGTTGGCGCACGCTCGACAAGCCGCTCGTGACCTGGGAAAACGACCTGCTCGACGATCTCGCGATGACGGGCAAGCGTCACGACGTCGACTTCGGCGAAACGGGCAAGGAGCGCTACCTGTGGCTCGTCAACGCGCCGCATCCGGTTTCGGCCGGCTTGCCGGCCGGCGCGACGAACGTGTACGGCAAGCAGGCGCCGATGAGCTGGGGCAAGCCGGGGCTCGGTGCGATCACGATCGCGACCGTGTACGGCCAACCCGACAAGGCCACGATCTTCGCATACGAGAAGGGCGCGACGATGGACTACGAAGCGCTTGCGCCGGCGCGCCGCGTGATGTTCTTCCTCGACAACGACACGTTCACGAACCTGTCGCCGGCCGGGCTCGCGCTGTTCGACGCGGCCGTCGACTGGGCGGCCGGGCGGCGCTGATCCGCAACGGCGACGGCGTCGCCGTGCGGTCGCGCGACTCAGGCCGCCCGCGGCGGCGCGCGCCGTCGCGACGCCTCTTCTATTAGTTGGGCCAGCATCTGCGCCGGTTCCGACATCGTCCGCCGCGCGCGATGCACGAGCCCGATGTCGCGGTGGAACGTGTGGTGTCCGAGGTCGATCGCGCGCACGCCGGCCGGCCAGCGGCGATACACGGCTGTCTGCGGCACGATCGCGATGCCGACACCGTTCTCGACCAGCTTGACGATCGCGTCGAGCTCGTCGAGTTCGCAGGTGTCGCGCACTGCGATGTGCATCTTCCGCAAAAAACGATCGACCTGGCGGCCGCCGAACGACGCGCGGTCGTAGCGCACGAACGGCTCGTTCGCGAGCAGCGCGGCCCAATCCTTGCCCTTCACGCCGCGCGGCACGATCAGCCGGAACGGCTCCTGCGCGAGCGTCGTCCAGTGCAGGTCGCTCTGCAGCGAAAACGGCGGCCGGATGATCGCGGCCATGTCGATCTCGCCCGCGTCGACGCGGTTGACCAGCTCGATCGACAGCCCCGGTATCACGCGTGTGCGGCACGCGGGATGCCGGCGATGGAAATCGGCCAGCGCGGCCGGCAGCAGCGCGCCCTGCACCGACGCGATCGCGCCGATCGTCACGCGCACGGCGGCCGGCGAGCCGGGCGCGGTCGAACTCAGGTTCTCGTACAGGCGGATCAGCACCTGCGCCTGGTCGAGCACGTGATGACCCATATCGTTGAGGCGGGCCGAGCGGCCTTGCCGGTCGAACAGCGCAAAGCCGAGTTCGGCTTCGAGGCGCTGCATCTGCGCGCTGACGGCCGCCTGCGTCAGCCCGATACGATTGCCCGCGGCGGCGAACGTGCCTTCGCGGGCGACGGCGACAAGGGTTTTCAGCTCGCGGATCATTGATCAATTCCGTTTGTGAATGGCAAAACTATATATTGATTTAATTTTTGCCTGGCGTTGTCTACCATGGTGCGATCCTCGCGCCACGCGAGCGTTCCTTCACGAGGCAACCATGAGTCTTTCCCCGTTTCACCTGGCGATTCCGGTCTACGACCTGCCGGCCGCGCGCGATTTCTACGGCCGCGTGTTCGGGCTGGAAGAAGGGCGTTCGAGCACGCAGTGGGTCGACTTCGACTTCTACGGGCACCAGCTCGTGATTCACGAGCATCCGAAGACGGCGTCGCAGGAAGGCGCGCATACGAATGCCGTCGACGGTCACGACGTGCCGGTGCCGCATTTCGGAGTCGTGCTCGACTGGGCGAGCTGGGAAGCGCTGGCCGAGCGGTTGAAATCGTTCGGCGTGACCTTCGCGATCGAACCGTATGTGCGGTTCAAGGGGCAGGTCGGCGAACAGGCGACGATGTTCCTGTTCGATCCGTGCGGCAATGCGCTCGAGTTCAAGGCGTTCCGCGATATCGGGCAACTGTTCGCGAAGTGACGGATCGGGCGAGTCTGCGCCGGTTGAAAATGGGTGCGAGAATGCGGCCTCGTACCGGGCCGCGCGCAGGCGCGCCGGCCGGCGCCGTGCCGCACGGCATCCGTCCGTGCGTGCCGTTCTCCAAGGAACCCGTATGGACAGTCACATCGCTCCGGTGGAGCTGAAGAAAGCCTACCGACTCCTCAATCACGGCCCGACCGTGCTCGTGTCGGCCCGCCACGACGGCGTCGACAACGTGATGGCCGCCGCGTGGGCGTGCGCGCTGGACTTCCTGCCGCCGAAGCTGACGGTCGTGCTCGACAAGTCCGCGAAGACGCGCGAGCTCGTCGAGCGCAGCGGCACGTTCGTGATCCAGGTGCCGACGGCCGCGCAGTTGCAACTCACGCACGCGGTCGGCAGCCACAGTCTGGCCGAGCGGCCGGACAAGCTGCGTGAAGCGGGCGTCACGCTGTTCGACGTCGACGGCCATGACCTGCCGTTCGTCGCCGGCTGCTCGGGCTGGCTCGCGTGCAGGCTGATTCCCGAGCCGCACAACCAGCAGACCTACGACCTGTTCATCGGCGAGGTGGTCGCTGCGTGGTCCGACACGCGCGTGTTCCGCGACGGCCACTGGTATTTCGAATCGGCCGATCCGGCGCTGCGCAGCCTGCACTACATCGCGGGCGGCAATTTCTATGCGATCGGCGAGTCGCTGCACGTCGATCTGGACGCGCAATAAGCGTTACGCAGGCTTTCTTTCCCGGTCCGGGCGCGCGGCTCACGCGCGCTTTTTCAATTCCGCCAGCATCGCTTCGGCGAACGCCTGCGCGACGCGCGGCAGCGTGCGCCCGCGCTTCGTGACGAGCGCGATCGGCCGCACGAACGCGGGATCGTCGATCGGCTTCGCGACCAGCTCCGGTTCGGCGCGCACCTCGCGCGCGGTCGCGGGCAGGATCGTCACGCCGAGGCCGCCGCGCACCATCGCGACGGCCGTCATCATGTAGGTCGGCTCGCACGCGATGTCGGGCGCGCAGCCGGCCGCTTCCAGCGCGGCGTCGACGACGCTGCGCACGCTCGTGCCCTGCGCGGTCAGCACGAGCGGCGCGCTTGCCACGTCGGCGGTGCTCACGCGGCGCTTGCGCGCGAGCGGATGATCTTTCGGGCACACGACGACGAGCCGGTCGGCGCCCGTGTACAACACTTCCAGCGACGCATCGAACGCATCGCCGCCCGTCAGCCCGAGATCGGCTTCCTCGTTGCGCACGAGCGCGGTGACGAGGCTCGCGACGCCGTCGCGAATCTCGAAGCCCGCGCGCGGCACGTCGCGCCGGAACGACTGGATCAACTCAGGCAGCACGCTGGACGCGAAGGTCGGCAGGCACGCGAGCCGCACCGTGCCGCTCGTGCCTTCGCCGAGCGCGCGCGCATCGCGCAGCACGCGCTCCATGTCGTCGAGCGAGCGCTGCAGCAGCGGCAGCAACTCGTGCCCGGTCTGCGTGAGCGCGACGCTGCGGCTGTTACGGTCGAACAGCCGCGCGCCGACGATTTCCTCGAGCCGGCGGATCTGCACGGTCAGCGCCGGCTGCGACAGGTGCAGCCGCGCGGCCGCGCGCGTGAAGTTGCCGGCGTGCGCGACGGTGACGAAGGCGCGGATGTCGCGAAGATTCAGATCCATAACGATTCGTGATTGCTGCGATCAAATCATTTCAATTGTGCTATCGCTGCGCCGACCTTACGCTCGTCTCCAACAAAAGACAAGGTAGGAGACACGGATGCTGCCGTTACTCGGGCTTGGCACGATCGTCGTGCTGCTGGCCGCGATTCTGTCGAAGCGGATGTCGCCGCTCGTCGCGCTGATCGTCGTGCCGATCGCGGCGTCGCTGATCGGCGGCTTCGGGCTGCACACCAGCAAGTTCGTGATCGACGGGCTGAAGGGCCTCGCGCCCGTGGTCGGGATGTTCGTGTTCGCGATCCTGTATTTCGGGACGATCACCGACGCCGGCACGCTCGACCCGATCATCGACCGCATCCTGCGCGCGGTCGGCACGCGGCCCACGCGCATCGTGATGGGCACGACGCTGCTCGCGCTGCTGATCCATCTCGACGGCTCGGGCGCCGTCTGTTTTCTCGTGACGATACCGGCCGTGCTGCCGCTGTACGACCGGCTGAAGATGGATAGGCGCGTGCTGGCCGCGGCCGTGTCGATGGCCGCGGGCATCAACTTCCTGCCGTGGACGGGGCCGATGATCCGCGCGTCGGCGTCGCTGCACCTGCCGGTGTCGGCGCTGTTCAACCCGCTGATCCCGGTTCAGGCGATCGGGCTCGTGTTCGTGTTCGGCGTCGCGTACTGGCTCGGGCGGCGCGAGGAGAAGCGGCTCGGCCTCACGCGCGACGATGCATCGATCCCGCTGCCGACGCGCGAACTGACGCCCGACGAGCAGGCGCTGCGCCGGCCGCACCTGTTCTGGTTCAACCTCGTGCTGACGCTCGTCGTGCTCGGCACGATGGTCGTGATGGGCGAGAAGATCCCGCCGGCGATCATGTTCATGGTCGGGCTGTGCATCGCGCTGATGGTGAATTACCCGGACGTCGACATGCAGAGGAAGCGGGTCGACGCGCATGCGCGCGCGGCGCTGATGATGGCCGGCATCCTGCTCGCGGCCGGCGTGTTCACGGGGATCATGCAGGGCAGCGGGATGCTGAAGGCGATGGCGCAGGCCGCGGTCGGTTTCGTGCCGCCGTCGATGGCCGGCCATATTCCGGTGGTGCTCGGCCTCGCGTCGATGCCGCTCAGCATGCTGTTCGATCCCGATTCGTTTTACTTCGGCGTGCTGCCGGTGATCGCGGAGGTGGCCGGCCAGCTCGGCGTGCCGGCCGTGCAGGTCGGGCAGGCCGCGTTGCTCGGCCAGATGACGACCGGGTTTCCGGTCAGCCCGCTGACGCCCGCGACGTTCCTGGTCGTCGGCCTGTGCGGCATCGAGCTGGCCGAGCATCAGAAATTCACGTTCCCGCTGCTGTTCGGCGCCTCGATCGTGATGACGATCGCGTGCGTCGTGCTGGGCATCTTTTGATTTTTCCCGGCGGCGCACCCGCCGGACGACGGTACGGACATGACAGCAAAGCAACCTGAACGGCGTGTGCGCATCGGCGCGGGCGCCGGCTACTCGGGCGACCGGATCGAGCCCGCGGTCGAACTGGCGGAACACGGGCAGCTCGACTATCTCGTCTTCGAATGCCTGGCCGAGCGCACGATCGCGATCGCGCAGCAGGCGCGCCGCAAGGATCCGGCGCTTGGCTACGATCCGCTGCTCGACGCGCGCATGCGTGCGGTGCTGCCGGTCGCCGTGCCGAAGGGCGTGCGCATCGTGTCGAACATGGGTGCGGCGAATCCGCGCGCAGCGGCAAGACGTACCGCGCAGATCGCGCAATCGCTCGGTATTGCTCGATTGAAAGTCGCGGCGGTCGAAGGCGACGACGTGCTCGACGTCGTGCTGCGCTGCGCGTTCCGTTTCGAGGAATCGGGCGACGAAGTCGCCGCGTATCGCAATCGCATCGTGTCCGCGAACGCGTACCTCGGCGCCGCGCCGATCGTCGACGCGCTCGCGGCCGGCGCGGACGTCGTGCTGACCGGGCGCGTCGCCGATCCGTCGCTGTTCGCCGCACCGCTGATCCACGCGTTCGGCTGGCGGATGGACGACTGGGACACGCTCGGGCAGGCGACGGTCGTCGGCCATCTGCTCGAATGCGCGGGACAGGTGACGGGCGGCTATTTCGCCGATCCCGGCTACAAGGACGTGCCGGATCTCGCTCGCCTCGGGTTCCCGATCGGCGAAGTCTCGGCGGACGGCTCGGTCGTGATCACGAAGGTGGCGCACTCGGGCGGCCGCGTGAGCGCGGCGACCTGCAAGGAACAACTGCTCTACGAGATTCACGATCCGGCGCGGTATCTGCAGCCCGACGTCGTCGCGGATTTCACGCGGGTCGCGGTCGCGGAGGAAGCAACGGACCGTGTGCGCGTGACGGGCGGGCGCGGTACCGCGCGGCCCGATACGCTGAAGGTGTCGGTGGCGTACGTCGACGGCTACATCGGCGAAGGGCAGATCTCGTACGGCGGCCCCGGCGCGCTCGAACGCGCGCGTCTCGCGCTCGACATCGTCCGCGAGCGGCTGGCGCTGACCGGCGTCGCCGCGACCGAATTGCGCTTCGACCTGATCGGCGTCGATTCGCTGTATGGGGACGCGACGCCGGCCGTGCGCGGCGAGCCGGCCGAGGTGCGCGTGCGGGTGGCCGGCCGCGCGGCGAGCGCCGATGAAGCGGCGCGGATCGGCAACGAAGTCGAGACGCTCTATACGAACGGGCCGGCCGGCGGCGGTGGCGCGTTCAAGTCGACGCGCGAGGTGATCGCGGTGCAGTCGGTGCTGCTGCCGCGCGCGGCGGTGACGCCGTCGTTTTCATTCGTGGAGGCATGATGCAACTGCGTGAACTCGCGCATGCGCGCACCGGCGACAAGGGCAATACGCTGAATGTATCGGTCATCTGTCGCGATCCGCGTCATTACGACCATCTGCGCACGCATCTGGATGCCGACAAGGTGAAGGCGTGGCTCGCGGGCATCGTGCACGGCGACGTCGTGCGCTACGAATTGCCGGCGCTGGGTGCATTCAACTTCGTGCTGCGCGATGCGCTCGGCGGCGGCGTGACGCGCTCGCTCGCGCTCGATGCGCACGGCAAGTCGGTCAGTTCGGCGTTGCTGGCGATCGAGGTGCCCGACCCGGCGTGACGGACGGCGTCGGCGCCGGGGTGCGGGCACAAGGTCACGGAATCAGCAGCTCGCGACGCCCGTCCGCGTGTTCGATGCGCTCGCCGGCGATGTGCAGGCGCTGGTCCTTTCGATAGTCGTAGATCGCGCGCGACGCGGCGAGCTGGACGATGTCGAGCTTCAGTTTCATGGGCGATTTCGGTGGGCGAGACCGGCGCGGCCGGCCTCGCAACGATGAATGTCGGAACGCCCGAGTATGCGCTGAACCGCCGGTTTTCCCATCCAGTCGGCGTGTTGACCCGTCGCGGGTATTGATCTCGCGTGCCTTCTCCAGGCCCGGTTTCGCTTTTTTTCGCCGGTCCGACCAGTCGGACCTCAAGTTGCGTCTCGCGCGGTCGTTAAGGACGATTGAGTGCCCATTTGACCAATCGAAAACAACGCGGCAACCGGAGATCACCGTCATCATGCTGTCATCGATTCGCGCCCGGATTCTGGCGACCTGCGTCGCCATCGTGGTCACGGCCCTGGCCGTGACAGGCGGCCTTGTGTACTACGTCGTCAAGCAACACAACGACGCAACCATCGACCAGAACCTGCAGTCCGTCCTGACCGGCCACGCGCTCGCGCTCGACGAGTGGGTCGCGAGCCGCGCTCAGCAGACCCAGGCGCTCGCGGACACGCTGGCGCCGGGCGAAGGCGACCCGCTGCCGGCGCTGACGCTGCTCGGCAAATCGGGCGGCTTCCAGGTGCTCACGCTCGGCCTGCCGGACCGCACGGCGTACTCGAACGTCCCGCTCGCGGCCGGCTACGATCCGACCGCGCGCCCGTGGTTCAAGCAGGCGGTCGAGGCCGGCCGGCTCGTCGTCACGGCGTTGTACCGCGACGCGTCGACCGGCAAGCCCGCCTTCGCGTTCGCCGCACCGATCGTGCGCGGCGGCACGCTGAAGGGCGTGCTCGCGGCGAGCCTCTATATGGAGCGCGCGAGCGCGATCGTGGCATCGATGCACCCGACGCCGTCGAGCTTCGCGTTCCTGGTCGACAAGAGCGGGCGCCTGATCGCGGGCGCGAAGACCGATCTGATCATGAAGCCGGCCGTCGAGCTGTCGCCCGAACTGACGCCGGAGCGCCTCGCCGGCCTGCAGGCGGCGACCGAACCGGTGGCGATCGACGTGGACGGCGTGACCAAGCTGCTCCGCGCGCGCCCGATCGCCGGGACGGACTGGTCGCTCGTGATGGCGCTCGACCGGTCGGACGTGACGGCCGGCATGCGGGCCGTGGCGACGACGACGCTCGTTGCGATCCTCGTCGTCGCCTGCGTCGCGGCAGCGCTCGTCGGCGCACTGACGAACGCGGCGTTCAAGCGCGTGCTGCTCGTGCGCGACGCGCTGACCGACGTCGCGAGCGGGAGCGGCGACCTGACGAAGCGGCTGCCGGCCGACGGCCGCGACGAGGCCGCGCAGATCGCGCACGCTTTCAATATGTTCGCCGAAAAGATCAGTGCGATCCTGCTGCAGATTCGCGGCTTCAGCGAATCCGTGAACGTAGCGAGCGCGGAGATCGCGCAGGGCAACCAGGATCTGTCGAGCCGCACCGAACTTGCGGCATCGAGCCTGCAGGAGACGGCGGCGGCGCTCGAGGAGATCGCCGGCACGGCGCGCAACTCGGCCGATGCGGCCACGCAGGTGAGCCGACTGGCGGAATCGGCGTCGGGTGTCGCCGTGCGCGGCGGCGAGGTGGTGAGCGAGGTGGTCGCGACGATGGACGAGATCACGAAGGCGTCGGCCGAGATCTCGAACATCATCGGCGTGATCGACGGCATCGCGTTCCAGACCAACATCCTCGCGCTGAATGCGGCCGTCGAGGCGGCGCGCGCGCACGAGCACGGGCGGGGCTTCGCGGTGGTCGCGGGCGAGGTGCGCACTCTCGCGCAACGCAGCGCGGTGGCGGCCAGGGAAATCAAGCAGTTGATCCAGTCGTCCGTCGAGAAGATCGAGGGCGGTTCGGGGCTCGTGCAGACGGCCGGTGCGACGATGGACGAGATCGTCGAGGGCGTGCGCGGCATCACGAGCGTGATCGCGGAAATGACGGTCGCGGCGAACGAGCAGAGCACCGGGCTCGCGCAGGTGAACCAGGCCGTGTCGCAGCTCGATCACTCGACGCAGCAGAACGCGGCGCTCGTCGAGGAATCGGCTGCCGCCGCGGCGCTGTTGCGCGAGCAGGCGGCGCAGCTCGCGCAGACGGTCGGCGAATTCAAGCTCGCGGGTTCGCACCGGGCCGAGACGGTATCGGCGTGATCCGGCCGCGGTCGCAGAAGGCTGCGAGAGGGATGCACGAAGGGGGAGCGGCGGAACGGGCGCCGTGCGTGTACGCTACGGGCTCGCGGGTGCATGCCCGCGCGCGCGGCGCGGGCCGCGCGCATCGACCGGGTCCTGCAATGAAGAACGAAATCGTAACGCCGGCCGGCGCGAATGGCGAGGCCGGGCGTCGTCGCCGGTTCGCGGCCGTCGCTGTGCTCGCCGCGCTGGCGTGCATGGGCGTGACGGTCGCACAGGCTGTTGCTGCCGCGCAGCCGGCATCGTGCGACGAGCAGTTGACGCAACTGATCGTGCCGGCGCTGCGGCAGACCGCGATGGACCGGCGCGCGATCCACGCCAATGTGGATGAGCGCGACGGCAACATCTTGCGCATTCGCTTGTTCGTCACGCCCGACCACCCAGGCACGCCGAACCGCGATGCGACGATCGGCTGGGTGACGCTCGATACGCAAGCGATGCGTGCGCTCGACGTTACGCGCGACCCCGACCGGCCGGACGTGCTCGTGATCGACCGGCGCGCGTTGGCGCGCTTCGTGTCCGCGTGTGCTGCACCGGCCGCACCCCTGCACGGCGCCGTCGATTGCGACGCATTGAATCGCCGTGCGCAAGCGCAGGGCGATTACGTGACGGGCAGCGATGCGGGCCGCGTCGTGACGGGCAAGGGGCGCCTGCCGTTCTTTTCCGCGCCTGATGACGCATGCCGGATCGACGGGTTGTTCATCGTAGAGCATGACCACGTCGATGCGCGAACCGACTACGGCCGTTTCACATCGGTCGTCTATTTGAATCCGCGCACGAACGGCATTGCCGAAGGGTGGGTGCAAACCGCGCGGCTGAAGCCGGACGGCACCGGCATCGCGCCACGCCAACCCTGATCGTGTGCGCCTGCATCCATCTGTTACACGCCTCCCGATTCGACCGGACCTCGTCATGACTGCCCAGCACCGAAAAGAACCCGGCAAGCCGTTCGCGGCTTCGCTAGCCGCACTTGCCGCACTCACGGTGCTCGCCGCGCTCTCCGCGTCGTCGCCCGTCCACGCGGCCGATCCGATTCATCCGGACCGTCAGTTGCAGAAGTTCATTAGCGACAGCTACGGCACGTGGCGCGCGGACCGCAAGGGCTGGCAGTCGGACGCGGGGGATTCGATATATTCGCCGTGCGGCTCGCTGCGCGTTGCGACTGCCGACGGCCCGCGGTATCTGCTCGCGATGTGCGGCGAGACCGAAGCGGCCGTGCAGAACGGAATGCCGGGCATGGACAGCGATGCCACGCCGGGCACGGTCGATCTGTACGTGCTGCGGCCTTCGCCGGACGGCAAGGGGCTCGAAGCGGTGTCGAAGAAGACGGACATCGCGTCCGGCACGCGCGGCGAGCCGGGCACGCCGCGCATCGAGCGGCTCGGGCCGCACCTGTTCGGTTTCGTCATCGGCGACGGCGATTCGCGACAAGGCTATACGCAACGTATCCGCTCGATCTGGCTGCCGTACGGCGATGCGCTGGTGCTTGCGGCGGCGCGCATCAACGAGGCGCTCGACAATGCAGAGTCGAACGAATGCGCGAACGCCCCGGTGCGCTGCGAGGCGCTGCGCTTCGAGATCACGCCGGACCTGACCGGCACCGGCGCCGTCTATCCGTTGATCGTGACCGAAACCGGCACGCGCGGCGATCGCGCGGTCCGGGCGCGCTACGTGGTGAAATTCGACGCGGCGCGCGGCCGCTACGTCGTGCCGAAGGCGGTGCGGGAAGGGTATTGAGTGGTTGCAGCGCGACGCGCAGGCCGCGTCGCACCCTCCGCGCATCACACGTACAGGTAGCGCACCAGGTGGAAGAACACCGGCGCGGCGAAGCAGATCGAGTCGACGCGATCGAGCATCCCGCCGTGGCCCGCGATCATCGAGCCCCAGTCCTTCGTGCCGAGCGAGCGCTTGACAGCCGACAGCACGAGCCCGCCGACGAAGCCCGCGATCACGATCGCGAGCGAGATCCCGAACGCCGCGCCGAAGCTGAACGGCGTCACGCGATACAGCGACGCGCCGCACAGCGTCGCGAGCAGGCCGCCGCCGACGAAGCCTTCGACCGTCTTCGACGGCGACAGCTGCGGCGCGATCTTGCGGCGCCCGAACAGCTTGCCGACGACGTACTGCAGCACGTCGCTGATCTGCACGACGACCAGGAAGAAGAACAGCAGCAGCGCGTTCTGCCCCGCGTAGCGCGGAATGTCGAGGATCAGCACGGCCGGCGCGTGGCTCAGCCCGTACACGCATACCATCAGCGCCCAGTTGATCTTCGCGTTGCGGCTCAGGAATTCGCGCGTGTCCTGCGTGAGCGCCGACACGAGCGACATCGCGAAGAACAGGTGCACGGGCACGAAGATCGAATACATCCCGTACCAGTTGATCCCGAGCAGCAGGTACTGCACGGGGATCGCGACGAAGAACGCGATGAACAGCGTCGTGTGGTCGCTCGCGGTGGTCGGCGTGAGCGTGATGAATTCGCGCAGCGTCAGGTACGACAGCAGCGCGAACACGAGATACGTGACGTTGTTGCCGAGGCCGATCGCGATGGCCATGATCGCGATCATCGCCCACCACGCGCGGATGCGCTGGTTCAGGTTGACGATGGTCGAGCTCGTGCCGCCGCTGCGCGCGCCGAGGATCGCGCCGATCACGGTGGCGACGACGAGCACGCCCGTGACGCCCGCGACCAGTTCCCAGAAGAGTGTTCGCATGGGGATATCCGGAAAAAGGGAGAGGAGGGCGCCGCGTTCAGCCCGCGGGCCGCTGCGGCGCGAGCGCGACGACCGCGTCGCGCATGCGGGCGAGGAACGTCGGCTTGTCTTCCTGGTCGCCGAGCGCATCGTTCGCGCCGAAGTGCACCTTGCAGATCAGCGGCACGGGCCAGATCGCGCCCTTCGGCATGATGCGCTGCAGGTTCTCGAGGTAGACCGGCGCGAGCGCGACGTTCGGGAACTCGGTCGCGAGATGGAACAGCCCGCTCTTGAACGGCTGCGGCAGCACGTCGGCGCCGCGCGTGCCTTCCGGGAAGATGATGATCGAGTGGCCCTGCCGCAGCGCGTCGCGCACCGGCTCGAGCGGGTCGCCGCCGGATTCGCGGTGACGGTCGATCAGCACCACGTTCAGCAGCTTCTGCGCGATGTGGCGCTTCATGTCGCTGCTGTCCCAGTAGTCGCGCGCGGCGACCGGCCGCACGACCGCGCGCACGTCGCGCGGCAGCGCGGCGAGGATCGCGAGCGTGTCGATGTGGCTCGTATGGTTCGAGAAATAGATCTTCTGCGTCGGGGACGGCGGCGCCTGATGCCAGACCGGATACGCGCCGGCGACGAGCCGCACGATGGACAGCAGGAAGTCGCGCTGCCAGACGTTGACGATGTTCATCGGCGCGGCGCCTCCTGCCTGCATGCCCGGCCTGCCGCGCATGCGCGGCGGGCGGGATCCCGGAATGCCGGCGCGGCAGGATGCGCGCCGGACGGCCTTTGTTTAAATTTTTTCAAGTTCGTGGCTGCCTGTCGCAGGTCCGCGATAATCGGACGGTTCGCCGTCACACCACGTTGCGTAGCGGCGAATGTGCCGGTCGGCGGCGTGATGATCGGCCATTGCACGAGCGCCCGTTTGCAGTTCGAATGGATCTTCGCTGCGATCGGGCCAGCGGATTATCGCGAGTTTCCGTCAAAAACGCCAGATTGGCGCCGCGCGGGCGGCCCGTGGCGTGCTTGACGCATCGGAGCGGCTCGGCGACGATGAGGGCCGTCCATTGAAGGCCGACGAAGGCCGTTTCGCCGCCCGGGGCATGGCGGCGGGAAACGTGTCCGACTGTGCCGCGCGAAAAATACGAATACGAAACGATGAGCCTCTACGCACTCAAACCCAAATTCCAGGACCGTCTGCGCCCGTTCGCGAATTCGCTCGCCGAACGCGGCGTCACCGCCAACCAGGTCACGCTGTTCGCGGCCGGCGGCTCGATCGTCGTCGGCGCGCTCGCCGGGCTCGGCGTATTCGCCCGCGTGCTGTTCCTGCTGATTCCGCTGTGGCTGTTCGCGCGGATGGCGCTCAACGCGATCGACGGCATGCTCGCGCGCGAACACGGGCAGAAGAGCACGCTCGGCGCATACCTGAACGAGCTGGGCGACATCGTGTCCGATGTCGCGCTCGTGCTGCCGTTCCTCGCCGTTTCCGCGTTCGCTCCGGCGGACGTCTGGCTGTTCGCGCTGACGGCGGTGATCGTCGAATGCGCGGGGCTGATCGGGCCGCTCGTCGGCGCAGCGCGCCGCTACGACGGCCCGTTCGGCAAGAGCGACCGCGCGCTGGCCCTCGGCGCGTTCGCGCTGTGGATCGGCTTCGGCCTGCCGGTCGGCAGCATCGCCGCGTGGCTGTGGCGGCTGCTGATCGTGCTGTCGATCGTGACGGTGGTGCGGCGCGTGCAGGCCGGCATCGCCGAAAAGGGCGGTTGACCCACGAGGCGCCGGAGGGCGGCGCCACATGATTCGAATAACGAAACGAGAGAGATCGCATGAGCGCACGCACGGCCCGCGAGGCCGACTTCATCACGCACGACGGCGAAACGCTGTTCTATCGTCACTGGCCCGCGACGGGCCCGCGCTGCCGCGGCGCAATCGTGCTGCTGCATCGCGGCCACGAGCATTCTGCGCGCGTCGCGCATCTCGTCGACGAGCTCGACCTGCCGGATTTCGCGTTTTTCGCATGGGACGCGCGCGGCCACGGCCGCTCGCCCGGCGCGCGCGGCTATAGCCCGAGCGCGGCCGCATCGGTGCGCGACCTGCAGACCTTCGTCGAGCATATCCGCGACACGCACGGCATCGCGATCGAGGACATGGCCGTGGTCGGCCAGAGCGTCGGCGCCGTGCTCGCGGCGACCTGGGCGCACGACTACGCGCCGCCGATCCGCTGCCTCGTCGTCGCGTCGCCGGCATTCCACATCAAGCTCTACGTGCCGTTCGCGCGGCCGGGGCTGCGGCTGATGCACAAGCTGCGCGGGCTGTTCTACGTGAACAGCTACGTGAAGCCGAAATTCCTCACGCACGATCCCGAGCGGATCGCGAGCTACGCGTCCGATCCGCTGATCACGCGGCCGATCGCGGTCAACATGCTGCTCGACCTGCACGACACCGCGCAGCGGATCGTCGCCGATGCGGCCGCGATCACCGTGCCGACGCAACTGCTGATCTCGGGCGCCGACTGGGTCGTGCATCGCGGCCCGCAGGACCGCTTCTTCGAACGGCTCGGCTCGGCGCGCAAGGAGCGCATCGTGCTGCGGGGCTTCTATCACGACACGCTCGGCGAGCGCGACCGCGCAGAGGCGCTCGCGCCGCTGCGCGCGTTCGTGCTGCGCGAATTCGATGCGCCGAGCCCGCGCGTGTCGCTCGCCGACGCCGATCGGCGCGGCGCGTTCCACGACGAATACGCGGCGCTCGGCCGCCCGCCCGCGAACGTGTTCGCGCGGGCGTACTGGGCGCTCACGCGCGCCGGCCTGAAAGCGGGCGGCGCGCTGTCGGACGGCATCGCGCTCGGGCTGCGGCTCGGCTTCGATTCGGGCTCGACGCTCGACTACGTGTACCGCAACCGCGCGCAGGGGCGGCTCGGCGTCGGCGCGCTGATCGACCGTACGTATCTCGATTCGCCGGGCTGGGTCGGCATCCGCCAGCGCAAGGTGCATCTGCAGGAGCTGATCGGCACGGCGATCGGCCGCCTGCGCGGCCACGGCACGCCGGTGCGGATCGTCGACATCGCGGCCGGGCACGGGCGCTACGTGCTCGACGCGATCGCGACGGCCGCCGAGCGCGACGGCGCGGCGCCCGACGACATCACGCTGCGCGACTACAGCCCGCCGAACGTCGAGGCCGGGCGCGTGCTGATCGCCCAGCGCGGGCTCGAGCCGATCGCGCGCTTCGAGCGCGGCGACGCATTCGACGAGACGTCGCTCGCGACGCTCGAGCCGCGTCCGACGCTCGCGATCGTGTCGGGTCTCTATGAACTGTTCGGCGAGAACGCGCTGATCGAACGTTCGCTGCGCGGGCTCGCGCAGGCCGTGCCGCCGGGCGGCTATCTCGTCTATACGGGGCAGCCGTGGCATCCGCAGCTCGAATTCATCGCGCGCGCGCTGAACAATCACCGCGGCGAGGCGACCTGGGTGATGCGCCGCCGCTCGCAGGCCGAGATGGACGAGCTCGTCGCGCGCGCGGGCTTCCGCAAGCTCGACCAGCGGATCGACGAGATGGGCATCTTCACGGTCAGCCTCGCGCAGCGGATCGACGCGTCATGAGCGCGCTCGGCGGCGGCGCGAGCGGCCTCGCCGAGCCGGCGGCCGGCGCGCGCGACGCGTCGTTCGCGCTGCGCTTCGGCTGGCTCGCGGCGATGGGCGCCGTGTTCTTCTCGACGTACGGCTTCGCGAACTGGCTCGCTGCGCGCCGCGCGGCGGTGCCGACGTTCGCGTTCGGCTGGGAGCACGCGATCCCGTTCGTGCCGTGGACGATCGTGCCGTACTGGTCGATCGATCTTCTGTATGCGCTGTCGTTCTTCTTCTGGACGCGCCGCGACGATCTGCTCGATCACGTGAAGCGGCTGCTGACCGTGCAACTGGTGTCGGTCGCGTGCTTCATCGCGTGGCCGCTGCGCTTCGGTTTCGAGCGGCCCGACCCGGGCGGCGCGGCCGGCGCGCTGTTCACGCTGCTGATGGGGTTCGACAAACCGTTCAACCAGGCGCCGTCGCTGCACATCGGGTTGCTCGTCGTGCTGTGGGCCGTCTATGCGAAGCATCTGCGCGGCACGGTCGCGCGCGTCGTGCTGCATCTGTGGTTCGCGGCGATCGGCGTGTCGGTGCTGACGACCTACCAGCATCACGCGATCGACGTGCCGACCGGCGCGGCCGTCGGCTGTCTCGCGCTGTTCCTGTTTCCGCTGCGCGATGCCGCGGGCCGGCTGCCGGGCGCCGACGCGTCGCCGGGCGCGGCCGGCCGCGCGCTCGCGCGTCGTTATGCGCTCGGTGCGGTGCTGGTCGCGCTCGTGGCGCTGTGGTGCGTGCCGCGCGCGCCGGGCTGGGCGCTGGCGGCGGGGTGGATCGCGCTGGCGCTCGCGTGCGTCGCGTGGCTCTACCGGCGCGGCGCGCCCGGTGCATTCCAGAAGGATGCGCACGGGCGTTTCCCGGTCTTCATCCGCTGGCTGCTCGCGCCGACGATCGCCGGCGCGTTCGTCAATTCGCGGCTGTGGACGTTCCGGCAGCCGGCGCCGGTGCGGATCGACGAGCGCGTGTCGATCGGCCGCACACCGACGACGCGCGACGTGCGGCGCCATGGCTTCACGGCGCTGGTCGACCTGACCGCCGAGATGCCGCGCTGGGCGGCGGCCGATGCATCGCTCGTGTATGCGGCCGTGCCGCAGCTCGACCTCGTCGCACCGACCGCAGCGCAACTCGCGGAGGCAGTCGCGGCGCTCGAGCGCCTGCACGGCGAAGGGCGCGACGTGCTGGTCTGCTGCGCGCTCGGTTACGGGCGCAGCGTGCTGTGCGCGGCGGCATGGCTCGCCGCGCGGCGCGGGCTCGGCGATGCGCGCGACGCGCTTGCCGCGGTGCGCGCGGTGCGGCCGCACGCGGTATGGTCGGACGACGGCGTGGCCGTGCTGCAGTATTGGATCGATCACCGTCGCAGCGCGGGAGGCGTGTGATGCGCGATCCGTCCGCGCCATTTCGGATTGCCGCCGCGCGCGGCGCGCTCGATGCGGGCGCGTGGGCGATCGTGGCTGCGCTGGCCGCGGCCGGCGCGGGCTGGTGGATTGCATCGGGCTGGGCGCCGGCGACGATCGCGCGCGTGCTGCTGGCGGTCGTCAGCACGGGGTCGGGGATCGCGGCGCTGTGGTACGCGGTGCGCATCGAGATCGACCGCCGGCTGTTCGCCGCGCTGGCGCGGGCGGCGGCGGGCGATGCGTCGGTCGACGACGGGCTTGCGGCGCTCGACCGCGCGCTCGCCGATCTCGGCTGGATCGACGCAGCGAAGGCCGGGCGCGCACTCGACGCGCGCGTGCGCGGCGCGGTCGGGCTGTGCCGGGCCGGTGTGCTCGTCGCGGTCGTGCAGTGGGTTGTGGTCGGGCTCGCGATCGCGATGCCGCAGATCGGTTAGCGCCTCTTTACGGTTGCAACGGGCCGGCAATGCACGTTCCCCGAATCCAAATAAATCGTCCGCGGGGCGGCCAGCGAAAGCCCGTCATTAATATGATCAGGCCCTGGGCCATCGCGCTGCCGAGGTCGAGACCGAGCTTCGCGATCTCCGTCTGCACGGTGATGATGCGCAGCAGCGTATCGGGGGACGGAGTGGCGGTGTCGGTGATTTGATACAGATCAGCTTTCCATGAAAGAAAGCACGTTCGGCGTAACGGGATTGCGGTAGCATACGCGCCGCCCCGCGGCAGTGCGGCCCCGGGCCCGGGCGGTCTGCAACGGACTGCCGCCGGCAAGCCGCACCGCGCCGGCAGCATGCCGTTCGGCCCGTCCGGCGACAACGGCGCAATTCTTGCCATTCGTGCTTCTCGCGCAGCATTTCCGACCGGATTGAGGTTTTTTCCGCTTCATCGTCGCGAATAGGGGGCAAGTTTTGTCCTGTTTTTGAGATAGTGTGACGAATGGGCGCGTGCCGGTGCCAGGCGCGCGCGCAACACGACGACAGCCGATTAAAGAATGGGCCGCTTCGTTTTGATAAATGAATCAGGCCAGTTAGCTATATGAGGGGAAGCAGTGGGGATGTTCACTCACGGGCATGGCTGCTTTGCGCGCGTCGGTGTCGACGCGACGGATGACGGGATGACCCTGACGAAACGGAGCGGCGCATGAAGCCGGTCGCGTCGCTGTTCGTCCTGTCGGTTGCCATGGTCGGCGCTTTCCACGCGGCCGCGCTGTCGGCCGCTCCGATGCCGGCGGTGCCTGCGACCGCTGCGGCGCCCGGTGCCGGTAATGCGGCGTCGCCCGGCGGTGCGTCGGTGCTCGCGGCTGCGCCGACGGCGGCCAGTGCGCCGTCCGCCGGGCTGCCGGCGACGACCGTGCGCGTGCCGTTCGCGTCGCTCGGCGCGTTCGAACCGCTGCGCCTGCGCGGCGCCGACGACGCGCGCACGATCCACGCGGGCGTGCGTCTTGACCGCGTGGTCACGGGCGCGCGGCTACGCCTGACCTACGCGTATTCGCCGTCGCTCGTGTTCCCGATGTCGCACCTGAAGGTGTCGGTGAACGGCGAGGTCATCGCGACCGTCCCGTTCGACGCCGCGCGCGCGGGCCGCACGGTCACGCAGGATATTCCGATCGATCCGCGCTATTTTTCGGATTTCAACCAGATCGGCCTGCGCCTGATCGCGCACTACACGCTCGACCATTGCGAGGATCCGTCGAATTCGGCGCTGTGGGCCGACGTGAGCCCGACGAGCGAGCTGATCCTCGATGAATCGCCGGTCCGCCTGCCGAACGATCTCGCGCTGCTGCCCGCGCCGTTTTTCGACCGGCGCGACAACGGCCGCGTGCGGCTGCCGTTCGTGCTGCCGGGGGCGCCCGATTCGGCGACGCTGCGCAGCGCGGGCGTGCTCGCGTCGTGGTTCGGCGCGCTGGCCGACTACCGGCATGCGCGCTTCCCGGTGTCGTCCACGCTGCCGGCCGACGACCAGGCGGTGGTGGTCGGCACGACCGCGACGCTGCCGGCCGGTCTCGCTTTGCCGTCGGTCAACGGTCCGCTGCTCGCGGTTGCCGACAACCCGGCCGCGCCGGGGCGCAAGCTGCTCGTCGTCACGGGCCGCACGGCGGCCGAGGTCGACGACGCGGTCGCGACGCTCGTGCTCGGCCGCGCGGCGCTGTCGGGGCCGGCGGCGACGGTCGCGCACGTCGATCTCGGCGCGCCGCGCAAGCCGTACGACGCGCCGCGCTGGCTGCCGGTGAACCGGCCGATCGCGTTCCGCGAACTCGTGTCCGATCTGCGCGAGCTGGAAGCGCGCGGCACGACGCCCGACGCGATTCGCCTGAACCTGCGCGTGCCGGCCGATCTCCATTCATGGAACGGCTCGGGCGTGCCGATCACGCTGCGCTACCGCTACACGGCGCCGACCGTGCAGGACAACTCGACGCTCGCCGTCGAGATCAACGACCAGCTCGTGAAGTCGTACCGGCTCGGGCCGGCCCATGCCGAGGACGCGCGCGGCCGCATGCAGCTGCCGCTGTTGTCGGTGCCGGAAGGGCGTGTGACGAGCGATGTCGACATCCCGGCGTTCCGCGTCGGCAGCGGCAACCAGCTGCAGTTCCGCTTCACGCTCGATTCGCAGAAGACGGGCCTGTGCTCGAGCACGGCCACCGAGCCGCAGCGCGCGGCGATCGATCCCGATTCGACGATCGACTTCTCGCACTTCGTCCATTACGCGCAATTGCCGAACCTCGCGTATTTCGCGAACAGCGGTTTTCCGTTCACGCGCTTCGCCGACCTGTCGCAGACGGCCGTCGTGATACCCGAGCGGCCGTCGCCGCAGGAGCTCGAGGCCTACCTGACGATGCTCGGCCACATGGGCGAGTGGACGGGTTTCCCGGCACTGCGCGTGCAGGTCGCGCGGCCCGGCGACGTCGCGGCGCTGTCGGGCAGCAAGGATCTGCTCGTGATCGACGGCTCGCCCGCGTCGCCGCTGCTCGCGCACTGGCGCTCGGCGCTGCCGCTCGCGATCGGCGAGCAGGGCGGCGACGGCGCGACGCGCGTCGCGTTCACGGTCAAGGAGCGCTGGCGCAACGGCGTCGGCCTGGCCGACGGCGGCGCGCATATCGAGCAGACGGGCCCGCTCGCGGCGCTCGCCGGTTTCGAGCTGCCGGGCAGCCATGGCCGCAGCGTCGTCGCGCTGACGGCGACCGACCAGCCGCGCCTCGGCGATCTGCTGAACGTGTTCGAGAACTCGGGCCTCGTGTCGCAGCTGCAGGGCGACCTCGCGCTGGTGCGGCCGGGGCAGGTCGACAGCCTGCGCGTCGGCGAGCCTTACGTGGTCGGCTTCGTGCCGTGGTATGCGCGCGTCTGGACGCAGGCGGCGCGGCATCCGGTCGTGCTCGGCGCGGTCGGTGTCGTCGCGGGGCTGCTGCTCGCGCTCGGCGTGTTCAGCGTGCTGCAGAGAATCGCCGCGCGTCGACGGGGGATGTAACGGATGGCGCGGGTTATGGCGAAGCGACGGGCAACGCGGCCGGCGCGGCGCGTCGGCGCGGCACTCGCGCTGGCGGTTGCGATGGCGTGTGCGGCGGGCGGCATGGCCGCTCGCGCGCAGGCCGCGGGAGCCAGCGCGACCGATGCGGCCGCCGCCGGATGCAGCGCGGCGTGGCCGCGCTGGGACGCGTTCAAGCGCGATTTCATCTCGGCCGACGGCCGCGTGATCGACGTCGGTTCGGCCGATTCACGCACGGTGTCGGAGGGGCAGGCGTATGGGCTTTTCTTCGCGCTGGTCGCGAACGACCGGCGCATGTTCGACACGATCCTCGCATGGACCGAGAACAACCTCGCGCAGGGCGACCTGAGCGCGCACCTGCCGGCGTGGCTGTGGGGCCGCGCGCAGGACGGCGCGTGGCGCGTGCTCGACGCGAACGCGGCGTCGGACGCCGACCTGTGGATCGCGTACGCGCTCGTCGAGGCCGGGCGGCTGTGGCACGAGCGCAGCTACACGGCGCGCGGCGCGCTGCTCGCGAAGCGCGTGCTCGACGAGGAAACCGCGGCCGTGCCGGGCCTCGGCGTCACGCTGCTGCCGGGGCCGACCGGCTTCAGGCTGCCCAACGGCCAGTGGCGCGTGAACCCGAGCTATTCGCCGCCGCAGGTGATCCGCGCGCTCGGCGCGCGCCTGCCCGACGACCGGCGCTGGGCCGCGCTGGCGTCCAGCACCGGGCGCGTGCTGCTCGACACGGCGCCGAAGGGTTTTTCGCCCGACTGGGCGCTGTATCGCGCGGGCACGGGCTTCGGGCCCGATCCGCAGACGCATGCGCAGAGCGCGTACAACGCGATCCGCGTGTACCTGTGGGCCGGCATGCTCGACCGCGCCGATCCGCTCGCCGCGCCGTTGCTCGCGCGTTTCGCGCCGTTCGCCGACCATATCGCCGCGCATGGCGCGCCGCCGGAGAAGGTCGATACGACGACGGGCATCGCGGAGCCGAACGACGGCAACGGCGGATTTTCCGCAGCGGCCGTGCCGTTTCTCGACGCGCGCGGCCAGCGCGCGCTCGCGGATGCGCAGGCGGCCCGCGTCGAGTCGCTCGCGCGCCAGTCGGCGCCGGGTTATTACACGAGCGTGCTGACGCTGTTCGGCCTCGGCTGGCGCGACGGACGCTACAGGTTCGGCGCGGACGGCACGCTCGACGCCCGCTGGGGAGGCCATTCGTGCGCCGCCCGCTGAAGTGCGCCGCGCCGCATGTCGCGGGATTCGCATGGCTCGCGTCGTCGGTGTGCGCGGCGGCGCCGGGCACCGCAGCCGACGCGGCGATGCCGAAAACCGCCATGCCGGCGGCCGCCGCTTCCGCCGATGCGCAGCGTCAGCTCGATACCGCGCGGATGTGGGGCGTCAAGCATCGCGACGACCTCGCGCACGATGCGCTGCGCAAGGGGCTGCTGATCGCGCCGGGCGATCCCGAACTGCTTGCCGAACAGGTCCGTGTGCTGCTGCGGCTCGGCGATGCGAAGGGCGCGCAGGCCGCGCTCGCGCGCCTGCAGGCGCAGTCGCCGAATGCGCCCGCGACGCGGCGGGTGGCCGACGAATATCGCGTCGCGACGAGCGGGCGCGGCGAGATGGCGCAGATCCGCCTGCTCGCGCGCAGCGGCCGCGCCGACGAGGCAGCCCGGCGGATCGTCGCGCTGTTTCCGAACGGCGCGCCGTCGGGTGCGCTCGGCGCCGAGTATTACCAGATCGTGTCGAATGCGCCGCGCGGTCGCGAGCCGGCGATCGCCGCGCTGCGCCGCGCGGCCGCGGCCGATCCGCAGGATACGAGCGCGTCGATGGCGCTCGCGCGGCTGCTGAACCAGCGTGCCGACACGCGCGCGGAGGCAAACCGGATCGCATGGTCGCTCGCGAAGCGGGACGACGCCGACCATACGGAGGCGATGGCGCTGTGGCGGCGCGTGCTGCAATCGGCCGGCAGCGATCCGGCGTATCTCGACGCGCTGCATGCGTATCTTGCACTCGTGCCGGACGACACCGAATTCCGCGACCGCGCTGCCGAACTGGACAGCCGGCGCGATGCGCAGCGCCGGCTCGAACGCGATCCCGACTACATCGCGCAGCAGCGCGGCCTGCAGGCGCTCGCGCGCGGCGACCTTGCGGCCGCCGATCCGCTGCTCGCCCGCGCCGCACGTGCGCGCGCGGACGACGCCGATGCGGTCGGCGGGCTCGGCCTGCTGCGCCTGCGCGAAGGGCGGCACGACGAGGCCCGCGCGCTGTTCGCGCGGGCCGCGACGCTCGCGACCGACCAGCGCGGCAAATGGCAGAGCCTGGCGCGCACCGCGCAGTTCTGGGGGCTGCTCGCGCAAGGCCGCGCGGCCGCCGCCGCGGGCCGGCCGCAGGATGCCGAGCGCGCGGCGCGTGCCGCGCTCGCGATGCAGCCGGACAGCCCGGACGCGAAGCTGCAGCTTGCCGATGCGCTGCTGGCGCAGCGCGACTGGGCGCGCGCGGAGCCGTTGCTGCGCGAATTGCTGGCCGTGCGTTCGCCGAACCCGTCGGCCGTGCGCGGCACGGCGACGCTGTATGAAAACACCGGCCGCGCGGACCGGATCGGCCCGCTGCTCGACGCGTTGCAAGGGCGCGTGACGGGCCGCGACGATCGCCGCGCGCTCGACGGCATGCGCGCCGACCTGCTCGCGAACCAGGCGCGCGCGCTCGCGGACAAGGGCGAACGCGGGCCCGCCGCGCAACGCTACGAGGCGGCCGTGCGTGCGGCGCCCGACGCGCCGTGGACGCGCTTCGCGCTCGCGCGCCTGTATCGCGACATGGGGCTGCCGCAGCTCGGCCGCACGGTGATGGACGAAGGGCTCGCGCAAAGCGATACGCCCGAGATGCGCTATGCAACGGCGCTGTACCGCAATTCGCTCGACGACGTCGCGGGCGCGCAGGCCGCGCTCGCGCCCGTCGACGATGAGCAACGCTCGGACGGGATGCGCGCGCTCGCGCGCAAGCTCGACGCGGAACGCACGCTGGCCGACGCGCGCGGCGCGCTCGGGCGCGGCGATCGTGCGGCATTCGCGGCATCGCTCGCGCATGCGCAGGCGAGCGCGCCGGACGATCCCGACATGCTCGCCGCGATCGGCGCGCAGTGGATCGACGCGGGCGAACCCGAGCGCGGCCTCGCGCCGTTGCGCGACTGGATCGCCGCGCATTCGCGCGAAGCCGATGCGGACGTGCGGCTGCGCTACGGCGACCTGCTCGGCAGCGCGGGGCGCGACGACGCACTCGCCGCGTGGCTCGCCGCGCTGCGCCGCGAACCGTCGCTGACGCCCGCGCAGACGGTGAGGCTCGAGGACCAGTCGCTGCGGCTCGTGCTGCGGCAGACGGACGATGCGATCGCGCGGCAGGACTACGCGCAGGCGCGTGCGCTGCTCGATCGTGCGAGCCCGGCCGGCCGGGCGGACAAGCGCCATGCGCTCGAACTGGCCGATCTCGAACGCGCGCAGGGCCATTACGGCGCGGCGCGCGACGCGCTCGCACCGGTCGTCGCGCGCACGCCGGACGATGCCGATACGCAGCTTGCGCTTGCGCGGATCGACGAGGACAGCGGCAACCGTGCGGCCGCGCTCGTGCGGGTGCAGGCCGTGCTCGCACGCACGCCGGACGACGACGTCGACACGCAACTGTCGGCCGTGCGCCGCCTGAACGCGCTGCGCCGTCCGGACGAAGCCGCGCAGGTGACCGGCCGGCTGCAGGCCGCGTATCCGGCGCGTGCGGACGTGACGGTCGCGGCCGGGCGCGTGGCCGAGGCACAGGGCCGCTATGACGACGCGGCGTCGCTGTACCGGCTGTCGCGGTCGCAGGAACGCATGGCGGGCGTGAGCCCGGGCCGCGACGGGCTGACGCCCGCGCAGGCCGCGTTCGCGGATCTCGAACAGCGGCGCAACCCCGAGATCGAGACCGGCTGGATGCCCGCGTACAAGTCGGGCGACGAAGGCATCTCGTCGTATCGCGCGCAGCAGGTGCCGATCTACCTGCAGATGCCGATCCGCTACGACGGGCATGTGTTCGCGCAGATCGACACCGTGCATCTGGATCCGGGCACGCTCGATACGAGCGACCCGAACGCGTATTCGCTGAAGACCTTCGGGACCTACGCGGCGCTCAGGGCATCGAGCGGGCTGCCGCCCCCGTTCCAGTCGAATCAGCAGGCCGCCGCGCTGATCGCGAATCCGCCGGGCTCGCTGCACCAGTCGACGACGGGCGTCGCGCTCGGCGCCGGCTATCGCACGGATGCTTGGCGCTTCGATCTCGGCACGTCGCCGCTCGGTTTCCCCGTGCATTACCTCGTCGGCGGCGTGCGCTACCGTTTCGACGCCGGCCCGGCGAGCTTCAGCGTGAATGCGTCGCGGCGGCCGGAAACGAGCAGCGTGCTGTCGTACGCGGGGATGCGTGACCCGTGGACGGGCGCGGTCTGGGGCGGCGTGCGCCGCGACGGCGTGAACCTGCGTGCGTCGGTCGACGTCGGCCGCACGAACCTGTTCGCGGAACTCGGCGCGGGCGTGCTGTCCGGCCGCAACGTCGAACGCAACGCGGAAGTCACGCTGCGCGCCGGGTTCACGGTGCCCGTGTACGAGCGCGCGACGATGAAGGTCAGCACCGGGCTCGTCGGCAATGCGTGGCACTACGCGCAGAACCTGCGCTACTACACGTACGGGCAGGGCGGTTACTACAGCCCGCAGCGCTATCTGTCGCTCGGCGTGCCGATCGAATGGGCGGGGCGGCGCGACGCGCTGTCGTGGGACCTGACCGTCACGGGCGGAATCTCGAACAGCTACGAAAAGGATTCGCTGTTTTACCCGACGTTTTCGGACCAGCGGGCCGCGCAGGTGGCGGCCGGGTTCGTGTACGCGGGCAGCTCGACACGCGGCGTGTCGTTCTCGTACGGCGTGAACGGTATCGTCGAGTACCGCGTGAACCCGCACCTGAGCGTCGGCGCGCAACTGCATGTCGACCGGTCGCACGACTACGCGCCGAGTTCGGCGCTCGTGTACCTGCGCTATGCGTTCGATGCGCGCGCGCAGCCCAGCTGGCTTGTCACGCCGACGCCGGTGCGGCTTTATTCGGATTACTAGGGGAACGTCGTGAATACGGAAATCGATGCCGCCCGTCCCGCGCTCGGCGCCGCCGGCCTGCTGGGCCGCCTGCGCGCGCTGCTGCGCACGGGGCCGGCCGGCGGCCGCGTCGGCACGCTGAGCCGGCTCGCGATCGACGGCCTGCCCGATGCGTGGACGCAACTTGAAGCGGGCGGCCTGTACGCGATCTACGCGGCCGGCGGCACGCCGGCGTGCGATGCGCTCGTATGGGAGAGCGCGCGACAGGCGCGCACGCGCGACGTCACGGTCGTGCTCGCACGCGATGCGGCACGCGTCGTCGAGCAAATGGAGGCGCGCGGCTTTGCGGGCGGCGCGCAGCCGGCCGGCTGGCCGCGCAACCTGAGCGTGCTGGCGATGCCGCCGGCGGCCGAACCGGCCGATGGCGCCGGCGTGACCGGCGCCGCACCGCGCCGCGCGGCGCCGGGCCCGTTCGCGCGGCTGACCGGTGGCTTGCGCGCGATGAAGCGCTACGGTTTTCGTGCGCGTTCGCTGTATTTCGTCGAAGGCGCGCAGCGCTGGTTCAGCTGGGACGATCCGGTCGCGCTCGCCGACGAAGCGCACGCGCTCGCCGACTGGTGCCGCACGCATCGCATCGCGCTCGTGCTGCTGCTCGATCCCGAAGCGGCTCGTGCGGGCACGGAGGTCCGCACCGACGATCCGCCGCTCGTGCGCGGTGCGGATCGCGCGCCGCGCAGCGGTTTCCACGGCGTCTTCTCGGGCGTCGCGCAGATGCAGCGCACGCACGGTGAACTGCTGTGGATCGTCGATTTCTGGCGCGCGGGCGACACGCTCGCGGCCGGCGAGGTGCGGCCGCTGCGCTTTGCGCCGGGCGGCCGGCTGTCGGCAAGCATCGATGGCGGCGCGACCGAGCCGGCGCGCCGGATGAAGCTCGCGATCGACGAGGATCGCGTCGTCGTCAGCCGCGCGGTGCTCGACGGCGTGAACCGCGCGCCCGGCGACTGGGAAATCGTCGACGACAACGCGGCCGTCGTCGCGGCCTGCGCGAAGGCCCAGGCCGCGACCGCGGTGCTCGTGTTCCGCTCGCATGCGCAGCTCGAAGCGTTGTGCGCGGACGTGCACGCGCTGCGCCGGCAGTGCGGCGGCGCGCTGAAGATCGCGGTCGTCGAGCGCGGCGAGGTGCTGCGCCAGCAGTTCGAGATGCTGCTGCTGAGCGTCGGCGCGAGCCGCGTCGTCGCGCGCGACCTGCCGGTGTCGCGGATGCAGGCCGCCGTGCACGCGCTGCGCGGCCAGCTCTATGCGCGGCCCGTCGCGGCGGACTATCGCGCGGCGCTCGCGGCCGCGCTCGGCGATTCGGTGCTCGGCTATCTGCCGGTCGGCGCGTTCTGCCTGCGGATTCGCGCGGTGCTCGATCGCGGCGCCGTGCTCGCGCTGCCGCACACGCTCGCGAAGATCGCGCTGCTGCCGGGCGTGTCGCACGTCGACGCGCTGCGGCACTGCCGGCCGCGCCGCGCGGGCGACGTCGTGACGGCCAATCCCGCGCACCTGTACGTGTTCCTGTTCGCGTGCGAGCCGGTCGACGCCGACGACGCGCTCGCGCGGATCTTCGACGTGCCGGTCGACACGCTGTCCGATCGCGTCGTGTGCCTCGGGCGGGGCAGCATCGACACGGAGCTCGATGCGCTGAAAGCCGAGAACCGGCGCGCGCCGATCGCCGACTACAGCGACCTGTTCGCGGTCAAGCAGCCGCCGGGCGCCGCGCGTGCGCCGGCGGCGCGCGCCGATTCCGGCGCGGCGTCGGACGAAGCGAGCGAAATAAGCGATGCGATCGACGCGATCGATACGATCGTCGCGCTCGAGGCGATCGGTGCGACGCCGGCTCCCGCGGGCGTCGACGCGGCGCCGCCGCAACCCGTGATTCCCGCCGCGCGAACGCGCAGCGCCATCCGCAGCGCGATGCCGCTGCGCAAGCCGGAGGGCGCATGATCGCCGAACTCGTCATCGGTTTCGTCGTCGGCATCCTGATCGCGGTGCCCGTCTGGATCGTCGCGCAACACCTCGGCATCGGCCGCGGCTTTCAGGCGCCGCGCGGGATCGACCGGCGCGACGCGGTGCCGTGCGAACTCGTGCCGGTTGCGCTGCGCGGGCGGCTGCTGCCCGGGGACGAGCGCGGCGGCGAGCGCGGCGGCGAGCGTGGCGGCGAGGCGACGCGATGAAGACGATCGCCATTACATCGACGACGGGCGGCGCGGGCCGCACGACGCTCGCGGCCGCGCTCGCGGTGCTGCTCGCGCGCCGCGGCCGGCAGGTCGTCGCCGTCGAGTTCGATGCGCAGAACCTGATGGGCGCGACGCTCGGCCTCGACTCGCTGGCCGAGCACGGCCTCGCGCAGAGCGTGCTCGGCGGGGCCGAGCCGTGGCACGCGCACACGTGGCGCAATGCCGACGGCGTGCTGTTCGTGCCGTACGGGCAGGTCGACGCGGCCGGCGCGGCCGCGTGCGATGCGCGGCTCGCGGCCGACCCGGCATGGCTGTCGCGCGCGCTCGACGAGATCGCGCTGCCGGCCGACGGCGTCGTGCTGGTGGACACCGCGCGCTATCCGTCGCCGCAGGCCGAGCAGGCGATTCGCCGCGCGGACCTGACGCTCGTCGTCGTGCCGCCCGAACCGATCGCCTGCGCGACGGCGGCCGCGCGGCTCGGGGCGCTGCGTGCTGGCGGCGGCGAACTGCAGATCGTCGTGAACCGGCTGAATCCGGCACGCGACATGCAGCGCGACGCGATCGCGATGCTGCGCGCGGTCGCGGGGCCGGCATCGATGCTCGAACAGCGGATCCACGTCGACGCGGCCGTGCCCGAAGCGCTCGCGCGCGGCAGCTGGATCTTCGACGACGCGCCGTATTCGCAGGCGTCGCACGACCTGAACGGCATCGCGAACTGGGTCGATGCGTGGCTGGCGGCGGCAGTCGCCGGCCGGACCGGAGCGGCGCGATGAAGGCCGCCTTCGCGCCGCGGCTGCGCGCGTTCGGCCGCCGCGCGACCGACTGGTTCGCGCGCGGCATCGGGCTGCCGGCGGAGCGCACGCTGCTCGACTGGGTCGTGCGGCTGTTTTTCCACGCGCCGCCGCCGGGCCGGCCCGATCCCGTGCGCCGCCGGGCGCGCGCCGCGTTCCTGCGGCTCGCGCACAAGTGGGGCGTGCTGCAGCCGCTCAGTCCGCGCGAATGGCTGTGGCGCGCGATCGTGCGCGCGCCGCGCGCGGCCGACGGCCGGCCGGCGCGCGATCCGCTCGCGTGGTTCGACACGTTCGTCGTGCCCGTCTATGTGGCCGGGCGCGCGGTCGGCCGTCGCATCGACGCACTGCTCGAACGCCTGCCGTGGGCGCGCTGGGGCGGCTGGCTCGATGCGCGCGCGAACGACGTCGGCCGGCGCCGCTGGCTCGCGCCGCTGCTGCTCGTGGCCGGCGCGCTGCTGTGGGCCGCGGCCGGGATGTCGCCGCTGATGCCCGGTGCGCAGTTCGCGTTCTTCGCGATCGTCGCGGTGCTGGCGCTCGCGCTGCGCCGCCTGCCGGGCCACCTGCCGACGCTCGCGCTCGCGTCGCTCGCGCTGCTCGCGACGCTGCGCTACGTGTGGTGGCGCACGACGCAGACGCTCGACTTCCGCGGCCCGGTCGAGGCGATCGCCGGCTACCTGCTGTACGGCGCCGAAGCCTATACGTGGATGATCCTGCTGCTCGGTTTCGTGCAGACCGCCTGGCCGCTCGACCGGCCGATCGTGCCGCTGCCCGACGATCCCGACACCTGGCCGACCGTCGACATCTACATCCCGACCTACAACGAGCCGCTGTCGGTCGTGAAGCCGACGGTATTCGCCGCGCAGAGCATCGACTGGCCGACCGCGAAGCTGCGCGTCTACCTGCTCGACGACGGCCGGCGCCCCGAGTTCGCGGCGTTCGCGGCCGAGGCCGGCATCGACTACCTGACGCGCGACGACAATCTCCACGCGAAGGCCGGCAACATCAACCGCGCGCTGCCGAAGACGCACGGCGAATACATCGCGATCTTCGACTGCGATCACGTGCCGACGCGCTCGTTCCTGCAGACGACGATGGGCGTGTTCCTGCGCGACCCGAAGTGCGCGCTCGTGCAGACGCCGCACCATTTCTTCTCGCCCGATCCGTTCGAGCGCAACCTCGGCACGTTCCGCGAGATCCCGAACGAGGGCAACCTGTTCTACGGCCTCGTGCAGTCGGGCAACGATCTGTGGAACGCGACGTTCTTCTGCGGCTCGTGCGCGGTGCTCAAGCGCAGCGCGCTGGAAGAGGTCGGCGGCGTCGCGGTGGAAACCGTGACCGAGGATGCGCATACGGCGCTCAAGCTGCACCGGCGCGGCTATACGTCGGCGTACCTGCCGACCGTGCAGGCGGCCGGCCTCGCGACCGAAAGCCTCGCGGGCCACGTGAAGCAGCGCACGCGCTGGGCGCGCGGGATGGCGCAGATCTTCCGCATCGACAATCCGTTCCTCGGGCGCGGGCTCGGCTTCATCCAGCGGATCTGCTACGGCAACGCGATGCTGCATTTCTTCTACGGGATTCCGCGGCTGGTGTTCCTGACGATCCCGGTCGCATACCTGTTCTTCCACCTGTACTTCATCAACGCGTCGTCGCTCGCGCTCGCGAGCTACGTGATCCCGTATCTTGTGCTCGCGAACGTCGCGAACTCGCGGATGCAGGGGCGCTACCGCCATTCGTTCTGGGCCGAGGTCTACGAATCGGTGCTCGCGTGGTACATCGCGCTGCCGACCACCGTCGCGTTCTTCAGCCCGAAGCACGGCAAGTTCAACGTGACCGACAAGGGCGGCAAGATCGACGAAGGCTATGTCGACTGGTCGACGTCGAAGCCGTATCTCGTGCTGTTCGCGCTGAACGTGCTCGCGATCGTCGCCGGCCTGTGGCGGCTCGCGGCCGACCAGGGCGACGAGGCGTCGACGATCCTGATCACGCTCGGCTGGACCGCGTACAACCTCGCGATGCTCGGCGCGGCGCTGGCCGTCGCGCGCGAGACGAAGCAGGTGCGCGTCACGCACCGGATCGCGATGCGCGTGCCGGCCACGCTGCTGCTCGCCGACGGAACGACGGCCGCATGCTTCACGAGCGACTACTCGACCGGCGGCCTCGGCCTCGAAGCCGTGCCGGGGCTGCCGCTCGCCGTCGGCGACACGCTGACGGTGTGCGTGACGCGCGGCGACCGGCCGTTCCCGTTCCCGGTGCGCGTGAGCCGCGTGACGCCGACCCACGTCGGCGTGAGTTTCGAAGCGCTGACGCTCGAACAGGAGCGCCAGCTTGTGCAATGCACGTTCGGCCGCGCGGATGCGTGGCTCGACTGGCACGAAGGCACGCCCGTCGACACGCCGCTCGGCGGGCTGAAGGGCGTGCTGCGCATCGGCGTGGACGGTTATGTGCGGATGTGGAAGGGTGCGGCGCGCGGCCTGCAGGCCATGCTGGCGCCGAAGCTCGATCGGGCGCGCGACTGACGCGGCGCTCATCACGGAGTGGGTTAGATGACGTTCTGGAATCTGTATTTCATCCTGAAGTTCGCGCTGTTCGCGACCGGGCACCTGCAGCCGCTGTGGCTCGCGAACCTCGCGTTCGCGGTGGCGCTCGCGGCGAGCGCGCCGGTGCGGCGGCGTGCATGGCGCATCGTCCGGCAGCTCGTGGCGATCGCGATCGCGGTGCCGCTGCTTGCGCGCGAGATGCATGCGCCGCCGCTGGCACGCCTCGTCGAGGCCGCGCAGGAAGTGAGCACGTTCCGCGTCGACTACTGGATGGAACTGCTGCCGCGCCTGCTGCCGCCCGCGCTCGTGCTGACGGTGGCCGGCGCGCTGATCGTCTATTTCATCGTCAACCGCTGGCTGCGCGTCGCGACGTTCGTGCTGGCCGTGCTGATCGTGATGCCGCTGTGGCAAGCGGGCAGCGGCTTGATGGCGCGCGTGGTCGCACCGGCCACGCAGCAGGCGAACGCGCAGGGCGCGACGGCGATGGGGCGCGCCGACCAGCCCGAGGACCACAACGCCGCGCTCGCGACGTTCCGTGCACAGGAGTCGCAGCGGCAGGTCGCGTTCGGCCATCCCGGCAACGATCCGGCCGCCCAGTTCGACGTGATCGTGCTGCACGTCTGCTCGCTGTCGTGGGACGATCTCGATGCGGCGAAGGTGCGCAATCACCCGATGTTGAGCCACTTCGACTATCTGTTCACGAACTTCAGCACCGCCGCGAGCTACAGCGGCCCGGCGGCGATCCGCGTGCTGCGCGCGAGCTGCGGGCAGGAGGCGCACGCGGACCTGTACAAGCCCGCGCCGCAGCAGTGCCAGCTGTTCGCGCAACTCGCGGGCGCCGGTTACACGGTGCAGTCGCTGCTGAACCACGACGGCCACTTCGACAACTTCCTGCAGGTGATCCACGACAACATCGGCGCGGCCGACGCGCCGATGGTCTCGAACGCGGCCGCGCCCGTCGCGATGCACGCGTTCGACGGCTCGGCGATCAAGGACGACTACGGAACGCTCGCGAACTGGTATGCGCAGCGCGGGGCGGTGCAGGGGCCTGTCGCGCTGTACTACAACACGATCAGCCTGCACGACGGCAACCGCGTGGTCGGCAGTTCGCTGACGAGCATCGACTCGTATCCGCAGCGTGCGACGAAGTTGATGAGCGACTTCGACCGTCTCGCCGACCTGATCGCGCAATCGGGCCGCCGCGCGGTGATCGTGTTCGTGCCCGAGCACGGCGCCGCGCTGCGCGGCGACAAGAACCAGGTCGCGGGCCTGCGCGAGATCCCGACGCCGCGCATCGTGCACGGGCCGGTCGGCGTGCGGCTCGTCGGCTTTGCCGGCAACCACGGCGCGACCACCGTGATCGAGCAGCCGACCAGCTTCCTCGCGCTCGCGCAGCTGCTGTCGAACCTCGTGTCGAACAGCCCGTTCAAGCCGGGCGCGACGCTCGCGCAATATGCGGCGGACCTGCCGCGCACGCGGATGGTCGGCGAGAACGAGGGCACGGTATCGATGCAGACGGCCGCGGGTTACGCGGTGAAAACTCCGGACGGCGTATGGATCGACGAACAATAATCCTTCCCGGCGACGGCGACGACGATCGCCTGTCGCAGCCGAACGACGTGCTCGGCCTCGCGCGGCATCTGCCCGCGCTCGACCCTGAGCGCTATGTCGACGAGCAGGCGCGCCGCGCGTTCGTCGAGTCGCTCGAGCGTTGGCCGACGCTCGCGAAACTGATGGGATTGAAACGGTAAATGAACGACGGCCGGCATGCTTGCCGGCCGTCGCCAGCTTGCGGGCGAACCTGCCTATTCTGCCGGTCGCGCCTTGCGTTCCGGCTGACGCGTCCATTCGTCTTCCTCGCCCGGCACCTTGCCGAAAGTCTGCGCGGCCCATGCCGCGCGCGCCGCTTCGATCTTCGCGCGCTCGCTCGACACGAAATTCCATTCGATGAAACGCTCGCCCGGCAGGTGTGCGCCGCCGAGCAGCATCACGCGCGCGCCGTTCGCGCTGGCGAGCGCAACGGTCGCGCCCGGTTCGAGCACGGCCATCGTCGCGGGGGCGAGCGGCGTGCCGTCGATGGTGAGGTCGCCGTCGACGAGATACACGCCGCGTTCGTCGTGCTCCGCATCGAGCGCGAGCTGGCCGCCCGCCGCGAATTCCGCATACGCATAGAGCGTCGGCGAGAACACGGCGACCGGCGACGTAAGCCCGAACGCGGTGCCCGCGATCACGCGCACGCTCGCGCCGTCGCGCGCGAACGACGGCAGCGTGTCGGCCGGATGATGGACAAATGCGGGCGCGGTGTCCTCGTGCTCGACCGGCAGCGCGACCCAGGTCTGGATCCCGTGGACCGGCTGCTCGCGCGGGCGGTCCTCGTCGGGCGAACGCTCCGAATGCACGATGCCGCGGCCGGCCGTCATCCAGTTCACGTCGCCCGGCACGATCTTCTGCCGGAAGCCGAGGCTGTCGTGATGCATCAGCGAACCGTCGAACAGGTAGGTGACGGTCGCGAGCCCGATGTGCGGATGCGGCAGCACGTCGATGCCGCGGCCGGCCGGCAGCACGGCCGGGCCCATCTCGTCGAAGAAGATGAACGGGCCGACGAGGCGCGCGGCGCGAGCGGGCAGCACGCGGCGCACGACGAGGTTGCCGATGTCGCTTTCGCGCGGCGTGAGCAGGGTCTTGATCGATGCGGACATGGTGGGGATCTCGAGTTCGGTGCGGTGGGCGATCAGGCGATCGCCGTGTCGATCGTGATCGGATGCGTGAGGATCTTGTGTACCGGGCACGCGTTCGCGATCTGCAGCAGGCGCTCGCGCTGTTCGCCGGACAGGTCGCCTTCGAGCGTGATGCGGCGCACGATCGTGCTGCCCGCGCTGCCCGATTCGTGCGCGAGCTTCACGTGCACTTCGGCGAGCGGCCAGCCCTTGCGCTGCGCATACATCTTCAGCGTGATCGCGGTGCAGGCGCCGAGGCTCGACAGCAGCAGCGCGACGGGCGTCGGCGCCGCATCGCCGCCGCCGAGCGGCGCCGGTTCATCGGCACGCCACTGGTGGGCGCCATCGCTGAAGTGGACGAGATAATCGACCGAGCCGATGCTCGCTTCGACGGACAGTTCGCTCATTGCAGTTCCATGGGGAAAGGGGGAGGGCCGGCGGCCTGGCCGGACGTTACGGTTCGAGCAGCCGCTGCAGCCGCAGTTCCTCGAAATCGAGCTCCGATTCGATCCGGTGCAGCACCGTGTCGTCGACCTTGCCGTCGCGATGCAGGTCGAGCAGCGCCTGGCGCGACACACCGACGAGTTCGAGCTCGACGCGCAGCATCCGTGCTCGCATGTCGGCCGGCTCGGCACCATGCCGATGCGCGCGTTCGTTGAACATGACGCGGTTGCGGTATTCGGCGAGCAGGCGGTCGAGCGAAGGGCGCTCGAGGTTCGACCCGCGCTGCTCCAGCGCGTCGAGTTCGGCGAGCGCCGCGCCGAACGTATGCGCGCGTACCGCATGCTCGGACATTGTATGCCGCGCGACGGGCCGCAGCTTCAGCACGCGGATCAGCGGCGCGAGCGTGCCGCCCTGCACGACGAGCGTCGCGATGATCAGCAGGAACGTGCTGAACAGGATCAGGTCGCGGCCGGGAAAGTTGCTCGGCAGCGCGATCGCGGCCGCGAGGCTCACGACGCCGCGCATGCCCGACCAGCCGAGCACGACAGCCTCGCGCCACGACCACCGCGCGTGGCCCGCACGCGGTGCGCGCAGGCGGTCCGGCAGCCACATCGCGACGAACACCCACACGACGCGCGCACCGATCGCGGCGGCGGTGGCGGGCAGCGCGACGCGCAGGCCGGCCATCAGCACCGCGCCTTCGTGGTTCACGCGCGCGAGGATCGCATGCAGCGCGAGACCGATCAGGATGAACACGAGCGCATCGAGCACGAACACGATCGCTTCCCACGTCGCCTTCGCCTTGATCCGCAGGTCGGCGTCGAACACGCGATGCTGGCGCACGCCGAGCACGAGGCCGCAGGTCACCACCGACAGCACGCCCGAGCCGTCGACGGCTTCCGCGATCCCGTAGCTGCCCCACGCCATTGCGAAAGTCACGACGATGCCGAGCATCGGGTCGCGCAGGCGCGGCAGCACCCAGCACATCGCATGGCCGCACGCGAGGCCGACCGCGATGCCGATCAGCGTCAGCGAGAAGAACAGGCCGGTGGCGCTCGCGGCCGTGATCGACACGGCGAGCGCGGCCGATACGGCCATCTGGTACAGCAGCAGGCCCGACGCATCGTTGACGAGGCTTTCGCCTTCGAGCACCGCGACGAGCCGCGCGGGCAGCGGGTAGCGCTGCAGGATCGCCTTCGCGGCGACCGCGTCGGGCGGCGACACGATCGCGCCGAGCGTGAAGCACGCGGCCCACGGCAGCGCCGGGTTCGCGGCACGCACGGCCACGGCGACTGCGACGGTCGTGAACGCCACCGCACCGAGCGCGAGCGACGCGATCGATGCGAGCTCCTGCCTGAATTCCTTCCATGCGGTGTAGAACCCGCTCGACATCAGCAGCGGCGGCAGCACGGCCGCGAGCAGCAGCGCCGGGTCCATGTCGGGCACGCGCTTGCCGGCGATCGCCACCGCGCAGCCGCCGAGCAGCAGCACGACGGCCGGCGGAATCGAGATGCGTTCGGCGAGCCACGTGAGCGCGCCCGCGCCGCAGATCAACAGCAGCAGGTAGTGGAACAGCTCGACGTTGGTCATGCGCGGCCTGCGGCGACGGCGTGCATCACGACGGCTTGCGGTCGTTCGCGGCGCCACCCGGCAGCGCGCCGAACATGTGCTGGCTGCATTGCGCTTCGCGCCATGCGGTATTCAGCCGGTGTCCGGAAAGCATCCGGCGCGCGACGGGCAGGATCTGTTCGCCGGCCAGCATGCCGAGCAGCCCGGTGAGCGCGATGACGGGCGGCGCCGGCGAATTCACGCCGAGCGCGCCGTAGATGACGCCGGCGAGAATGCCGGCGAGCAGCGACAGGAAATACGGTTTCATGATGAAAACCTCTCGTGATAGGCTGGTCGGGGGCGAAGGGCGCGCCTTCAATGTGCTGGAAGCGTATCGGGTTTACGTGTGGAAAAAAAGGGCGGATTGCCCTTGAGAGACCCCTCTTTCGGAATTCGATCGATTCCGTTTCTTGGATGTTCGAGCTGCGACTTTTCCGATTAAATGGCTGCAACCGGAAGACGCAAATCCGGGGCAACGCACAGTCGGCTCCTCGTACTTTCCGATCGAGGCAAGCCTTAAACGTTTCCTGTCCAAAGGATGATTCGCGCCATGAGCAACCCCAAGCTTGAAGTCCTCACTCCCCAGAACAGCCAGTTGATCTTCATCGACCAGCAGCCGCAGATGGCATTCGGCGTGCAGTCGATCGATCGCCAGACGCTGAAGAACAACGTCGTCGGGCTCGCGAAGGCAGCGAAGGCATTCAACATTCCGACCACGATCACGACGGTGGAATCGGAGAGCTTCTCCGGTTACACCTATCCCGAACTGCTCGACGTGTTTCCGAACCAGAAGACGCTTGAACGCACGTCGATGAACTCGTGGGACGACCAGAAGGTGCGCGACGCGCTGGCCGCGAACGGCCGCAAGAAGGTGATCGTGTCGGGCCTGTGGACCGAAGTCTGCAATACGACGTTCGCGCTCTGCGCGATGCTCGAAGGCGACTACGAGATCTACATGGTGGCCGATGCATCGGGCGGCACGTCGAAGGACGCGCACGACTTCGCGATGCAACGGATGATCCAGGCCGGCGTGGTGCCCGTCACGTGGCAGCAGGTCGCGCTCGAGTGGCAGCGCGACTGGGCACGCCGCGACACCTACAACGCCGTGATGGCGATCGCGAAGGAGCACTCGGGCGCGTACGGGATGGGCGTCGACTACGCGTACACGATGGTCCACAAGGCCGAACAGCGCACCGCGACGCCGCACGAGTCGCTCGCGCCGGTGCCGGCGAAGTAACGGGCTCCGTGCCGCCGCGCGTTCAAACGGGCGGCAGTGCCCACGGCGCGCCTGTCAAATGCTCGACGAGAAAGTCGAGCAGGGCCGTCACACGCGCCGCACGCAGCATGCCGGGCGGCGTGACGAGGTTGACGTTGATGTCGGGGATTTTCCAGTCGTGCATCACTTCCTCGAGCTCGCCGCTTTGCAGCGCATCCCACACCAGGAACGCCGGCTGCAGCGCGAGGCCGTGGCCGGCGATCAGCGCGGGGCAGAGAACGTCGGCGTTGTTGGCGCGAATGCGCCCGCGCACCGGCACGCCGAATTCGTCGCCCGACGCCGTGTGGCGAAAGCGCCAGTATTCGGGTGTCGGTATGTTCGTGTAGGTCAGGCACACGTGCTGGTCGAGTTCGCTCGGATGGGTCGGCCGGCCGCGCCGGTCGAGATACGCGGGCGATGCGACGAGCGGCCGGCGCACGGCGCAGAGGCGGCGCGCGCGCAGCGACGAATCGTTCAGTTCGGCGATCCGGATGGCGACGTCGAAGCCGCCGGACACGATGTCGACGAAGTTGTCGGTGAGCACGAGGTCGACGTCGACGCGCGGGTAGCGCTCGAGAAACGCGGGCAACAGCGGCGCGAGATTGCACAGGCCGTAGGACATCGGCGCGTTCACGCGCAGCAGGCCGTGCGGTTCGAGCGCGTGCGCGGACGCCTCGCCTTCGATCAGCTCGGCGTCGGCGAGCAGCCGGATCGCGCGATCGCGCAGCAGTTCGCCGGTCGGCGTGAGCGACAGCTTGCGCGACGTGCGGTACAGCAGCATCGAGCCCAGGCGTTTTTCGAGGCGCGCGATCGCTTTCGACACTGTCGGTTGCGATATGCCGAGCAGGTCGGCGGCCTTGGCGAACGAACCGGTTTCCGCGACGCGCGCGAAGATGGCCCAGGCTTCGAGATCGGGAAGATGTTGCATGGCTGGAAGGCGTGGCAGGGAAGCGAAGCGGATTCGGCGGCAGCGGATCGCGCCGATGGCGCGCGGCAATGCGGGTCATTCTAATCCAGTCGGGAGGGAGCATATGGAATCGTATGTAGTTTCACTGGGCGCCGGCGTGCTGATCGGCGTCGTATACAGCGTGATCAAGGTGCGCTCGCCGGCACCGCCGCTGATCGCGCTGGTCGGCCTCGCCGGCATGCTGATCGGCGCAGCGGGCATCGCGCCGGTCCGTCACTGGCTCGGCTTCTGACCGCATCGAGGACATTTCATGAGCGCAACCGACACTCAACCCGATCTCATCCTGCACAACGGGCGCATCACGACGCTCGATCGTGCGAACCCCGTCGCCACCGCCGTCGCGATCAAGGACGGCCGCTTCGTCGCGGTCGGCGGCAGTGCGGAGATCGTGCCGCTCGCGGGCCGCGCGACGAAGGTCGTCGATCTCGACGGCCGCGCCGTGCTGCCGGGCCTGATCGACAACCATACGCACGTGATTCGCGGCGGTTTGAACTACAACATGGAGCTGCGCTGGGACGGCGTGCGTTCGCTCGCGGTCGCGATGGAGATGCTCAGGCGGCAGGTCGCGATCACGCCCGCGCCGCAATGGGTGCGCGTGGTCGGCGGCTTCACCGAGCACCAGTTCGCCGAGAAGCGCCTGCCGACGATCGAGGAGCTCAACGCCGCCGCGCCCGATACGCCGGTGTTCATCCTGCACCTGTACGACCGTGCGCTGCTGAACGCGGCCGCGCTGCGCGTGGTCGGCTACACGAAGGACACGCCCGAGCCGCCGGGCGGCACGATCCTGCGCGACGCCGCGGGCAACCCGACCGGGCTGCTGCTCGCGAACCCGAACGCGACGATCCTCTACGCGACGCTCGCGAAGGGGCCGAAGCTGCCGTTCGAATACCAGTACAACTCGACGCGCCACTTCATGCGCGAACTGAACCGTCTCGGCGTGACGGGCGTGATCGACGCGGGCGGCGGTTCGCAGAATTATCCCGACGATTACGAAGTGATCCGCAAGCTGCACGACGCGGGCGAGATGACGATCCGGATCGCGTACAACCTGTTCACGCAGAAGCCGAACGCGGAGAAGGAAGATTTCGTGAACTGGACCAAGAGCGTCAAGTATCACGACGGCACCGACTATTTCCGCAACAACGGCGCCGGCGAGATGCTGGTGTTCTCGGCGGCCGACTTCGAGGATTTCCGCGTCGCGCGCCCGGACCTGCCGGCGCAGATGGAAGACGATCTCGAAGGCGTCGTGCGCGTGCTCGCGCAGAACCGCTGGCCATGGCGCATGCATGCGACCTACGACGAAACGATCGACCGCGCGCTCGACGTGTTCGAAAAGGTGAACCGCGAAATTCCGCTCGACGGGTTGAACTGGTTCTTCGATCATGCGGAAACGATCTCCGAAAAATCGATGGACCGTATTGCAGCGCTGGGCGGCGGCATCGCGGTGCAGCACCGGATGGCGTACCAGGGCGAATACTTCGTCGAGCGCTACGGTGCACAGGCGGCCGAGGCGACGCCGCCCGTCGCGAAGATGCTCGACAAGGGGCTCAAGGTGTCGGCCGGCACCGACGCGACGCGCGTCGCGTCGTACAACCCGTGGGTGTCGCTCGCGTGGCTCGTGACGGGCAAGACGGTCGGCGGGCTGCGCATGTACCCGCAGCGCAACCTGCTCGATCGCGAGACCGCGCTGCGGATGTGGACCGAATACGTGACGTGGTTCTCGAACGAAGAGGGGAAGAAAGGGCGCATCGCGGTCGGGCAGCTTGCCGACCTGATGGTCCCGGATCGCGATTTCTTCACATGTGCGGAGGACGATATCGTGGATACGACCGCATTGTTGACGGTGGTCGGCGGCAAGATCGTATGGGGCGCGGGGCCGTTCGCATCGCACGACGCGCCGATTCCGCCCGCGATGCCGGACTGGTCGCCGGTGCGCGAGTATGGCGGCTACGGCGGCTGGGGCGCGACGCAGCGCAACGGCGCACCGCTGCAGCGTGCGGCGGCCGCCGCGATGTGCGGCTGCGCGAGTGCATGCAACGTGCACGCCCATGCGCATGCGAGCGCGTGGGGCAGTGCATTGCCGACGTCGGACGCGAAGGGCTTCTGGGGCGCGTTCGGTTGTTCGTGCTGGGCGGTCTGACATGGCGGCCCCGATCAACTCCGGCGGCTTCGGCAACCCGGCGTGGGTCCGCGCGCTGCTGGCGCAGCCGTGGGTCCCGCCGCTCGTGCGCCTCGCGCTGGTGTCCGCCTACCTGATCGGCGGCGTCGCGAAGGCGCTGGATTTCGACGGCGCGGTCGCCGAGCAGGCGCATTTCGGCCTGCATCCGGCCGCGCTCTGGGCGGCGCTCGCGATCGCGGTCGAGATCGCCGGCTCGCTGTGCGTGGTGTTGAACCGCTTCACGTGGCTCGGCGCCGGCAGCCTCGGCATGCTGACGCTCGTCGCGATGCTGGTGGCGAACGATTTCTGGAACCGCACGGGCGCCGATCATTTCATGGCGCTCAACAGCTTTTTCGAGCATCTCGGGCTGATCGCCGCACTCGTGCTCGCGACGCTGCTCGCCGATGCGAAGCACACGGCCGGCGACGGCCGTACCACTCGATGACGATGAAACAACAAGGAAATCCTGTGATGAAAACGATTCGTTCCGCCTTGCTCGCGCTTGCGATCGCCGCCGGCCTCGTCGCGGCGCCGGCGTCGTACGCGAAGCCGCCCGTGCCGCCGGCGGCCACGCCGACGCTTGCCGTCGGGCCGCAATACGACACGACACACGTATACGTCGCCCCCGAGGATTTCGATCGCTTCACCGACAGCTTCGTCGCGACGTTCGGCGGCAGCAAGTCGAAGCAGGGCGTGTTCCAGGTCACGCCGACCCCGAGCCAGACGATGTCGCAACTCGTTTTCACGCCGGCGGGCACGATCTCCGTGTTCGGCTTCAAGACGCCCGTGCCCTGGCCGTTCGGCGCGGAGCGCACGGGTTACCTCGTCACCGACATGGACGCGGCGATGAAGGTGGCGCGCGAGCATGGCGCGGAAGTGATCGTCGACACGTTCCCCGATCCGATCGGCCGCGATGCGGTGATCGCGTGGACGGGCGGCGTGAAGATGCAGCTGTACTGGCACACGCAGGCGCCGAACTACGCGGCGCTGCAGACGATCCCCGAGAACCGCGTGTATGTGTCGCCGCAGAGCGTGCGCAAGTTCGTCCATGATTTCGTCAAGTTCTCGAACGGCAAGGTGGTGTCCGACAACCTCAAGGCGCCCGGCATCGAGATCGGCCGGCCGAACGACACCTATCGCCGCATTCGCATCACGTCGGGCTTCGGCAAGATGACCGTGCTCGTGACGGACGGCCAACTGCCTTACCCGTACGGCCGCGAGATGACCGGCTACGAAGTGCCGGATCTGGCCGCGACGCTGAAGCAGGCGCGGGCCGCGGGCGTGAACGTGCTCGTGCCGTCGTATACGGCGGACGGGCGCGATGCGGCGCTCGTGCAGTTCCCCGGCGGCTACGTCGCCGAGATCCACGCGAGCGCGGCGCGATGAAGCACGAAGACACGATCCTTTCCGCGGTGGCCGGCTTCGTCGATACGCTGAGCTTCGTCGCGCTGTTCGGGCTGTTCACCGCGCACGTGACGGGCAACTTCGTGCTGATCGGCGCGGGCGTCGCGGGGTTCGGGCAGGGCGTCCTGCTGAAGCTCAGCGTGTTTCCTGCGTTCGTGTGCGGCGTCGTCGCGAGCAGCCTGATTGCGCGCGCGCTTTCCGCGCGACCCGCATGGCAGGGCGCGCGAGCCCTGCATACGGTGCAGGCGGTACTGCTGCTCGGCTTCTGCGCGGCCGGCGTTTGGGCGACGCCCGTGACGCAATCCGACAGCCTGCCGGTGCTGGTGGCCGGTTTCGTCGGCACGTTCGCGATGGGCGTGCAGAACGCGCATCCGCGCGTGATCGCGCGCGCCGGCGTGCCGAACACGGTGATGACCGGCAACGTCACGCAGGCGATCCTCGATGTCGTCGACCTACTGTCCGCCGGCACGGCCGACAGCGTGCGCGCGACGGCACGCGCGCGCTTCGCGAAGATGCTGCCGGCGATCGTCGCGTTCGCGCTCGGCGCGGTATGCGGCGCGCTGGGTTTTCGCCATATCGGGTTCTGGGCGCTGCTTGTGCCCGCCGGCACGCTCGCGGTGCTGGCGGCATGTACGGGGGTGTCCGCCCGTACCGGCACGCAGGAGCATGCATGATCGTGCAGCGTGGAGGGACGCGTCGCGACCGCGGCGGGCGAGCGGGCCGGACCGATGCACGCGGTCGCGAACGGATGGCCGCGACAAGCGGGCAGCGTGCCGCGACGACCCGAGGCAGCCGCTTCGACCGGGTTGCCCGCGCGTCGGTTGTCGCGGGGCTGCTGCTCGCGGGTGCCGATGCGGCGTTCGCGGACACGGCGACTGCACCGGCGGCGGACAGCGCGCCCGCATCGACGTGCACGGCCAAGCGGCCGACCGTGCTGTTCAACCGCTGGCAGGAAGACTGGTCGGTGCTCGCGAATCCATGCGTGCCGCGCGCGCCGCTCGACGGGTTGAAATACATCCCGCTCGGCAACGATCCGTCATCCTATCTTTCGCTCGGCGTGAACCTGCGCGAGCGTCTGGAAACCAACGACGCGCCGCTGTTCGGGATCGGCTCCGCGCAATCGGACACGTACCTGATCCAGCGCGTCGAAGTGCATGCCGATGCGCATCTCGGCCAACACTGGCAGTTCTTCGTGCAGTTGCAGGACGACCGCGCGTTCGGCAAGAACACGATCTCGCCGGTCGACAAGAACCCGCTCGATCTCGAACAGGCATTCGCGACCTACACGGGTGCGCTCGGCGGCGGCACGTTCAAGTTGCGCGTCGGCCGGCAGGAGATGGCGTTCGACCTGCAGCGTTTCATCGCCGCGCGCGATGGCCCGAACGTGCGGCAGGCGTTCGATGCGGTGTGGGCCGACTACGAATATCAAAAGTGGCGCTTTATCGCGTATGCGACGCAGCCCGTGCAGAACCGCACCGTGTCCGCGTTCGACGACGTGTCGAACCGCAACCTCACGTTCAGCGGCGTGCGCTTCGAGCGGCAGTCAGTCGGGCCCGGCGACCTGTCGGGCTACTGGTCGCGCTACAACCGCAGCAACGCACGCTTTCTCGACGCGAGCGGCGCCGAGCGCCGCGACGTGTGGGACATGCGCTACACGGGCACGCAGGGGCGCTTCGACTGGGATCTCGAAACGATGCTGCAGACGGGGACGGTCGGCGGCAGCTCGATCCGCGCGTGGGCGCTCGGCTCGATCGCAGGCTACCGGCTCGATGCGCCGTGGTCGCCGCGCGTCGCGCTGCAGGTCGACGCGGCGTCGGGCGACCGGCATCCGCACGACGGCCGCATCGGCACCTTCAATCCGCTGTTTCCGAACGGCTATTACTTCACGCTCGCGGGCTTCACCGGTTACTCGAACCTGATCCACGTGAAGCCGTCGGTGACGCTGAAGCCGTCGCCGAACCTGGCGCTGCTCGGCGCGCTCGGTTTCCAGTGGCGCGAGACGACCGGCGACGCGGTCTACCAGCAGGGCAACGCCGTGGTGCCGGGCACGGCCGGCAAGGGCGGGTTGTGGACGGGGATGTATGTGCAGCTGCGTGCGGACTGGACGATCGCCGCGAACCTGATCGGCGCGGTCGAGGCCGTGCATTTCCAGGTCGGCGACGCGATTCGGCAGGCGGGCGGGCACAACGCCGACTATGTCGGCGTCGAGCTCAAGTACGGCTGGTGACGAACGGGCACGACGACGCGTACCCATGAAAAAGGGCGGCCGGGAGGCCGCCCTTCGTTCGTCCGGGCCGGCAGCGCTGCCGGCCAGTCCTCGTGATGCCGTTACAGGTTCGGCGACAGCGTGAGCGCGTTCGTCAGGTCGCCCATCGGCTGCGCGCCGTTGGCCTTCAGCGCGTCGTCGCGCTGTTGCAGGCCCGCGAGGCGCGGCAGCGAGTAGCGGCGCGTGATGAAGCGCAGGATCGAGCCCGTGTCGTACTGCGTGTGGTCGACGAAGCCCTTCTTCGCATACGGCGACACGATCAGCGCCGGAATGCGCGTGCCCGGACCCCAGCGGTCGGCGGTCGGCGGCGCGGCGTGATCCCAGAAGCCGCCGTTTTCGTCGTACGTGACGACCACGACCATGTTCTTCCACTGCGGGCTCGCCTGCAGGTGCGCGATCACGTCGGCGATGTGCTGGTCGCCCGACGTGACGTCCGTGTAGCCCGGGTGCTCGTTCAGGTTGCCCTGCGGCTTGTAGAACGTCACCGCCGGCAGCGTGCCCGCGTCGATCGCCTTGATGAACTCGGCGCCGTTCGCGCCGCCGTCGAGCAGGTGCTGCGCGCGGTTCGCGGTGCCCGGCGCCTGGTTCGCGAAGTAGTTGAACGGCTGGTGGTGCGGCTGGAAGTTCGGCGTCGACAGGTCGGCGCCGTAGATCACGTTCGACGTGCCGTTCTGGCTCGCCTGCAGCGCCTGGCCCCACGCGCCGCCATACCAGGCCCACGACACGTTCGCATTGGTCAGCAGGTCGCCGATGTTGGTGGCCGTCTGCGGCGGCATCGTCGACGCGTTGGCCGGATCGGCGAGCAGCGGGTCGCCGCCCGTGGCCGCCTTGTTGCCGCTCGGCTGATACGGCGGCTGCATCGTGTTGACCGCGAAGAAGTCGGGCGTGATCGCGCCGTCGTTGACGAACTTCGGCGGGCCGCTCAGCGCGGAGGCGGGCGAATTCGCGGCGACCTTCAGCGACTTGCCGTCCGCGTTCAGGACGGCGATCTTGCCGGCCGCGGGGCTCGTGTTCGCGTTCGCGTAGAACGGCGCGCACGCGCAGATCAGGTACTGGTGGTTCAGGAACGAGCCGCCGAACGCGCCCATGAAGAAGTTGTCGGCGAGCACGTACTGCTGCGCGATCTTCCACAGCGGCAGCTTCGACGGGTCCGGCGTGTAGTGGCCCATCGTCAGGCCGCCGGCATCGGTCCACGCGGCGTACATGTCGTTCTTGCCGCCGTTGATCTGCATCTGGTCCTGGTAGAAGCGGTGCACGATGTCGCGCGTCGCGATGCTCATCGGCTGGTTGAAGCCTTTCGGATCGTCGATCGCGAACGGCGCGTTCGGCAGGTTCGCCGTCATCGCCTCGGTGACTGCCGGCGTGATGCCGGTCGCGGTCAGGCCGCCCCAGACCTTCGGCAGCGTCGCCATCGTCGAGCCGTCGCGATCCTTCTGCACCGAGTTCGCGGCCGTCGCGTTCTGCAGGCCGTTCGCGCCCGGGAAGTTGCCGTACAGGTTGTCGAAGCTGCGGTTTTCCGCATAGATCACGACAACGTTCTTGACGGCCGACAGGCCCTGTTGCGTGACGTCGTCGCCGCCGCAGGCGGTCAGGCTGAGCGCGGCCGCGAGGGCGATCGGCGTATAGCGAATCCAGGCGTGCTTCTTCATGCGATGTTCTCTCTTTCGTCGTGGGTCGCGTGTGGGAACCGGGTTGGCGCAGGGGCCGGCGCGACAGGCGCTGGGCGCCGACCGGCTGCGCGCATTATCTGGAACCCGTTTGACAGGCGGGTGTAGGGGCGCTTTCAATTGACTGTCGGCGGAACGTCACGCGACGGACACGGAACTGACATAAGCTCCGGCCGATTGCCCACCGCTACCCATAGAACGACGATGCCCACCACCCCGAAATCCTTTGCGTCCGCGCGATCGTTGATCCATGCCGCGGCGGCCCTGGCGCTGGCTGCCGGGCTCGCGGCGCTCGCCGGTTGCGATGCGCGGCCCGGCGCGAATTCGCCGGCCGCGTCCGTCGTGCCGGCCGCCCAGGCCGCGCCGGCGGTCGCACCGGCCAGCCAGCCGCAGACGCGTGCGCAGGTGTTCGAGGGCGTGAAGCAGATGACGGCGCTCGGCAAGCAACTGTTCTCCGATCCGTCGCTGTCGGGCTCCGGCAAGCTCGCGTGCGCGTCGTGCCACAGCGCCGAACATGCGTTCGGGCCGCCGAACGCGCTGTCGGTGCAGCTCGGCGGCGACGACATGCATCGCATCGGGTTCCGTGCGGCGCCGTCGCTGAAGTACTTGCGCGGCATCCCGCCGTTCAGCGAGCATTTCCACGATTCGCCCGACGAGGGCGACGAAAGCATCGACGCGGGCCCGACCGGCGGGCTGACCTGGGACGGCCGCGTCGACACGCGCGACGCGCAGGCGCGCATTCCGCTGCTGTCGCCGTTCGAGATGAGCAGCTCGCCGGCGCGGGTCGCGCAGGCGGTGCGCGCGGCGCCGTATGCGGACGCGTTCCGCAAGGCATTCGGCGAGCGGGTGCTCGGCGACGATCAGGCCGCCTTCGACGCGGTGTTGCGTGCGCTCGATGCGTTCCAGCAGCAGCCTGCGCTGTTCGATCCGTACACGAGCAAGTACGACGCGTACCTGGCCGGCCGCGCGCAGCTTACGCCCGCCGAGTTGCACGGGCTGCAACTGTTCAACGACGAGAAGAAGGGCAATTGCGCGAGCTGCCACATCAGCCAGCGCACGCTCGAAGGCGGCCCGCCGCAGTTCAGCGATTTCGGGCTGATCGCGATCGCGGTGCCGCGCAACCGCGCGCTGCCTGTGAACCGCGACCCGCGCTTCCACGATCTCGGCGCGTGCGGCCCCGAGCGCACCGACCTGAAGGGCCGCGACGAATTCTGCGGGCTGTTCCGCACGCCGTCGCTGCGCAACGTCGCGCTGCGCAAGACGTTCTTCCACAACGGCGTATATCACTCGCTCGAGGACGTGATGCGCTTCTATGTCGAGCGCGACATTCATCCGGAGAAGTTCTATCCGGTCGTGCACGGCAAGGTGCAGATCTACGACGACCTGCCGAAGCGCTACTGGCCGAACATCAACCGCGAACCGCCGTTCGACCGCAAGCGCGGCGAGCAGCCGGCGCTGAACGCGGCCGAGATCAAGGACGTGATCGCGTTCCTGGGCACGCTGACTGACGGATATCAACCCGGGTCGACGCAGGCGGCCCGCTAGGGCCCGTTATTAGCGGGAACAGGCCCGAAAGCGTCGCACGCGGCACGCATGCTATGCTCGCTCGCTGACGGGCGTGGCGCGTGCCGGTTCGCCGGCATGCACCGCGCCGTTCGATCGAACATCCAAGGAGAACAACATGTCGATGCGTGCATCCCTTTCCGTCGTCACGCGCGTGCTGGCCGGCGCCGCGTGCGTTGCCGCGATGCTGCCCGCCCATGCGCAGAACAACCTGAACTTCCTGAACGACACGCCGCTCAGCTATTTCAGCAAGGCCGACACCGCGTCGCTGTCGAAGGCCGCCGCGAAGGTGCGCGACGAAGGCAAGGACGGCGAGACGACGACGTGGCAGAACAGCGGCAGCCGCACGCAGATCGAAGCGAAGCTCACGCCGACCACGACCGAGACGGACGGCAAGACCTGCCGCGAAATCACCACCGACATCACCGCGAAGGGCCAGACGATGACGCTCAAGCCCGTCTACTGCAAGACGGCCGCGGGCAAGTGGCAGTTGCAGAAGCGCTGAGCACGAGCGTGACGAAGCGGGGCGACACGCCGCGCGCGGTGTCGTGCGGCGTCGTGATCCTCGATGCGGCCGGCCGCGTGTTCCTCGCGCACGCGACGGACACCACGCACTGGGATATCCCGAAGGGGCAGGGCGAGCCCGGCGAGACGCCGGCCGACGCAGCGCTGCGAGAGCTGCTCGAGGAAACCGGCATCGAATTCGCGCCGGCGCGGCTGCTCGATCTCGGCCGCTTCGCGTACCGGCACGACAAGGACCTGCACCTGTTCGCGGTGCAGGTGGCGGACGGCGAGATCGATCCCGCGCTGTGCACGTGCACGTCGCTGTTCCCGAGCCGTCGCGACGGTTCGATGATTCCCGAGATGGATGCGTATCGCTGGACCGCGCCGGGCGATATCGACGCGTATGCGAGCCGCAGCCTCGCGCGGCTGTTTCGCACGAAGCTGTCGCTGGCGGAACTGCATCGGCGGCTGTCGGGCGCGTGAATGAACGCGGTGGCTTCCGCCGCCGCATTGCCTGGCTTCGCTTCGATGCATGCAATAAAAAAACCGGCCCTCGCGCCGGTTTTTTCATGGTCGCGCGACGTCGGCCCGAGGCCGCGCGCCGCACGCGGAGCAGGCCGTCAGGCCGGCTTGCCCCAGCTGTCGCGCAGCCCGACGATCCGGTTGAACACGGGCTTGCCCGGCTTCGAATCGACACGGTCGGCAACGAAGTAGCCGTGCCGCTCGAACTGCAGGCGCGTTTCCGGCGCGATGTCGCTGTTGCCCGGCTCGACGTACGCCTGCACGATCTTCTTCGAATCGGGATTCAGTGCCTCGAGGAAGTTCGCGCCGCCCGCGTCCGGATGCGGCTCCTTGAACAGGCGGTCGTAGATCCGCACTTCGGCCGGCTGCGCATGCTTCGCGCTGACCCAGTGGATGTTGCCCTTGACCTTGTACGTGTTCGCGCCTTCGGTGCCCGACTTGCTGTCCGGGAAGTAGTTGCAGTGCACGGCCGTCACGTTGCCGTCGGCATCCTTGTCGAAGCCCGTGCACTCGATCACGTAGCCGTAGCGCAGGCGCACCTTGTTGCCCGGGAACAGGCGGAAATAGCCCTTCGGCGGGTTCTCGACGAAATCCTCGCGCTCGATCCACAGCTCGCGCGAGATCGGGAATGTGCGCACGCCGCGCTCCGGATGGTGCGGATGCACGGGCGCCGTGCACGCTTCCTCGAGGTCTTCCGGATAGTTGTCGATCACGAGCTTCAGCGGATCGAGCACCGCGACCGTGCGCGCGGCCTTGTCGTCGAGGTCGTCGCGCAGCGCGCCTTCGAAGATGCTCATGTCGATCCACGAATCGATCTTCGTCACGCCGATCCGCTCGCAGAACAGCTGGATGCTCTCCGGCGTGAAGCCGCGGCGGCGCACGCCGACGATCGTCGGCATCCGCGGGTCGTCCCAGCCGTCGACGTGGCCTTCGGTGACGAGCTGCAGCAGCTTGCGCTTGCTGGTGATCGCGTACGTGAGGTTCAGCCGCGAGAATTCGATTTGCTGCGGCAGCGGGCGCGTGAACACGCCGGCTTCCGCGAGTTCGTTCAGCACCCAGTCGTACAGCGGGCGGTGATCCTCGAATTCGAGCGTGCACAGCGAATGCGTGATGCCTTCGAGCGCATCCGAGATGCAGTGCGTGTAGTCGTACATCGGATACACGCACCATGTATCGCCGGTGCGGTAGTGGTGCGCGTAGCGGATCCGGTAGATCACCGGGTCGCGCATGTTCATGTTCGGCGAAGCCATGTCGATCTTCGCGCGCAGCACGTGCTCGCCTTCCTTGAACTCGCCGGCCTTCATGCGGCGGAACAGGTCGAGGTTTTCGTCGGGCGTGCGCTCGCGGAACGGCGACGGCTTGCCGCCTTCCGTCAGCGAGCCGCGGTTCGCGCGCATTTCGTCGGCGCTCTGGCTGTCGACATATGCCTTGCCGCGCTTGATCAGCAGCTCGGCGAATTCGTACAGCTTGTCGTAGTAGTCGCTCGCGAAATACTGGTGGTCGACCGCGTCCTTGCGCCAGTCGAAACCGAGCCAGCGCACGGCGTCGACGATCGAGTCGACGTACTCGACGCTTTCCTTTTCCGGGTTCGTGTCGTCGAAGCGCAGGTGGCACACGCCGCCGTAGTCGCGCGCGACGCTGAAGTTCAGGCAGATGCTCTTCGCGTGGCCGATGTGCAGATAACCGTTCGGCTCGGGCGGGAAGCGCGTTTCGACGCGGCCGCCCCATTTGCCGGTGCGGTTGTCGTCGTCGATGATGTTACGAATGAAGTTGGAAGCCGCGGGGGCGTCGTTGCGTTCGGTGCTCATGCGGTTGGCGTCAGGTTGTGTCGGCGCGTCGCGCCGGTTTAATCCTGTAATTCTACCTGACCGGGGTCCGTCCCGCGCGGCTTGCGGGTGAGGGCCGGTGCATTCGCGATGCGTGCCGCAATATCTCGATAGTGTGTCGGCTGTAACACGACGTAAATCGGATTGCTCGCGCCGTTCGGGTTTTCCTATGATGGCTTCACCGATTCAATGCCGCCATTCGCGTAATTGCGTGGCGGGAGGAAGCCAATAACCATGACGAAGAAGACCACTTTTCTCGTTCGTACCGCGGTGATCGTCGCGGCGCTGTCGCAACTCGGCGCATGCGCGATGACGCATACGCAACGCAATGCCGGTATCGGCGCGGCCGCGGGCGGCGCGCTCGGCTACCTGATCACGGGCGGCCCGGTCGGCACGGTTGCCGGCGCGGCGGCAGGCGGCCTGGTCGGCGCCGGCGTACGCTGATCGGAGCCGGCGCGCCTGAGCGCCGGCCGGTCGTGACATCGTCCTGAACGCGTCACGGCCCTAGCGCACATCCTTCCGTTTTTTTGACAGGCAGCATCAGGGAGAGGAGGGTGTGCGACACTTCGTCGACATCACATTACGACACCATTCGTCGACGAATCCTTTCATGAGCGACCCCCTCGTTTTCGTCCTGCCGGGCTACGCCAATTCGGGCCCGCTTCACTGGCAAAGCCGCTGGGAGCGCGCCGATGCGCGCTTCTCGCGCGTCGCGATGCCCGACTGGGATCGTGCGTTCCGCAACGGCTGGTGTCTCGCGCTCGATCGCGCGGTCGAAGCCGCGCGCGGGTCGGTACTGATCGCCGGCCACAGCCTCGGCACGCTGACCGCTGCGTGGTGGGCGACGCGTTATGCGCGCCCGGCCGCGCTCGCGAAAGTGCGCGGCGCGCTGCTCGTCGCGCTGCCCGATCCCGCCGGGCCGGCGTTTCCGGCCGACGCGCACGGCTTCGGGCCCGTGCCGCACGAGCGGCTGCCGTTTCCGACCTGCGTGGTCGCGAGCAGCGACGATCCGTACGGCTCGCTCGCGTTCGCGCGCGGCTGCGCGCAGGCGTGGGGCAGTGAATTCCGCGACATCGGCCGGCGCGGCCACATCAACGCGGACAGCGGGCTCGGCGACTGGCCGGCCGCGCGCGGCTGGCTGGACGCGCTCGCGCGGTAGACGCCGATCGGGTAGCCGTCGCCGCGCGAGCCGTTGAAGCGGCCGTTCGTCAGATCGCCTGCTTCGCCTTCAACGCCGCAATCCGTGCGTCGTCGTAACCGAGCATGTCGCGCAGCACGTCGTCGGTCTGCGCGCCGAGCAGCGGCGGGGCCGTGCGCGCGTCGGGCGGCGTCGCGCTCATCCGGATCGGGTTGCGCACGAGCTGCACGTCCGCGCCGCACGGGTGCGGCAGCGACACCTGCATCCCGCGCGCGACGACTTGCTCGTTGTCGAACACCTCCTCCAGATCGTTGATCGGCCCGCACGGCACGCCGGCCGCTTCGAGCACGCCGATCCAGTCGGCCTTGCCGCGCGCCTTCACCATCTCCGCGAGGATCGGCACCAGCGTGTCGCGGTGGCGCACGCGCGACGGGTTCGTCGCGAAGCGCTCGTCGTCGGCCAGTTCGGGCCGGCCGCCGGCCTCGACGAACTTGCGGAACTGCCCGTCGTTGCCGACCGCGACGATGATCCACCCGTCGCTCGTCTGGAACGTCTGGTACGGCACGATGTTCGGATGCGCGTTGCCCCAGCGCACCGGCGGCTTGCCGCTCGCGAGGAAGTTGGTGTTCATGTTCGCGAGCAGCGCGACCTGCACGTCGAGCAGCGCCATGTCGATGTACTGGCCTTCGCCCGTGCGGTCGCGGTGCGCGAGCGCGGCGAGCACGGCGATCGTCGAGTAGAGGCCGGTCGCGAGATCGGCGATCGCGACGCCGGCCTTCTGCGGGCCGCCGCCCGGCTCGCCGTCGCGCTCGCCGGTGATGCTCATGAAGCCGCCGATTCCCTGCACGATGAAGTCGTAGCCCGCGCGATGCGCATACGGGCCGGTCTGGCCGAAGCCGGTGACCGAGCAGTAGACGAGATCGGGCTTCACCGCGCGCAGCGATTCGTAGTCGAGCCCGTATTTCTTCAACTGGCCGACCTTGTAGTTCTCGAGCACGACGTCGCATTGCGCGGCGAGTTCGCGCACGATCTGCTGGCCTTCGGGCGTCGCGATGTCGATCGTCACCGAGCGCTTGTTGCGGTTCGCCGCGAGGTAGTACGCGGCCTCGGCGGTATCCGCGCCGTCCGCGTCCTTCAGGTACGGCGGCCCCCAGTGGCGCGTGTCGTCGCCGGCGCCCGGGCGCTCGACCTTGATCACGTCCGCGCCGAAATCGGCGAGGGTCTGCGCGCACCACGGGCCCGCGAGCACGCGGGTGAGGTCCAGCACGCGGATATGGCTCAGGGCACCCATCGTCGAATCGTCTCCTTTCATGGCTGGCCTCCGTTGCTCGGCAAGGCCGATTGGCATGCCGAGCATCTTAAGGCGAATCGGCCATCCGGGTGGCCCGGCCGGGCCGGCCGGATGGCCGGGCCGCTTTGCCGGTGCTTTGCCCGGAAGCCGGCCCCGATCCCGTATAATCGATCGTTTCCGAATCCATGCCGCCGCGCGCCCCGCCTGGGGCGCCGGCGTTTGAAGCCGTCTTTGCCAGACTGTCCCCGCACGCCATGAAAGCTGCCGAAATCCGCGAGAAATTCCTCAAATTCTTCGAATCGAAGGGCCACACGATCGTTCGCTCGTCGAGCCTCGTGCCCGGTAACGACCCCACGCTGATGTTCACGAACTCGGGCATGGTCCAGTTCAAGGACGTCTTCCTCGGCACGGACCAGCGCCCGTATTCGCGCGCCACGACGGCGCAGCGCAGCGTGCGCGCGGGCGGCAAGCACAACGACCTCGAGAACGTCGGCTACACGGCGCGCCACCACACGTTCTTCGAGATGCTCGGCAACTTCTCGTTCGGCGACTACTTCAAGCACGACGCGATCCGCTTCGCGTGGGAGCTGCTGACCACGGTCTACCAGCTGCCGAAGGAAAAGCTGTGGGTCACCGTCTACCAGGAAGACGACGAGGCGTACGACATCTGGGCGAAGGAAGTCGGCGTGCCGGCCGAGCGCATCATCCGGATCGGCGACAACAAGGGCGCGCGCTACGCGTCCGACAACTTCTGGACGATGGGCGATACGGGCCCGTGCGGCCCGTGCACGGAAATCTTCTACGACCACGGCCCGGACGTGTGGGGCGGCCCGCCGGGGTCGGCCGAGGAAGACGGCGACCGCTACATCGAGATCTGGAACCTCGTGTTCATGCAGTTCAACCGCGACGCGCAGGGCAACATGACGCGCCTGCCGAAGCAGTCCGTCGACACCGGCATGGGCCTCGAGCGCCTCGCCGCGGTGCTGCAGCACGTGCACAGCAATTACGAGATCGACCTGTTCCAGAACCTGATCAAGGCCGCCGCGCGCGTGACCGAGATCAGCGACCTGAACAACAACTCGCTGAAGGTGATCGCCGATCACATCCGCGCGTGCTCGTTCCTGATCGTCGACGGCGTGATCCCCGGCAACGAAGGCCGCGGCTACGTGCTGCGCCGGATCGTGCGCCGTGCGATCCGCCACGGCTACAAGCTCGGCCGCAAGGGTTCGTTCTTCCACAAGCTGGTGGCCGACCTCGTCGCCGAGATGGGCGGCGCGTATCCGGAGCTGAAGGAAGCCGAACAGCGCGTGACCGACGTGCTGCGCCAGGAAGAAGAGCGCTTCTTCGAAACGATCGAGCACGGGATGTCGATCCTCGAGGGCGCGCTGGCCGACGTCGAAGCGAAGGGCGGCAAGGTGCTGGACGGCGAACTCGCGTTCAAGCTGCACGATACCTACGGCTTCCCGCTCGACCTCACGGCCGACGTGTGCCGCGAGCGCGGCATGACGGTCGACGAGCCGGCATTCGACGACGCGATGGCGCGCCAGCGCGAGCAGGCGCGCGCGGCCGGCAAGTTCAAGGCCACGCAGGGCCTCGAATACACGGGCGCGAAGACCACCTTCCACGGCTACGAGGAAATCGCGTTCGACGACGCGAAGGTCGTCGCGCTGTACATCGACGGCTCGTCGGTCAGCGAAGTGAAGACCGGCCAGGATGCGGTCGTCGTGCTCGACCACACGCCGTTCTACGCGGAATCGGGCGGCCAGGTCGGCGACCAGGGCGTGCTCGCGAATGCGTCGACGCGCTTCGCGGTGGCCGATACGCTGAAGGTGCAGGCCGACGTGATCGGCCACCACGGCTCGCTCGAGCAGGGCACGCTGAAGGTCGGCGACGTGCTGCGCGCGGAAATCGACGCGCACCGCCGTGCGCGCACGCAGCGCAACCACTCGGCCACCCACCTGATGCACAAGGCGCTGCGCGAGGTACTCGGCGCGCACGTGCAGCAGAAGGGCTCGCTGGTCGACGCCGAAAAAACCCGTTTCGACTTCGCGCACAACGCGCCGATGACCGACGACGAAATCCGTCGCGTCGAGCAGATCGTCAACAACGAAATCCTCGCGAACGCGCCGGGCATCGTGCGCGTGATGCCGTACGACGAAGCGGTGAAGGGCGGCGCGATGGCGCTGTTCGGCGAGAAGTATGGCGATGAAGTGCGCGTGCTCGACCTCGGCTTCTCGCGCGAACTGTGCGGCGGCACGCACGTGCACCGCACCGGCGACATCGGCTTCTTCAAGATCGTCGTCGAAGGCGGCGTCGCGGCCGGCATCCGCCGCGTCGAGGCGATCACCGGCGACAACGCGGTGCGCTTCGTGCAGGATCTCGACGCCCGCATGAACGAAGCGGCGGCCGCGCTGAAGGCGCAGCCGTCGGAGCTCACGCAGCGCATCGCGCAGGTGCAGGACCAGGTGAAGTCGCTCGAGAAGGAACTGGGCGCGCTGAAGTCGAAGCTCGCATCGAGCCAGGGCGACGAGCTCGCGCAGCAGGCCATCGAAATCGGTGGCGTGTACGTGCTGGCCGCGACGCTCGACGGCGCCGACGCGAAGACGCTGCGCGAAACGGTCGACAAGCTGAAGGACAAGCTGAAGAGCGCGGCGATCGTGCTGGCGGCCGTCGAAGGCGGCAAGGTCAGCCTGATCGCGGGCGTCACGCCCGACGCGAGCAAGAAGGTCAAGGCCGGCGAGCTCGTGAACTTCGTCGCGCAGCAGGTTGGCGGCAAGGGCGGCGGCCGTCCGGACATGGCGCAGGCAGGCGGCACCGAGCCGGCGAACCTGCCGGGCGCGCTGGCCGGCGTCAAGGGCTGGGTCGAAGAGCGTCTTTGATCGGCCCGGCCGGCGCAGCGCCCGAGAGGGCGGAGCGCCGGCCGGCACCGCGCGGTTCTGTTGGCGGAATCGCATGAAACGAAACGACCCGATCGGCCATTGGCCGGTCGGGTCGTTTTGCGTTTGCACGGGGTGCAGGTGGCTGATCCGCCGCCATGCCTGACGCACGAGCGGTAGCCAGCCATGCAGACGGGCGGCGCGCGGGTGCGTCGTCGTGCGTCCGTCGGCGGATCGCGTCAGGCCGGCTGCGCCACGCGCGGCTTCTGCGCCGGGTCCGGCTGCCGCGCGGCTTCGCCAAGCGCGTCGCGCAGCGCGGCGAGCGCCGCCGACGCATAACCCTGCCGCCACGCGAGCAGCGTATCGATGCCTTCGAGTTCGGCAATCGTGTGCGCGGCGATGTTGCCGGTTTCGGGCTGCAGGTCGAGCACCGAACGCGGCGCGACCGCGATGCCCGCGCCGGCCGCGACGCACGCGACGATCGCGTGATACGAGCCGAGTTCGAGCACGCGCGCCGGCTTCATCCCATGCGCGGCATACCACTGCTCGGCGTACTTGCGATACGCACAGCCGCGCTCGAACGCGATCAGCGTCGGCAGGATCACGTCGCGCGGCGTGCGCACCGGCGGATGGCCGCGCGGCGTGAGCAGCACCAGATCCTCGCGGAAGACCGGCACCGTCTCGAACGTGTCGGGCAGCGTGTCCGGCGCGGGCGGGCGCGCGAACAGCGCGGCGTCGATCTCGAAGTCGCGCACCTTGCCGATCAGCCAGCCCGTCGTACCCGTCACCAGTTCGAGCGACACGTCGGGCCACGCATGGTGATAGCGCGCGAGCACGGTCGGCAGCCGGCTCGCGGCGGTGCTCTCCATCGTGCCGAGCCGCAGCCGCCCGCGCGGCGTGTCCTCGCGCACCGCGTCGCGCGCCTCGTCGGCGAGCGCCAGCAGCCGCTCCGCATACGGCAGCAGCGTGTGCCCGGCCGGCGTCAGCACGAGCCGGCGGCCGTCGCGCACGAACAGCGCGGCGCCGAGTTCTTCCTCGAGCTGCTTGATGCGCGTCGTGACGTTCGACTGCACGCGATTGAGCTTCGCCGCCGCGCGCGTCACGCCGTTCTCGCGCACGACCGCCCGGAAAATCGCCAGCGCCGCCAGATCCATGATTCTCTCCAAGCGATGGATGGATTCTTAATTATTCATTTTTCGAGATCGTCTGGTCAAGCTACGATGGATGCATTCCGGTTTCCGATCCGGCCGGCGCGTCGTGCTCCGGCCCTTGCCGCCATGTCCCGCTCCGATGTCCCGACCGCCGCCGCCGGCGCGCTTCCGTCCGATCAGGCCGACCGACGCGCCCGCGCGGCCGCGCTGGCCTGCATGGTCGGCCTCGCCGTCGTGCTCGGCGTCGGCCGTTTCGCGTTCACGCCGCTGCTGCCGCTGATGCTCGCGGATGGCTCGATCGGCCTGAAGGCCGGCGGCTGGCTCGCATCGGCGAACTATGCGGGTTACTTCGCAGGCGCGGTCAGTTGCGCGGCGCTGCGCGTCGCGCCCGCGCGGATGGTCCGCTTCGGGCTCGCGGCCACCGTGCTGCTCACCGCCGCGATGGGCATCGGCCACCTGCTGCCCGTGTGGCTCGCGGTGCGCTTCGTCGCGGGTGTCGTCAGCGCGTGGACGTTCGTGTTCGTATCGCAATGGGGGCTGCGGCGCCTGGCCGAACTGCACGCGCCCGAGTGGAGCGGAGTGATCTACGCGGGGCCCGGCGTCGGCATCGTGCTGACGGGGCTGATCGGCAGCGCGCTGGTTGGCCGGCCAGCAGCGTCGGGCTGGCTCGGCTTCGCGGCGCTGTCGGCCGTGCTGTCGGTCGCGATCTGGCGCACCTTTGCGGTCGCGCCGGCGCAAGCCGCGCCGCCGGCCGGCACCACGCCGCACGCGGCCGCCGCGGCCTCGGCGGCCTCGGCGGCCTCCGCGGCGCCGGCCGACGCGCGCCGCCATCGAGCCGATGCGGCGTGGCTCGTCGTGCTGTACGGGACGCCGGGCTTCGGCTACATCATCACCGCGACGTTCCTGCCCGTGATCGCAAGCGCCGTGCTGCCGGCCGGTTCGCCGTGGCCCGACCTGTTCTGGCCGATGTTCGGCGCGGCGCTGATCGTCGGCGCGATCGCCGCCGCGCGGCTGCCCGGGCACTGGGACAACCGGCTGCTGCTGGCGGCCGGCTGCGCGACACAGGCGCTCGGCATCGCGGCCGGGATCGTGTGGCCGAACGCGCTCGGCTTCTCGGTCGGCAGCGCGCTGCTCGGGCTGCCGTTCACCGCGATCACGCTGTTCGCAATGCGCGAGGCGCGGCGCCTGCACGGCGAGCGCGCGGCCGGGCTGATGGGCTATGCGACCGCGTCGTACGGGGGCGGGCAGATTATCGGGCCGCTCGTCGCGGCGCCGCTTGCCGCGCGCTTCGGGTCGTTTTCCCCCGCGCTGTGGGTCGCGGTGGCCGCTCTGCTCGTGGGTGCCGCCGGCTTCGCGGCGATCGCGGCAAAGGGCCGCCTGCGACGCTGACGCCGGCGGGGCCGGATCGTCTGCGGCGCGCGCAAACTCGCTAGAATGGAAGCCTTTCCCGCGCCGAGCGGGTGCGCGGGCGGCCGGCAGGCGGCCGCCGGGCGTCCGCCAGATCCCCATCGATGACCACCGCCGACTACCGCTTTTGCCCGCGCTGCGCGAGCCCGCTGACCGAGCGCGCCGATCCCGAACATGAGGGCGGCCGTGTCCGCCAGGCGTGCCCCGACGACACCTGCGGCTATGTCCACTGGAACAATCCGCTGCCCGTCGTCGCCGCGATCGTCGAGCTCGACGGCAAGATCCTGCTCGCGCGCAATGCGGCCTGGCCCGAAGGGATGTTCGCGCTGATCACCGGTTTCCTCGAGAACGGCGAGACGCCCGAGGACGGCATCGCGCGCGAGGTGTTCGAGGAAACGGCGCTGAAGGCCGAGCACGTGTCGCTCGTCGGCGTCTACGAATTCATCCGCAAGAACGAACTGATCATCGCGTACCACGTGCGCGCGTCGGGCACGGTCGCGCTGTCGCCCGAACTGCTCGAATACCGGCTCGTCGAGCCGCCGCTGCTGCGCCCGTGGCGCGCCGGCACGGGCGTCGCGCTCGCCGACTGGATGCGCGCGCGCGGCCTCGATTTCGAATTCGTCGACCGGCCGGGGCAGTGACGGGCCGGCCCGTCCGCAGGGTTTCATCCGCCGTGCCGCGCGCGACCGCGACGCGGCGCTTCGCCTGTTGCCGGCGCGCCGTGCCACCCGGCCGCCGCGCTTCGTCTTCATCGTCCCCATCGTCCTGACCGCCATCGCCATGTCCGACAAGCCGCAGCCGCGTTCCCGCGACGCCTACCGCCACTTCCTGCCGATCACGACCCGCTGGATGGACAACGACGTCTACGGGCACGTGAACAACGTCGTCTACTACAGCTACTTCGACACCGTCGTGAACGAGTACCTGATCCGCACGGGCGTGCTCGACGTCGAGCACGGGCAGACGATCGGGCTCGTCGTCGAGACGCAGTGCAACTACTTCGCGCCGCTCGTGTTTCCGCAGTCGGTCGACGCGGGGCTGCGCGTCGCGAGGCTCGGCACGTCGAGCGTGCGCTACGAGGTCGGGCTGTTTGCGCAAGGCGACGCATCGCCCGCCGCGCAGGGGCATTTCGTGCACGTGTACGTCGATCGCGGCACGCGTCGCCCGGTGCCGCTGCCCGACGCGCTGCGCGCCGCGCTCGACCCGCTCGCGGCCTGACGGTTCGCGGTGCACGCGGTCGCGCTCCAGGCCTTCAACGGCCTCAGCTACGGTTTGCTGCTGTTCATGCTGTCGGCGGGTCTCACGCTGATCTTCAGCGTGCAGGGCGTGCTGAACTTCGCGCATGCGAGCTTCTACATGCTCGGCGCGTATCTCGGCTACAGCATCGCGGCGCGCGCGGGCTTCTGGCCCGCGCTCGTGCTCGCGCCGCTCGCGGTCGGGCTGCTCGGCGCCGGCTGCGAACGCGCTCTGCTGCGCCGCGTGCAGGCGCGCGGCCATACGAGCGAGCTGCTGCTGACCTTCGGCCTCGCGTACTTGATCGGCGAGGGCGCGAAACTGCTGTGGGGGCTCGCGCCGCTGCCGGCGCCCGTGCCGACGCTGTTCGACGGCGCACCCGTGACCGTATTCGGCCTCGCGCTGCCGCGCTACCGGTTGTTCATGATGGGGATGTCGACGGCGATGCTGGTCGCGCTCGGCGCGCTGCTGCGCGTGTCGCGCATCGGGCTCATCGTGCGCGCGGCGCTCACGCATCGCGCGGCCGTCGAGGCGCTCGGCTACGACGTGCCGCGCGTGATGACGGCGCTGTTCGGCGCGGGCACCGCGCTCGCGGCGCTGGCCGGCGTGATCGGCGCGCCGCTCGCGGTGATCGAACCCGCGCTGGCCGAGACCGTCGGGTCGGTCGTGTTCGCGGTCGTCGTGATCGGCGGGCTCGGTTCGCTCGGCGGCGCGTTCGCCGCGTCGCTCGCGGTCGGTTTCGCGCAGACCTTCGCGGCCGCGAGCGACACGTCGTTGCGCGATCTCGCGCAATGGGCCGGCGTCGCGCTGCCCGACAGCGTGGCCACGGTGTCGATCGCGCAGCTGGCGCCGCTGGTGCCGTACCTGCTGCTCGTCGCGGTGCTGGTCGCACGGCCGCGCGGGCTGTTCGGCGAGCGCGCCGATGCGTAGCCACGCGCTCGCCGGCCTTGCGCGCTGGTCGCTGTTCGCCGCGTGCGTCGCGCTGCCCGCGTGGCTGTGGCCGCACGGCGCAGTGCTCGGCTATCTCGCGCAGACGGCCGCGCTCGTCGTGCTCGCGCTGTCGTACAACCTGCAGCTCGGCACGACCGGGCTGCTGTCGTTCGGGCATGCGGCGTTCGCGGGCCTCGGCGCATTCGCGGCCGCGCACTGGTTCAACCGCTTCGGCGGGCCGCTGCCGTTGCTGCCGCTCGTCGGCGGCATGGCCGGCGCGGGCTTCGGCTTCGTCGCCGGTCTGCTCGCGACGCGCCGTTCAGGCACTGCGTTCGCGATGATCACGCTCGGGCTCGGCGAATGCGTCGCGGCCGCCGCGTGGAGCGTGCCCGCGTGGTTCGGCGGCATCGGCGGCGTGCCGATCGATCGCGCGAGCGGCACGCCGTGGGGCGGCTGGCATTTCGGCGCGCCGGTGCAGGCATACGCGGTGATCGCCGCATGGTGCGTCGTGTCGGCGTGGGCCATGCATGCGCTGACGCGCACGCCGCTCGCGCGGCTCGCGAACGCGGTGCGCGACAACCCGGAACGCGTTGCCGCGCTCGGCACCGATCCGCGCCGCGTGCGGCTCGCGATGGTCACTTGCGCGTCGTTCTTCGCAGGCATCGCCGGCACGCTGACGTTGATCGACGTCGAAATAGCGACGCCCGACAGCGTGTCGATGGCGCGCTCGGCGACCGTGCTGATCGCCGCGGTGATCGGCGGCACCGGCGCGTTCTTCGGGCCGCCGGCCGGCGCGGCCATGCTGACCGCGCTGAGCATCGTCGTCGCGGGCGTGTCGCGTGCGTGGGCGCTGTATCTCGGCGTCTTGTTCGTCGTGATCGTCGTGGCTGCGCCGCGCGGGATCGCGGGCATCGCGCAAGCGCTCGCGCATACGTTGCGCCGCGGCGCGCCGGCGGCCGAGCGGTGGCGCATGCTGTGCGGCGTCGTCGCGTGCGTGTTCTGGGGCGTTGCGATCGTCTGCGCGGCCGAACTCGGTTATGCGTGGCGCTTCGCGCAGGACGACGGCACGGGCTTCGCGTTCGGCGCCTGGGGCATCGACGCCGATACGCCGGCCGGCTGGGCCGTTGCGTGCTCGGCGGCCGGCATCGGCACGCTGCTGTGGGGCTGGCGTGCGCGGCTCGTGCAGGGCACGCGGGTCGGCAAGCGGGAGGACGGGCGATGAACGGCAACGCGATCGCGCTGCATGGCGTCACGCAGCGTTTCGGCGCGCAGACCGTGCTCGACGGCGTCGAGCTGAGCATCGCGGCCGGCGAGCGCCATGCGCTGATCGGGCCGAACGGCGCAGGCAAGTCGACGCTGTTCGGCGTGATCGCGGGCGCGACGCGGCCGACCCGCGGGCGCGTCGTGCTGCACGGCGTCGAGCTGCGCGGGCGCGGGCCGGTCGTCGCGAGCCGCCTCGGCATCGGCCGCAGTTTCCAGCAGACGAGCGCGTTCGCGCGGCTGACCGTGTTCGACAACCTGCGCTGCGCGGCGCTGCATGCGCCGGCCGAGCGGCGGCGCTGGTGGAACCGGCTGCGCGAATCGGCGTCGGTCGATCTCGCGGCCGCGCGCGTGCTGCACGACATCGGTCTCGACGCGCGGCGCGACACGCCGGCCGCCGAGCTGAGCTATGCGGAGCAGCGCGCGCTCGATCTCGGCATCGCGCTCGCGAGCGGCGCGCGCACGCTGCTGCTCGACGAGCCGACGGCCGGCATGAGCCGCGCACAGGCGGCGCGGATGATCGCGCTGATCCGCGCGACGACGCAGGGCCGCACGGTGCTGATGATCGAGCACGACATGGATGCGGTGTTCGGCTTCGCCGAACGCATCACGGTGCTCGTGCGCGGCACGGTGGTCGCGACCGGCGAGCCCGATGCGATCCGCGCCGATCCGGCGGTGCGCGCCGCGTATCTCGGCGAGGGCAGCGTATGACGAGCGCACTGCTCGACATTCGCGACCTGCGCGCGTGGTACGGGATGCAGCCCGTGCTCGACGGCGTCGATCTCGCGCTCGCGCCGGGCGAGACGCTCGCGCTGCTCGGCCGCAACGGCTCGGGGCGCTCGACGCTCGCGAAGGCCGTGATGGGGCTCGTGCGCACGGCCGGCTCGGTGCGCATCGCCGGCGCCGAATGCGCGGGCGCGCGCACGTTCGAGATCGCGCGGCGCGGTGTTGCTTACGTTGCCGAAAGCCGCGATGTATTTCCGCTGCTGACGGTGCGCGACAATCTGAAGCTCGGGCTGCGCGGCACGCGTGGCGCGGCCGAACGCGCGGCGCTCGAACGCCTGTTCGACCGTTTTCCGCTGCTGGCCGCGCGCGCGGACGTGAAGGCAGGCCGGCTGTCGGGCGGCGAGCAGCAGGTGCTCGCGCTGGTGCGTGCGCTCGCCGGCAGCCCGCGCGTGCTGATCGTCGACGAACCGGCCGAAGGGCTCGCGCCGCTCGCGGTCGACGAAGTCGGTGCGTGCCTCGCCGCACTGCAGGCCGACGGCGTCGCGATCGTGCTGATCGAACAGCGATTGCAGCTTGCGCCGAGGTTGACGACGCGCGTCGCGGTAATGGGGCGCGGACGGATCGTCTACGACGGCGCGCTCGACGGCCTGGGCGCAGACATCGCCAACGCGTGGCTGAGCGCCGGCTGACGGCGCCGAACCGATTGTTCGGCTGGCCCCGCCAGACAATTCGCGTCGAGCCGCTTTATCGCCGCCGCGCGGCGCCTTAAATTGCTACTCATGCCGGGCCGCCGCATCGATGCGGCAACCGGCGCCATCCATCGATAGTCATCTGACTGAGGAATGAAATCATGAGCAAGCTGACAGGCAAGGTAGCGATCGTCACGGGCGGTTCGAAGGGCATCGGCGCCGCGATCGCGAGGGCGCTGGCCGCGGAAGGCGCGTCGGTCGTCGTCAATTACGCGAGCAGCAAGGCGGGCGCCGACGCGGTCGTGAGTGCGATCGTCGAAGCCGGCGGCCGCGCGGTCGCGGTCGGCGGCGACGTGTCGAAGGCAGCCGACGCGCAGCGCATCGTCGATACGGCGATCGACACGTACGGCCGTCTCGACGTGCTCGTCAACAATTCCGGCGTGTACGAATTCGCGCCGATCGAAGCGATCACCGAAGAACATTACCGCCGGCAGTTCGATACGAACGTGTTCGGCGTGCTGCTCACGACGCAGGCGGCCGTCAAGCATCTCGGCGAAGGCGCAAGCATCATCAACATCAGCTCGGTGGTGACCAGCATCACGCCGCCCGCCAGCGCCGTCTACAGCGGCACCAAGGGCGCGGTCGACGCGATCACCGGCGTGCTTGCGCTCGAGCTCGGCCCGCGCAAGATCCGCGTGAACGCGATCAACCCGGGCATGATCGTGACCGAGGGCACGCACAGCGCGGGCATCATCGGTTCCGATCTCGAAGCGCAGGTGCTCGGCCAGACGCCGCTCGGCCGCCTCGGCGAGCCGAACGACATCGCGTCGGTCGCCGTGTTCCTCGCGTCGGACGATGCGCGCTGGATGACCGGCGAACACCTCGTCGTGAGCGGCGGGTTGAACTGATCCCGCGATACGGCAAATCGGCACCATCGGCGCACGTGCGCCGATGGTGCCGATTACGTCGTCAAGCGATCATCGCCAGCGCGTTCGCGCCGACGTGCCAGCGCAGGCTTTCGACGACGAGCGCGTGATTGCGCTCGCAGTCGAGCCCCGCGATCGTCATCGCACCGACGAGGCCGGCGCCGGCGACTCGCAACGGCACGCCGCCGCCGTCGAGTGCGTAGTCGTCGTCCGACAGGCCCTGCGACCGCAGCGACCAGCCGGCGCGGCGAAACTGCGTGCCGACCTCGAGCGAACTCAGGCCGAAACGGAGCACCGTGTTCTGCCGGCGGCGGATCGCGTCGCTGTCTTCCGCACGGCTGCCGTCGAGCGCACAGTAGAACAGCGGTGCCGCTTCGCCGACGATGCCGACCGCGATTGGCAACCCGCGGCGCGATGCGATATTGGTCGCGATTTCCCCCAGCCGGCGCGCAACATCGGCATTGAAGTACGGCAGCGCCGTGTGCGGCGCGGCGTGATCGATGCGCAGGAAGGTCGTCACCATGGCGGCTCCGTATCGTCGCAAGTCGTGTTCGCGCGCCGGCGTCGCCTCGTCACGGGCCGCGCGCTTGCCCGTGGTTCGTTCAGCGCTTCAGCGCCGCGTCGAGCATCCACTCGTGCGCGGGGTCGTTCTTGAATGCCCACGCGCGGCTCGGCCCGGCCATCACGTTCAGGTAGTACAGGTTGTAGCCGTGCGGCGCGACGACCGGGTGGTAGCCGCGCGGCACCATCACGACGTCGTGGTTCTCGACCGCGCACGCTTCGTCGAGGCTGCGGTCGTCCGTGTACACGCGCTGGAACGCGAAACCCTGCGGCGGGTCGATCCGGTGGTAGTAGGTTTCTTCGAGCGAGGTCTCGTCGGGTGCCGCGTCGCGGTCGTGCTTGTGCGGCGGATAGCTGCTCGAATGGCTGGCCGGCGTGACGACCTCGACGACCAGCAGCCGGTCGGCCGCCGGGTTGTCGCCCATCAGGATGTCGCACACATAGCGCGTGTTGGTGCCTTGCCCTCGCACCGAGCGGCGCATCCGTTCGCCGTCGAGGCGCCGCACCGGCTTGTCGCCGCTCGCGTATGGCGCGGTGCACAGCGCGATTTCCGCATCGCGCGTCGCGACCAGCGTGACGGTCTTGCCGCCCGGCACGTACAGCGCGTCCGGCGACACGTCCTCGAAGACGCTGTCGCGCTTGCCGAGCGCATCGTAGGTTTCGCCGTCGACGTCCGCGCGCACCGTGCCGGTGAGCACGACGACGCACAGCTCGCGCGCGCCGGTGTCGAGCGTTTCGGTGTCGCCGGCCTTCAGGCGCAGCGCGCGAAAACCGACATGCTTCCAGCCGGCCGACTCGGGCGTGACGTTGCAGATTTCGCGGTCGGCGGATGCCTTGACCAGCAGGGGAGAAATCGTCATGGGGTGGGGCTCCGCAATAGAGTAGGGCTCAAGCGTTCGGGCACTTGCGTGCTCACGCGCTCAACCGGTCGACGATCGCGCGCAGCGACTCGTAGCCCTTTTTCGCATACGCGTAGCTCGGCGCGACGGCCGGATCCTGCTCGGCCTCGACGACGAGCCAGCCTTCGTAACCGGCGTCCTTCAGCGTGCGCAGCGTCGCTTCGTAGTCGAGCGCACCGTCGCCGGGCACCGTGAAGGTGCCGTTGATCACGCCGTTCAGGAAGCTCCAGCCGTCGTTGCGCGCCTGCGTGACGACCTGCGCCCGCACGTCCTTGCAATGCACGTGGACCACGCGCGACACGTGCTTCTTCAGCAGCGTCACCGGGTCGGCCGCACCGCCGAAATATGCGTGGCCGGTGTCGAACAGCAGGAACACCTTCGCCGGATCGGTCAGCGCCATCAGCCGGTCGACGTCGTCGGGCGACTCGACGTACGCGCCCATGTGGTGATGGTAGGCGAGCTTGATCCCGTACGTGTCGAGCAGGTGCGCGCCGAATGCGTCGAGGCGCGCCGCGTAGCGCTGCCATGCCGCGTCGTCGACGAAGCGCGGCCGCTTCGCGATCGGCGTGTCGATGCTGCCCTGGATCGTGCCCGCGCATTCGCCGTAGACGACGACCTTCACGTCGTTGTATTGCAGCTTCGTCATGTGCGCGCGGCAGCGTTCGATTTCCGCGGCGAGCGCATCGGCGTCGGTCATGCCCGGTTCGACTTCCGCGAGGAAGCCCGAATACCAGCCCGATACGCACACGAGCCCGAACTCGGCGAGCTTCGCCTTCAGCTCGGGGCCCGTCTTCGGAAACTTGTTGCCGAGCTCGAAGCCCGCGTAGCCGATTTCGGCGCCTTCCTTCAGCGCCGTTTCAAGCGGCGTCTCGCCGCCGAGCGACGGCAGGTCGTCGTTCATCCACGACAGGGGATTGATACCGATGCGGACGTTCCAGCTCATGAGGTGCTTCCTTGGTTCGAATGTGTTTTTCGCGGGGCGGGTGGGCAGGCAGCGCGCGGCATCAGCGCCGCTGCCGGGTCTTTGCGTCGAGATACGCGCGGTGCGCCTGCTCGACGCCGGCGCGCTCGGATACCTGCGGCACCGCGACTTCCCACCACGCACCGCCGTCGTCGGTCGTGCGCTTGTGCGTGGTGTCGATCACGAGCACCTGGCTCGTCTTCGCCGCGCGAGCGCGCTTCATTTCGCTGCGCAGCTCGCCGACGTCGCGCACGTGCACGGCGTCGGCGCCCATCGCGCGCGCATGCATCGCGAAGTCGATCGTCGAGCGCGCGCCGCCTTCCGGCACGCAGTCGTCGAGCATGTTGTTGAAGCTCGCGCCGCCGCAATTCAGCTGCAGCCGCTCGATGCAGCCGTAGCCGCGGTTGTCGAGGATCACGACAATCAGCTTGCGGCCGAGCATCACGGAAGTGGCGAGTTCGGCGTTGAGCATCATGTACGAGCCGTCGCCGACGATCACGATCACTTCGCGTTCGGGCCGCGCGAGCTTCGCACCGAGGCCGCCCGCGACCTCGTAGCCCATGCACGAATACGCATAGTCCATGTGGTAGTTGCCCGGCACGCCGCTGCGCCACAGCTTGTGCAGCTCGGCCGGCAGCGTACCGGCCGCGCACACGACGAGATCGTCGCGCGCGCTGTCGCGGCCCGCGTCGGCCGCGGAGTCGCGCACCGCGCCGATCACGTCCGCATCGTACGGCAGCGTGTCCTTCGGCACGCGCGTCGTCAGTTCGGTCACGCGTGCGTTCCACGCGGCGGCCTGGTCGCGGTTGGCGGCCGTCCACGCCGCGTCGGCGCGCCAGCCGGCCAGCGCGGCGGACAACTGGCCGAGGCCCGTGCGCGCATCGGCGACCAGCTGCCGGCCGCGTTTCTTGCCCGCGTCGAACGGCTGCACGTTCAGGCTCAGCAGCGTCGCGTCGCCGTAAAGCGCGTGCGAGCCGGTCGTGAAGTCCTGCAGCCGCGTGCCGACCGCGAGCACGACGTCGGCCTGCGCGGCCGCGCGGTTCGCGGCGGGCGAGCCCGTCACGCCGATCGAGCCGAGGTTCAGCGGGTGATCCCACGCGAGGCTGCCCTTGCCGGCCTGCGATTCGGCGACCGGCACGCCGTGCGTGTCGGCGAACGCGCGCAGCGCGTCCCATGCCTGGCTGTACAGCACGCCGCCGCCGGCGACGATCAGCGGCTTCTTCGCGGCCTTCAGCACGTCGAGCGCGTCGGCGAGTTCGAGCGGGTCGGCCGGCGGCCGGCGCATCCGGATCACTGGCGGCGCGAAGAACGCCTCGGGCCAGTCGTACGCGAAGGTCTGCACGTCCTGCGGCAGCGCGAGACACACGGGGCCGCACTGCGCGGGGTCGGTCATCACCTGGATCGCGCGCGGCAGCGCGACGAGCAGTTGCTCGGGCGACGTGATCCGGTCGAAGTAGCGCGTGACGGGGCGGAAGCAGTCGTTCGCGCTGACGTCGCCCTGTTCGAAATCCTCGACCTGCTGCAGCACCGGGTCAGGCAGCCGCGACACGAACACGTCGCCGGGCAGCAGCAGCAGCGGCAGCCGGCCGACGTGCGCGAGCGCGGCCGACGTCAGCATGTTGGTCGCGCCGGGGCCGATGCTCGACGTCGCGGCCATCATCCGCTGGCGGAAATTCGCTTTCGCGAACGCGACGGCCGCGTTGGCCATCCCTTGCTCGTTATGCGCGCGGAACGTCGGCAGCCGGTCTTGCTCGGCGTGCAACGCTTCGCCGAGCCCGGCCACGTTGCCGTGGCCGAAGATGGCGAACACGCCGCCGCAGTACGGCAGGATCTCGGTGCGGCCGTCGGGCTGGACGACTTCGGCGCGCAGGGCGGCCAGGTAGCGCACGAGCGCCTGGCTGACGGTCAGTCTCACGGTAGGGGTCATCGTCGGTCGGTGAAGAAGGATCGAATCGGTCATGACGGGCGCGCGCATCAGGCCGCGGCGGCGCGCGCGGCGCCCCGGCGGCCGAGCCACGCGTCCACGAGTTGCGCGAAGTTGCCGGCGACCTCGTCGATCAGCGCCTGGTCGTCGATCCGGCCGGCGAGCCAGTTCAGCGACGCATCGGCCCACAGCGTGCGCCCGACCATGAAGCCCTTGACGATCGGGTTGGTCGCCGAGCGGAAGCTGTCGACGAGATATTGCAGCGGCTGGTTCAGCCCGAGGATCACCGCGCCTCGGCAATGCGGGTCGCGCTCGGCGATCAGCGTAGCGAGCCGCGCCCAGCCGTCGGCGCTCAGCGGCGACAGCTTCCACCATTCGGGCATCACGCCGAGGTTGTAGAAGCGCGCGACCGCACGCAGCACCGCATCGTCCTCGGTGCCGGCCGGCGTGACCGCGCGCGGCGGAATGACTTCCAGCAGCAGCTCGTTGCCGCTGGCGCGCGTGGCTTCCCACAGCTCGAGCACGCGCTGCTCCTGCGCGACGCGCAGGTCGACGTCGTCGTCGGGGTGATAGTGGACCAGGCACTTCACGACCTGCTCGGTCGGCCAGTGCGTGAGCGACGAGCCGACCGAGCGCGTCTCGTCGAAGCGCAGCGGCCGCGAACCCGGCAGCTCGACCGGGCGGCCGACCCACCAGCCGCGCCCGGTGGCCGACGCGAGCGCGTCGCTGCCGTACGCGCCGCCGTCGATCAGCACGCCGACATGGCCTTCGATATGACGATCGCGCTCGACCTGTTCGGCCGCGCGCACGAGCAGGCGCTTCAGCGTCTTGATCCGCGCCTCGTCCGCGCCGGCCTGCACCGCGAGTTCGTAGAACTGGCTGCGATGGTCGAACGCCATCACGCACAGGTCGTCCCATTCGCGGCGCGGCACCGTGACGCGATGCAGGTGCGCGAGCGTGCGGTCCGCGTCGACCACGGGATTGCGGCTGCCGTCGAACCAGTGCGCGAGTTCGGCCGGCGTCGGCATCGCGGCCGAGCACGCATGGCGCGACACGACGATCGCGCCGCATGCGTTCGCGATGCGCGTCGATTCGGCCCAGTCGCGGCCGCGCAGCAGCCCCGACAGCAGGCCCGACAGGAACGCGTCGCCCGCGCCGAGCACGTTGAGCACCTCGACGCGTTCGCCGAGGAAGGTCGGCGCATCGTCGATGCGCGCCGGGATGTCGCCTTCGATCACGCAGCAGCCGAGCGCGCCGCGCTTGACGACCAGCGTGGCGTTCGTGATCCCGCGCACCGCCTGCAACGAACCGATCAGGTCGTGCGGCACGCCGCCCGCGATCAGGAATTCCTCTTCGGTGCCGACCAGCAGGTCGAATTCGCCGAGCACCTGCTGCAACTGCCGTGTCACCTGCGCGTCGGGCACGTAGCGGTTCTCGCCCGCGCCGCGCGCGGTCAGCCCCCACAGCACGGGCCGGTAGTCGATATCGAGGATCCGCACGACGCCGTGGCGGCGCGCGTAGCCGAGCGCGGTCAGCGACGCCTCGCGCGTGGCCGGCGTCGAAAGGTGCGTGCCGGTGATCGCGAGCGCGCGGCAGCCGGCGATGAAGTCCTCGCGGATCTCGTCGGCGCGCACGGCCATGTCCGCGCAGTTCTCGCGCACGAACAGCAGCGGGAACGTGTCGCGATCCTTCAGCCCGAGCAGCACCAGCGCGGTGAGGCGCTCGCGGTCGGTCTGCAGCTGGCTCGTGTCGCAGCCTTCGCGCTCGAGCGTCTCGCGCACGAAGCGGCCCATCTGCTCGTCGCCGACGCGCGAGATCATCGCGGTCTTCAGCCCGAGCCGGGCCACGCCGAACGCGACGTTGCCCGACGAGCCGCCGAGATACATCTGGAAGCTGCGCGCGTCCTCCAGGCGGCTGCCGTACTGCTGCGCATAGAGATCCACGGCCACGCGGCCGAGGCAGGCGAGATCGATGGGGCGGTCACTCGGAAAGTTCAGCAGGCTCATATCACGTATCACGCTCGCGGCCGGCGTTCGGCGCTGCCGGCAGTTTAGGGGACCGATCTTCCGGCGACGGTCCGCAACGTGCGCTGCACGACGCGAGGCTGCCTGCCGCAAGGAATCGGGCTACGGACGCAGTCTAGACTTTTTGGAAATCCAGTTCCCTAGGTGAAATCACGTAGAAATAAATTTCCAAATTTTCGAGGAAGTGATCTACAGTTTCATCCGGATGCTTCAGTCCGTATCGGACTCGGCCCGGCGGCGCGCAACGCGCCGTCTTCCGCCCCCCGGAGATGAGGAGACAGATTGATCATGAAGACCAAGCTGATGGCCGTCGCGGCCGCCGCGATCCTGGCTGCGCCGCTCGCGCACGCCGAGAAGATCGGCGTGACGATGGCGTCGTTCGACGACACGTTCCTGACGATCCTGCGCAACAGCATCAACGACGCAGCGAAGAAGGACGGTGCGACGGTGCAGATCGAGGACGGCGGCAACGACGTCGGCAAGCAGTTGAGCCAGGTTCAGAACATGATCGCGCAGAAGGTCGACGCGATCATCGTGAACGCGGTCGACACCGACGCGACGCCGAAGATCACGAAGATGGTGACGGCGGCGAAGATCCCGCTCGTCTACGTGAACCGCAAGCCGGTCGATTTCGACAAGCTGCCGGCCGGCGTCGCGGTCGTCGCGTCCGACGAGAAGCAGTCGGGCACGCTGCAGGCGCGCCAGGTGTGCAAGCTGCTCGGCGGCAAGGGCGACCTCCTCGTGCTGATGGGCGAGCTGTCCAACGAATCGGCGCGCGCCCGCACCAAGGACATCGAGGACGTGATCGCGACGAAGGACTGCTCGGGCATGAAGATCGTCGACAAGCGCGAAGGCAAGTGGAGTCGCACGCAGGGCCAGGACATCACGATGAACTGGCTGAGCTCCGGGACGAAGTTCGACGCGATCGTGTCGAACAACGACGAGATGGCGATCGGCGCGATCAACGCGCTGAAGGCCGCGCGCAAGTGGACGCCGAAGACCGTCGTCGCCGGCATCGACGCGACGCCGGACGGCCTCGCATCGATGAAGAGCGGCGAGCTGAAGGTGTCCGTGTACCAGAACGCGATCGGGCAGGGCGCGCAGTCGGTTGCCGCCGCGCTGAAGCTCGCGAAGAAGCAGAACGTCGACCGCTTCGTGAACGTGCCGTTCGAGCTCGTGACGCCCGAGAACATGAACCAGTACGCCAAGCACTGACCGGCTTTTCCGTTGAACTGCGCGGGCCCGGCCTGGCCGGGCCCGCGCGACTTGTCGAGGAACGTCCATGTTTACAGCCAGGATCGCGCGCCCGATGGCCGGCGTCGACGCGCCGGCCGCTTCATCCGGAGGATCGCCCGGCGCATCCGGATCGTCCGGTTCGCCGGCTTCTGCCGCGGCCGACTGCGTGCTCGAGGTGCGCGGCGTCGGCAAGTCCTTTCCCGGCGTCGTCGCGCTCGACGGCGTGCAGTTCCGCGTGCGCCGCGGCACCGTCCATGCGCTGATGGGCGAGAACGGCGCGGGCAAGTCGACGCTGATGAAGATCATCGCGGGCGTCTACACGCCCGATCAGGGCGAGATCCTGATCAACGGCGAACCCGTCGTGCTGAACGGCCCGCTCGATGCGCTCAACCGCGGGATCGCGATGATCCACCAGGAACTCAACCTGATGCCGTACATGACGGTCGCGGAGAACATCTGGATCCGCCGCGAACCGAAGAACCGTTTCGGCCTGATCGATCACGCGGAGTTGCGCCGCCGCACGGCCGCGCTGTTCGAGCGGCTGTCGATCGACATCGATCCGGAAACCGACGTGCGCACGCTGACGGTCGCGAGCCGGCAGATGGTCGAGATCGCGAAGGCCGTGTCGTTCGACTCGGACGTGCTGATCATGGACGAGCCGACGTCGGCGCTGACCGACAAGGAAGTCACGCACCTGTTCCGGATCATTCGCCAGCTGCGCGAGCAGGGCAAGGGCATCGTCTACATCACGCACAAGATGAACGAGCTGTTCGAGATCGCCGACGAGTTCTCGGTGTTCCGCGACGGCAAGTACATCGGCACGCATGCGTCGAGCGACGTCACGCGCGACGACATCATCCGGATGATGGTCGGGCGCGAGATCACGCAGATGTTCCCGAAGGAAGAGGTGCCGATCGGCGACGTCGTGCTGTCGGTGAAGAACCTCGGCGTCGACGGCGTGTTCCGCGACGTGAGCTTCGAGCTGCGCGCGGGCGAGATCCTCGGCGTCGCGGGCCTGGTCGGCTCGGGGCGCTCGAACGTCGCGGAGGCGCTGTTCGGCGTCGTGCCGGCCACGTCGGGCGAGATCCGGATCGACGGCAAGCCGGTGCGGATCGCGACGCCCGCGCAGGCGATGAAGCACGGGATGGCGTTCCTGACCGAGGACCGCAAGGACAGCGGCTGCTTCCTGAATCTCGACCTGCTCGCGAACATGGAAGCGGCGGTGCTCAGCAACCGCTACGTGAAGTTCAATTTCGTGCAGCAGACGCAGTTGAAGCGCGACTGCGAGGAAATGAGCCGGATGCTGCGCGTGAAATCGCCCGGGCTGCACGAGGAGATCCAGAACCTGTCGGGCGGCAACCAGCAGAAGGTGCTGATCGGCCGCTGGCTGCTCACGCAGCCGCGCATCCTGATCCTCGACGAACCGACGCGCGGCATCGACGTCGGCGCGAAGGCCGAGATCCACCGGCTCGTCAGCGCGCTCGCCGGCAAGGGCGTCGCGGTGCTGATGATCTCGTCGGAGATGCCGGAGGTGCTGGGAATGAGCGACCGCGTGATGGTGATGCACGAAGGGCGCATGACCGGCATCGTCGAACGCAAGGATGCCGACCAGGTCCGCATCATGGATCTCGCGTCGCGCTGATCCGAAACAAGATTGGAGACAACTGAAATGGGCAACCTGAATCCGGTCGCGGACGCGCAGACCATGACAATCAAGGCGCGGCACACGAAGTGGCCGCCCGAGCTGAGCATCTTTCTCGTGCTGGTCGGCATCAGCCTGTTCTTCGAGATCGTCGGCTGGATCGTCGTCGGCCAGAGCTTCCTGTTCAACGCCGAGCGGCTCGAGATCATCGTGCTGCAGATGGCCGTGATCGGCATCATCGCGGTCGGCGTGAACCTCGTGATCATCACCAGCGGGATCGACCTGTCGTCGGGGTCGGTCGTGGCGGCTGCCGCCGTCGTGTCGGCGAGCCTCGCGCAGGTGTCCGACTTCCCGCGCGCGGTGTTTCCGCACCTGACCGACCTGCCGATCATCTGGCCGGTGCTGGCCGGCGTGTGCGTCGGGCTGCTGGTCGGCCTGCTGAACGGCTCGCTGATCGCGATGACGGGCATTCCGCCGTTCATCGCGACGCTCGGCACGATGGTCGCCGCACGCGGGTTCGCGAAGTGGTTCACCAACGGGATGCCCGTGTCGATGCTGACCGACCCGTTCGCGGCCATCGGCGCGGGCGCCAATCCGGTGATCATCTTTCTCGTGATCGCCGCGATCTTCCACGTCGTGCTGCGCTACACGCGCTTCGGCAAGTACACCTATGCGATCGGCGCGAACCGTCACGCGGCCGTCGTGTCGGGCATCAACGTCACGCGTCACCTGGTCTTCGTCTATGCGATCGCGGGCCTGCTGAGCGGGATCGCCGGCACCGTGACGGCCGCGCGCGCGATCTCCGGCCAGTCGGGCATGGGCGTGATGTACGAGCTCGATGCGATCGCCGCGGTCGTGATCGGCGGCACGTCGCTGTCGGGCGGCCTCGGCCGCGTGACGGGCACCGTGATCGGCGTGCTGATCCTCGGCGTGATGACGTCGGGCTTCACGTTCATCCGCATCGACGCGTATTACCAGGAGATGGTCAAGGGCGCGATCATCGTCGCGGCCGTGATCGCCGACCAGTATCGCAACAAGAAGAAGCGTCGGTGACCTGCCTGTCCGACCGGAATCCGATATTGCCAAGGAACCCTGATGAAGATCGCACTGGACCCGTACATGATTCGCCACCTGCCGCTCGACCGGCTGCCGCACGCGGTGGCCGAACTCGGCTACGACCAGATCGAGCTGTCGCCGCGCAGCGACTTCCTCGACTGGTGGGTGATGCCGCGCGCGACGCGCGAACGCATGGCCGCGTTTCGCCAGGCGATGCGCGCGAGCGGCGTCGGCCTCGCGTCGCTGCAGCCGATGTACCGCTGGGCGAGCCCGTTCGACGACGAGCGTCAATGGGCCGTGCGCTGCTGGAAGAAGGCGATCGAGGTCGCGGTCGAAATGGAGTGCGCGCTGATGGTGTCCGAGTTCGGGCGCGGCGCGTCGCCGGAGCGCTCGGTCGGCGAGCGGCCGGGCGCGAACCCGAAGGAGCTGTGCGAAGCCGCGTGGTTCCGTTCGATGGACGAGCTGCTGCCGATGCTCGAACGCGAGGGCATCGTGCTGTCGGTCGAGCCGCATCCGGAGGACTGGATCGAGCAGCTGCAGCCGGCGATCGACATCGTAACGAACCTCGGCTCGCCGTCGCTGAAGCTGTCGTATATCGCGCCGCACACGTTCTACTACGGCGACGACATGGCCGCGATGATCGCGCAGGCCGCGCCGATCCTCGCGCATGTGCGCGTGGCCGACACCTTCGACCACCGCAAGAGCAGCCAGCTTCGCTACATCGTGAACCCGCCGGGTTCGAACCAGATCCGCGTGCACCAGCATCTCGACATCGGGCAGGGCGAGATCGACTGGGACGTGTTTTTCCGTGCGCTCGGCGCCGCGGGCTTCGACGGCGTGATGTCGTCGTGCGTGTTCGCATGGGAGGACCGCGCCGAGGCATCGTCGCGCTACATGCGCGACACGATCCAGCGCTACGTCGATCGTCATTTCGATCGCACGGCGCGCTGAACGATTACCGACCGGCGCGGCACGGGCCGCGCCGCTGATGAACGACTGGAGACCCCTAGATGACCTTGCAAATCGGCGTGATCGGCTGCGGCGCGATCGGCCAGGACCATATCCGCAGATTGACCCGCACGCTGTCCGGCGCGCGCGTCGTGGCCGTCAACGACATCGATCCGCAGCAGGCGCGCGATGCGGTGACGAAATACGGGCTCGATGCCGAGATCTACGGCGACGGCCATGAAGTGGTCGCGGCCGCCGACGTGCAGGCCGTGCTCGTCACGTCGTGGGGGCCGACCCACGAAGCGTTCGTGCTCGACGCGATCGCGCACGGCAAGCCCGTGTTCTGCGAAAAACCGCTCGCCGTCACGGCCGACGGCTGCATGCGGATCGTCGAGGCGGAAGTCGCGCACGGCAAGCGGCTCGTGCAGGTCGGCTTCATGCGGCCGTACGACGAAGGCTATCGTGCGCTGAAGCGCGTGATCGACAGCGGCGAGATCGGCGCGCCGCTGATGCTGCATTGCGCGCACCGCAACCAGTCGGTCGGCGAGCGCTATACGACCGACATGGCGATCACCGACACGCTGATCCACGAGCTCGACGTGCTGCGCTGGCTGCTCGGCGAGGATTACGCAAGCGCGCAGGTCGTCTATCCGAAGAAGACGCGTCATGCGTCGGCACATCTCGCCGATCCGCAGATCGTGCTGCTGGAAACCGCGAGCGGCGTGCGCATCGACGTCGAGATCTTCGTGAACTGCCAGTACGGCTATGACATCCAGTGCGAGGTGGTCGGCGAGCAGGGCATCGCGAAGCTGCCCGATCCGCCGGCCGTGGACCTCAAGCGCGCGGCGCGGCAATCGGTCGAAATCATGACCGACTGGAAGGAGCGCTTCATCGCGTCGTACGACGTCGAGCTGCAGGCGTTCATCGACGGCGTGCGGCAGGGTGCGCTGACCGGCCCGTCGGCATGGGACGGCTATGCGGCGGCGGTTGCTGCCGACGCGTGCGTGCGGGCGCAAAAGAGCGGCGCGGTCGAACCGATCGCGATGGCCGAGCGCCCCGCGTTCTACCGCGGCTGAACCGTGGCCGCGTCGCCACGACTCGTGCGGCCGCGCGCCGCTTTCCTGCCGGACTGACCGACATGACGATGAAGATGAAGATGGGTTGCGCACCGTGCTGCTGGGGCGTCGACGACGTGAAGAACCCGCATCTGCCGCCGTGGCGGCACGTGCTCGCCGAGGCCGCGCAGGCCGGCTACTCGGGCATCGAGCTCGGGCCGTACGGCTATATCCCGCTCGAACTCGACGTGGTGAGCGCCGAGCTCGAGCGGCAGCGCCTGAGCATCACCGCCGGCACGATCTTCGACGATCTCGTGTCGTCGGAGAACCTGCCGAACCTGCTGCGCCAGACGCGCGAGATCTGCGCGCTGATCACGCGGCTGCCGAAGCCGCCGACGCAGGACGGGCAGCGCCACGCGGCGCCGTACCTGGTCGTGATGGACTGGGGGCATGAAGAACGCGATTATGCGGCCGGCCACGCCGATCGCGCGCCGCGGCTGTCCGGCGAACGCTGGGCGCGGATGGTCGAGCACATCCGGCAGATCGCGACGATCGCGCGCGACGAGTTCGGCGTGCGCGCGGTGATCCATCCGCATGCGGGCGGCTACATCGAGTTCGCGGACGAAATCGACCGGATCGTCGCCGACCTGCCGGCCGACACGGTCGGCCTCTGTCTCGATACGGGCCACCTGTACTACTCGGGCATGGACCCGGAGGCCTGGCTGCGCCGCCATGCGGCGCGCGTCGACTACGTGCATTTCAAGGACATCGACAAGGCCGTGTACGACGCGGTGCTGGGCGAGCACATCGCGTTCTTCGCCGCATGCGCGCGCGGCGTGATGTGCCCGATCGGCACCGGCGTGCTCGACTACCGGTCGATCCGGCGCGCGCTCGACGACATCGGCTACGCGGGCTACATCACGATCGAGCAGGAGCGCGATCCGCGCAATGCGGGCACGAGCCTGCGCGACGTCGCCGCGAGCCGCGCGTTTCTCGCGTCGGCCGGCTTCGCATGAACATTCGCACTACCGAAACCCTGAACACGGACCAGGAACACCACCATGATTGACGGACAGATTCTGCTTGGACACTCGATTCGCTGGGGCATGGTCGGCGGCGGGCTCGGCAGCCAGATCGGCTACAGCCACCGGTCGGCCGCGCTGCGCGACGGCAGTTTCGAGCTGGTCGCCGGCGCGTTCGACATCGACCCCGAACGCGGCCGACAGTTCGGCGTGAAGCTCGGCGTCGCGGCCGAGCGCTGTTATCCCGACTACGCGACGATGTTCGACGCCGAGGCGCGCCGCCCGGACGGCATTCGCGCGGTGTCGATCGCGACGCCGAACAACACGCACTTCGAGATCTGCCGCGCCGCGCTGAATGCGGGGCTGCACGTGGTCTGCGAGAAGCCGCTGTGCTTCACGACCGACGAGGCCGAGACGCTGCAGCGCCTGTCGGTCGAGAAGAACCGGATCGTCGGCGTCGCATACGGCTATTCGGGTCACCAGATGATCGAACAGGCGCGCGAGATGATCGCGCGCGGCGATCTCGGCGAGATCCGCATCGTGCAGATGCAGTTCGCGCACGGCTTCCACAGCGAAGGTGTCGAGGCCGCGAGCGCGGCCGCGCGCTGGCGCGTCGACCCGAAATTCGCGGGTCCGAGCTACGTGCTCGGCGACATCGGCACGCATCCGCTGTACATCTCCGAGGTGATGGCGCCCGAGCTGAAGATCCGGCGGCTGATGTGTTCGCGGCAGAGCTTCGTGAAGAGCCGCGCGCCGCTCGAGGACAACGCGTTCACGATCATGGAATACGACACGGGCGCGATCGGCTACGTGTGGTCGAGCGCGGTGAACGCGGGTTCGATGCACAGCCAGAAGGTGAGGGTGATCGGTTCGAAGGCGAGCATCGAATGGTGGGACGAGCATCCGAACCAGTTGCGCTACGAAGTGCAGGGGCAGCCCGCGCAGGTGCTCGATCGCGGGATGGGGTACCTGCATCCGAACGCGTTGCGCGAGGATCGCATCGGCGCCGGGCATCCGGAAGGGCTGTTCGAGGCGTGGTCCAATCTCTATCAACGCTTCGCGCTCGCGATGGACGCGGCCGATCGCGGCGACGCCGCGGCGCTGAAGGGCATCCGCTTTCCGGACGTCCACGCGGGCGTCGAGGGCGTCCGATGGGTCGAGAACTGCGTGCGTTCCGCCGACGCGGGCGGCGTATGGGTCGACTATCGCTGAGCAGGGCAGGCCGGATGCGGCGCACTGCGCGCCGCTTCGCGCCGGCCGTCGGCGTCGATAGTCTCGGTAGACGCCCTAATCTTTACGACGCCGCGAGAGCGTTGGACAATCGTTTCCAGTCTTGCCGTGGAGCGTGTGCAGGTGATGATCGAGCGCGTGGGAGCGAAACGCGCGGCGCGGGCCGTGCCGCAAACGTGATTAAATTCGCCCTTCATGCATGTATCCAGGTGAGCCTCGGGCCGCGTCCGTCAGCATTGCGCGCGCAGCGGGGCCGTCAACTTCGCGCTATCCGATGAGTTCATCCGAGAAACCTCCCGCCACCGTCGAGCAGTTCCTGCAGCACCTGACGCAGGAATACGACAGCCTCAGCAATCGCCTGAAGGTCATTGCGCGCCACGTGGAAACGCATCGGGACCAGCTGGGCCTGGAAGGCATCCAGTCGCTCGCGGAAGCGTGCGGCGTCCAGCCGTCGGCCGTCGTGCGCTTCGCGAAGCATTTCGGCTTCTCCGGCTTCTCCGAGATGCAGCGGCTGTTCCGCGAAGGGCTCGCGCAGCAGATCGCGCCGGGGCGCGCATACAACCTGCGGCTGCGCGACGTGATCGAATCGGGCTCGTCGAGCCTGCAGCCCGAGCAGATCGCCGACGAATTCATCAAGGGCAGCATTGCCGGGATGCAGCAGTTGCGGCAGACGCTCGACCCGCAGGCGCTCGCGCAAGCCGTCGAGCTGCTCGCCGACACGCAGGCGATCTGGATCGCCGGCTCGCGGCGCGCATTTCCGATCGCGGTGTATCTCGACTACGCGCTGCAGCACACCGACAAGCGCATCGGGCTGTTCAGCGCGCTCGGCAGCATGCATCTCGGGCAGATCCGGTCGGTGCGCAACGGCGACGTGATGATCGTCGTCTCGTTCATGCCGTATGCGGACGAGACCGTGCAGGTCGCGCAGCAGGCCGTGCAGCGCGGCGCGCGCCTGATCGCGATCACCGACAGCCGGATGAGCCCGCTCGCGCGGGAGGCCGAGGTGACGCTGATGGTGCAGGACAGCGAGACGTTCGGGTTCCGTGCGCTGACGGCCACGATGGGCCTCGCGCAGAGCCTGTTCGTCGCGCTCGCGTACCGGCTCGAACTGTCTTACCTGCCGACCGCCGACGGTGCGCACGGCAAGAAGGCCGGCTGACGCCTTCTGCCGGCGCACCGCCCGCCGATCGGTCAGGCGGGCGGCGCACCGGCCGGCTTCTTACTTCGCGGTCGGCATCGCGAATTCGGCGCCCTTGCCGATGCTCGACGACCAGCGCTGCATCACCGACTTCTGGCGCGTGTAGAAGCGCACGCCTTCCTCGCCGTACGCGTGCATGTCGCCGAACAGGCTCTTCTTCCAGCCGCCGAAGCCGTGCCACGCCATCGGCACCGGAATCGGCACGTTGATGCCGACCATCCCGACCTGGATGCGCCGCGCGAATTCGCGCGCGATGCCGCCGTCGCTCGTGAAGCACGACACGCCGTTGCCGAATTCGTGCGCGTTGATCAGGTCGACCGCTTCGCCGAAATCCTTCACGCGCACGCAGCCGAGCACGGGCCCGAAGATTTCTTCCTTGTAGATCCGCATGTCGGGCGTCACGTGATCGAACAGCGTGCCGCCGGTGAAGAAGCCTGCCTCGCGGCCCGGCACGCGCAGCCCGCGCCCGTCGACCACCAGTTGCGCGCCTTCGCTCACGCCTTGCTCGATATAGCCTTCGATGCGCTTCAGCGCTTCGCCGGTGACGATCGGGCCCATCTCGACTTCCGGTTGCATGCCGTCGCCGATCACCAGCTTGCGTGCGCGCTCGGCGACTGCCGGCACGATCCGGTCGGCCACGTCGCCGACCAGCACCGCGATGCTGATCGCCATGCAGCGCTCGCCGGCCGAGCCGTACGCGGCGCCGATCAGCGCGTCGACCGCCTGCTCGAGGTTCGCATCGGGCATCACGACGAGATGGTTCTTCGCGCCGCCGAGCGCCTGCACGCGCTTGCCCGACTGCACCGCGCGCTGCTGCACGTAGGCCGCGATCGGCGTCGAGCCGACGAAGCTGACGGCCTGCACGTCCGGGTGGTCGAGCAAGGCGTCGACCGCGCCCTTGTCGCCCTGCACGACGTTGAACACGCCGGCCGGCAGCCCGGCCTGCGTGAGCAGGTCGGCGATGAACAGCGCCGCCGACGGATCGCGCTCGCTCGGCTTCAGCACGAACGTGTTGCCCGTCGCGATCGCGACCGGGAACATCCAGCACGGCACCATGCACGGGAAGTTGAACGGCGTGATGCCCGCGACCACGCCGAGCGGCTGGCGCATCGTCCAGTTGTCGATGCCGGTGCTGACCTGGTCGGTGAAGTCGCCCTTCAGCAGCTGCGGCACGCCGCATGCGAATTCGACGATATCGATGCCGCGCGCGACTTCGCCCTGCGCGTCGGAAAACACCTTGCCGTGCTCGGCCGTGATGATTGCCGCGAGCGTGTCGCGGTGCTCGTTCATCAGCTGCAGGAAGCGGTGCAGCACGCGCGCGCGACGGATCGGCGGCGTCTCGGCCCAGGCCGGGAACGCGGCGTTCGCCGAAGCGACGGCCCGCTGCACTTCGCTGTCGTCGGCAAGCGCCACGCGGCGCACCGCGCGGCCGAGCGCCGGGTTGAGGACGTCCTGGAAGCGGCCGCTGCGGCCGGCGACGGGCGCGCCGTCGACATAATGGCCGACGTCGGCGTCGGACGTGTACGCGGGAACCGGATTCATCGTGTCTCCTGGGGATGAGGGGGGAACGGAACCCAGTCTAGGGAAACCGGCAGCGCGGGAGAAGGCCGCGAAACTTGATTCACTGTTCAGAATTCTGAATAATCGACGAATGAATCAGCAAAATGTCCAGGCGCTCTGGCCGCATATCCATTCGCTGACGGTACTGGCCGCGACCGGCAGTTTCACGGCCGCCGCGCAGCGGCTCGGCATCAGCAAGGCCGCGATGAGCCAGCGCATTGCCGATCTCGAGAAGGCGGTCGGCGTGCCGCTCGTGCGCCGCACGACGCGCAGCGTGCGGCTCACCGATGCGGGCCAGACGCTCGTCGACAGCACGCGCGACGCGTTCGAGTCGATCGGGCAGCATTTCGCGCGCGTGAAGGACCTGGCCGGCGAACCGCGCGGCCTGCTGCGCGTGACGGCGCCGGTTGCGCTCGGGCGCCAGCAGGTCGTGCCGCACCTGCCCGATTTCCTGCGGCAGCATCCGGGCGTGCACATCGAGCTCGACCTGTCGGACCGGCTGCATTCGCTGACGCAGGAAGGCTTCGACCTCGCGATTCGCCATACGACCACCGCGCCGCAGACCCACGTCGCGTGGAAGCTGTGCGACACGCGCTCGCTGCTCGTCGCGAGCCGCGACTACCTCGACGCGCGCGGCGCGCCGCGGCACCCGAGCGAACTCGTCGATCACAGCTGCCTGTGTTACCTGCGCGACAACGAACCGGCCGTGTGGAGCTTCGAGCCGGACGGCCGGCGCCGCCAGCGCGTGAGCGTGCCGGTGCGCGGCAGTTTCGCGGCGAACAACAGCGAGGCGATGCGCGAGGCCGCGCTCGGCGGGCTCGGCATCGCGCTGCTGCCCGATTTCAGCGCGCGGCGCGATCTCGACGCCGGCCGGCTCGTCGCGCTGCTCGACGGCTGGCGGCCGTCGGGCGCGTTCGGCGACCACATCTTCGCGATCCGTCCGTACAGCCCGGTCGTGCCGAGCGCGGTGCGCGCGCTCGTGCGGCACCTGCGCGAACGGCTCGCGGGCGGCTTCTCCGGCGCGTGACGGCGGCGCCCGCGGCGCCGCGCCGTGGGCTGCCCGGGCGGGCGGGGCGGCGCTGCGGTAAAATCGCGGCTTCCTCCCGCGCCTCGTGTGGCGCGACATTCGAAGGTCGACAGCCGATGCAGATTCACAAGGAAGTGGACGCGCGCGGGCTCAATTGCCCGTTGCCGATCCTGCGTGCCAAGAAAGCGCTTGCCGATATGGAAAGCGGGCAGATCCTCAAGGTGCTCGCGACCGATCCCGGCTCGCAGCGCGATTTCGCCGCGTTCGCGAAGCAGACGGGCAACGAGATCGTCGAATCGACGACGCAGGACAAGACCTTCGTGTTCCTGATGCGCCGCCGCTGACGGCCTGCCTCGCGCGCCCGGCCGCGGCGTCCGCTCGCGGTGCGCGGGCCGGCCACGCCCGGCGCCGGCCGGAGTCGGGCCTCTGACAATTCTTAAACCTCGCTTCGTGACTGGCTGCGTATACTGACCCGGCCGGTCGTCCGCTCCCAGCGGAGGTGCCGGCCGCGGTACGTCGTATGGCGGGCACGGGGGCCATGCCTGACGCTACCGTCGTACAACGGGGAGAGGACATGTCCTTCAGACCAGGGACCCTTCGAAGTCCGTCCGGAGCGGAATGCATTGCGCCCGAGCGCGCGTCGGAATTGAGCCGTATCGAGCTCGATCCGCAACTGGATCGCCACGCGCGTGCCGCGCTGGAGGCCTACGCGGATTCGGCCGCGGCCGAGATGCCGTGGCTGGCCGAGTGGCTCGACGAGCGGCTGCGCGGTGCCGCGCGGGACGACGGCTCGGGCCTGACCTACTGCGGTGCGACGATCGAACGCGTGTTCGATCTGGCGCAGGCATGGGCGGCGGGCCAGCCGGACTACGCGGCCACCGCGTGGGAGCGCGTGCGCGGACAGTTGCAGCGGATGCTTGCACAACCGGCGCTGTCGCAACCGCTGTTGCTGCGCCTGCCGGCCGACGACTTCGCCGAACCGGTGGCCGGCATCGCGGGCGCCGATTAGGCGTCGGATTGCGCGACGGGAAGGATTATTCGAAGAAAGAACGGTAGTCCGCGCAATTTCTTGGCGAATTTCATACTACTATGATGAAATCGCCGGTTCGTCCGTGCCCCGTTTTTGAGATATTTAGCCGGGGTCGCTGGTTTGCGCAGGTGGCGCGAGCGGCGAACGACGGCTCGCCGGCCGGTATCCGGAAGCCGCGCGCGTTGCGCTGCGGGGTGGGGGCGGGGAGCTGAACTGGACGAATCGATTTCGCTTTGCGGGGTGCTATGAGAATTGCTGTACTGGATGACGATCCGGCCCAGACGGATTTCGTCAGTCAAACGCTGACTGCCGTTGGCCATACGTGCTATGCGTTCAAGGAAGGCAAGGCCCTGAAGAAGCGTCTGCAGCGCGAAACATTCGATCTGCTGGTGCTCGACTGGAACGTGCCCGACATGTCCGGCGAGGAAGTGCTCAAGTGGGTGCGCGCCAACCAGACCGAGCACAGCCTGCCGATCATCTTCATGACGAGCCGCGACGACGAGGCGGGGATCACGCAGATCCTCAACGCCGGCGCCGACGACTACGTGGTCAAGCCCGTGTCGGGCCCGATCCTGCGCGCGCGCATCGGCTCGCTGCTGCGCCGCGCGTATCCGGTCAACGCCGAGGCGACCGTTCGCGAATTCGATCAATTCCGTTTCGACGTGAACCTGAAGCAGGCCTACGTCGGCGACAAGCCGGTGAGCCTGACGCAGAAGGAATTCGAACTCGCGCTGCTGCTGTTCCAGCATCTCGACCGGCCGCTGTCGCGCGCGCACATTCTCGATCTCGTGTGGAAGCAGGCGACCGACATCCCGTCGCGCACGATGGATACGCACATCTCGATGCTGCGCACCAAGCTCGGCCTGCGGCCCGAAAACGGCTATCGCCTTGCGCCGATCTACGGCTACGGCTACCGGCTCGAGCGGGTCGGCCAGGGAGAACCGGAGTGACCGCGGGAATCACGCAGCGTACGGCAAACCTGCGCACGATGGCGCTGCGCACGGCCTGCGCGGTCACGTTTGCAGTCGCCGCGCAGCATGCGGCCGCGCAGCCGCCCGCTGCGGCGGGCAAGACGGTCGTCTACCGCACGCAGGCGGGCGACACGCTGTACGACGTCGCCGCGCGCTACCTGCAGGGCGCGGACGACTGGCAACTGCTCCAGCAGATCAACGGCGTGCCCGCGCCGAAGCACCTGCAGCCCGGCGTCGCGCTGAAGCTGCCGGTCGCGCGCCTGCGCAAGGAAAAGCTGACCGCGCGCGTCGTCGCGGTGCAGGGCGCGGCCGAGCGCGCGTCCGGCGACGCGTACGCGCCGCTGGCGAACGATGCGACGCTCGTCGAGGGCGACCGCGTGCGCACGGGCGCGAACGGCTTCGTGACGATCGAACTCGCCGACGGCACGCACATGAGCCTGCCGCCCGACAGCCAGCTCGACCTGAAGGCGCTGCGCCGCACGGTGCTGACTGGCACGCTCGATCGCCAGTTCGAACTCACGCACGGCTCGGTCGACAGCGAAGTCACTCATCTGAAGAAACGCGACGATCGCTTCCAGATCCGCTCGCCGTCGGTCGTGGCCGGCGTGCGCGGCACGCGCTTTCGCGTGAACTACGACGCGGCCGGCAATGCGTCGACGCGCGTCGAAGTGCTCGACGGCACCGTTGGGGTCGCGGGCGGCCGGCAATCGGCCCGCTCGACGCTCGTGCATGCGAACTTCGGCAGCGTCGCGACGTCGTCCGGCGCGGTCGGCGCGCCTGTCGCGCTGTTGGCCGCGCCGGCGCTCGCGCATCCCGACAAGGTGCAGGACGAACCCGACGTCGCGTTCGACGTCGTGCCGCTGGCGAACGCGCATGCGTACCGCGTGCAGCTCGCGCACGATGCGGGGCTGCTCGACCTGTTCCGCGAAACGCGCACCGATTCGCCGCGCGCGGTCTTCCGCGACGTACCGAACGGGAACTACTTCGTGCGGATCGCCGCGATCGATGCCAACGGCCTCGAGGGGCTGCCGCGCACCTATGCGTTCGAACGCCGCGTGATGGGGCTCGACGCGAGCGCGTCGCCTGGCGCGGATGGCTACGGGTTCCGCTGGTCGCCGAACGGTTCGGGCAAGGACGCGCGCTACCGGTTCGTGCTGTCGCGCTCGAAGGACCTGAGCGCACCGGTCGTCGACCAGGTCGGCCTGCGCGCGCGCCAGATCACCATCGCGCACCTGCCGCCGGGCGATTATTTCTGGGCGGTGACCGTCGAGGAGTTCGAAGGCGGCAAGTTCTACGAGAAGACCAGTCCGGTCAGCGCGTTCACGCTGTCGCGCTGACCCGCGGCGCATGAAACCCGACTCCGTTTCCCCACGGCGGCATCTCGGCCGCCGCTTCCTGATCGAATGGATCGCGATCGGCTGCCTCGGGATCGCGGTCATCCTCGCGTGTGCGCTCGGCCGCCTGTCGTCGAGCGTCGACGGGCTGATCTACGACCGGCTGCTGATGCTGCGCAGCCTGCCGCTGTCCCCCGACGTGGTCGTCGTCGACATCGACAACCAGAGCGTGTCGGCGCTCGGCCGCTGGCCGTGGCCGCGCGACGTGCATGCGCGGCTGCTCGACACGCTGGCGCGCGCGCAGCCGGCCGCCGTCGTCTACGACGTGCTGTTCACCGAGCCGTCGCAGGAGGATCGCGCGTTCGCGGACGCGATGAGCCACGTGCCGACCTTCCTGCCCGTGCTGCTGAGCCCCGAGCAGGCGGACGGCACGCGTACCGTCGAACCGCCGGTGGCCGCGCTCGCGGCGCGCGCGACAGGGCTCGGCCACATCAACCTCGAAGTCGATCCCGACGGTATCGTGCGCAGCGTCGCGCTGTTCGAAAGCGACGGCCGCGTGCGCTGGCCGCAACTGATGGTGCCCGTGTACCGCGCGATCCAGGCTGGCCGGCTGCATCCGGCCGGCGGCGCGCCGGGGGCGAACGCGCACGACCTGTCGCGCGACGCGGCCGGCGAGGGCCGTTATCTGATCCCGTTCAGCCGCAACACGCCCGAGTATCCGACGCTGTCGTTCGACGACGTGCTCGAGGGGCGCGTGAAGCCCGACGCGCTGCGCGGCAAGATCGTCGTCGTCGGCGTGACCGCTTCCGGGCTGTACGACCGTTTCGCGACGCCCGTATCCGGCGATTTCGGCCCGCTCGCCGGCGTGTATATCCACGCCAACGTCCTCGACATGCTGGCGACCGGCAGCGCGATCTCGCCGGCGTCGCGCGCGGGGCTGTTCGCCGCGTCGCTGCTGCCGCTCGCCGCGCTGCTGGGCGGCTTCCTGATGCTGTCGCCGTGGCGCGCGCTGCTGCTGACGCTGAGCCTCGCCGCGCTCGCCGTCGTCGCGAGCATGGCGCTGCTGTTCGAGGCGCGCATCTGGCTGTCGCCGGCGCCGGCGATCTTCGGGCTGATCGCCGTCTACCCGATCTGGAACTGGCGGCGCCTCGAAATGACGATGTCGTACCTGCGCCGCGAACTGCAGCGGCTCGCCGACGAGCCGCACCTGCTGCCCGAGGCGCCGCGCACGCGCAGCGTCGGCGGCGACGTGCTCGAACGGCAGATGGCGCTGATGGCGCAAGCCGCGCAGCGCGTGCAGGACATGAAGCGCTTCGTGTGGGACAGCCTCGACAGCATGCCCGAGCCGATCTTCGTGACCGACCTGGACGGCACCGTGCTGATCGCGAACCATGCGGCGAAGCGCTACGGGTCGCGCCTCGCGCTGCCGCTGCCGGAAGGGCGGCCGCTGCGCGCCGCGCTCGGCGAGCTGACGTTCATGAAGACCGTCGACGGCAACGCCGAACACGATGCGGCGATCCGCGAGCACTGGCCGGCCGCGCTCGACCCGACGCTCGAGGCCGAGCACGACGCGATGGCGCGCGGCATCGAGGTGCGCGACCGCGACGGGCTCGACCATCTGTTACGCTACGCCGCCTGCACGAATGCGCAGGGCCGCGTGACGGGCTGGATTGCCGGCCTCGTCGACGTGACCGAACTGCACGCGGCCGAGCGGCATCGCGAGGAAGCGCTGCACCTGCTGTCGCACGACATGCGCTCGCCGCAGGCTTCGATCCTCGCGCTCGTCGAGATCGAGCGCGACCGCGTCGACACCGATGCGATGCGCGGGCTGCTCGCGCGGATCGAGCGCTACGCGCACCGCGCGCTGTCGCTTGCCGACGAGTTCGTGCAGCTGGCGCGCGCGGAGTCGCAGGCGTACCAGCTCGAAGCGACGAGCCTCGTCGACGTGCTGATCGATGCGAGCGACGAGGTATGGCCGCAGGCGCAGGCGAAGCACATCCGCATCGACACCGACGTCGGCGCCGACATATGCTGGGTGCGCGCGGACCGCTCGCTGATCACGCGCGCGTTCGTGAACCTGCTGAACAACGCAGTCAAATACAGTCCGTCCGACACCGTGATCACGTGTACGCTGACGGTCGAGCACGCGTCGAAGCGGATGTTCTGTACGATTCGCGATCAGGGGTACGGCATTGCGCCGGAAGATCATCGGCATCTGTTCGAGCGTTTCAAGCGATTCCATGCCGGCGAGCGGCCCGAGATCCCGGGTTCCGGGCTCGGCATGGCATTCGTAAAGACGGTCGTCACGCGCCATGGGGGCAGCGTGTCGGTCGACAGCGAAGTGGGTGTCGGCACCGCGGTGACGGTGTCGCTGCCCGCGATCGACGAGCCGTCCGCCTGACAGGGCCGGGCGCGACGGCAGGATTGGGGAAAGCCATGAGAAAGGAATGGGCAGCGACCGCGCTGGCGGCGTCGTTGTTGACGGGTTGCGCCGGCGTGACGAGCGGCGTGAGTGCGGTCGGGCAGCCTGATGCATTCGCATCCGGCGCGCACGGCTACGATTTCGTCCGGACGGCCGCGCAGGCCAACGATGCCGAATACCGGCAGATCGAGACGCTCGTGCGCGACGAACTCGCGCGCAGCGGCTTCGACGCGCAGCCGCTCAAGGACGCGCGCTACCGGCTGTCGATCGCGTATGCGACGCAGCCGGCGGCGGTCGCGGCCAGCGCCGACCAGTGCGGCGCCGCGAGCAGCGCGTGCGTGACGGTCGACGGGCCGTCGCCGCCCGCGCTGCCGTTCGCGGGTAGCGTGTATCGCCACGTGCTGACGCTGCGTTTCGTCGATGCGAAATCGGGCGCCGACGTCTATCGCGTGACGGCCGCAATGCGCGATCGCGAACCGGCCACGCAGCAGGCCGCGCCGGCGCTCGTGAAGAGCGCGCTCGCGAAGCTGCCGTTCGGCGATGGCGGCGGCTGGCTCGTGAAGACGAAAAAAGACGACGCGGGCGGGATGCCGGGCGTCGTCTCGGTGAAGCCGGCCGAAGCGCGCTGAGCGCCGGCCGGTGAGGTGAGGGCGGGCCCGCCGGGGCGAGCCCTTGCCGCGCTCAGGCGGCCGGTTGCGCGCCGCCGCGCGTGCGCAGGTATTCGTCGAATTCCGCGCCGACTTCCGGGTGGCGCAGCGCGAATTCGACCGTCGCCTTCAGGTAGCCGAGCTTGCTGCCGCAGTCGTAGCGCGTGCCCTGGTACTTGTAGGCCAGCACCTGCTCGTCGGCGAGCAGCGCCTGGATCGCATCGGTGAGCTGCAGTTCGCCGCCCGCGCCCGGCTTCAGCGCGCGCAGGTGTTCGAAGATCCGCGGCTTCAGGATGTAGCGGCCGACCACGCCGAGGTTCGACGGCGCGACTTCCGGCGCGGGCTTCTCGACGATCGCCGACATCTTGACGATCGACTCTTCCCATTCCTTGCCGTCGACGATCCCGTACGACTTCGTTTCCGACGGCGGGATCTCTTCGACGCCGATCACCGAGCTGTGATAGTGGTCGAACACGTCGACCATCTGCTTCATCACGGGCGGGTTGCCGTCGAGCAGGTCGTCCGCGAGGATCACCGCGAACGGGTTGTCGGCCACCAGCTTCTCCGCGCACAGCACCGCATGGCCGAGGCCGAGCGCTTCCGGCTGACGCACGTAGAAGCAGTCGACATGGCTCGGCTTGATGCTGCGCACGAGCTCGAGCAGCTTTTCCTTGCCGCGCGCCTCGAGCTCGGCTTCGACCTCGTACGACTTGTCGAAATGATCCTCGATCGCGCGCTTGCTGCGCCCGGTGACGAAGATCATCTCGGTGATGCCCGCGGCGATCGCTTCCTCGACTGCGTACTGGATCAACGGCTTGTCGACGACCGGCAGCATTTCCTTCGGGCTCGCCTTCGTTGCCGGAAGGAACCGCGTGCCGAGGCCGGCAACGGGGAATACCGCCTTGGTGACTTTCAACATGATCGAACCTTTATTCCTGTAATCGACTTGTCAGACGATGTATGTTCACGTCCGCATTATAGTGAACGCAAACGGCCTTACGGTTTGTTACGCAGGCAACCGCTCGAGCTGCGCACGCAGTTTCTCGAGCGTGCTCTGGAATTCGGCGACGCGCTTCTGCTCCTGTTCGACCACGGCCGGCGGCGCTTTCGCGACGAATGCCTCGTTGCCGAGCTTCGCGTTGCACTTCGCGATTTCGCCCGTCAGGCGCGCGATTTCCTTCGACAGGCGCTCGCGTTCGGCCGCGACGTCGATTTCCACCTTCAGCACCAGCTTGTTCGGGCCGACGATCGCGATCGGCGCGCCGTGCGCTTCCTTGTCGAGCGTCGCTTCGTCCGCGAGGATCTGCACTTCCGACAGGCGCGCGAGCGCCTGGACGTACGGCGCGAACGAGCGCAGGCGCTCGGCATCGCCGGCCGCGAGCAGCGGCACCTTCGTCGCCGGCGACAGGTTCATCTCGCCGCGCAGGTTGCGGCATGCGTCGACGATCGCCTTCAGGTCGGCCGCCCACTGCTCGGACGCCTCGTCGATCTTCTGCAGGTCGGCAACCGGATAGGCCTGCGTCATCAGCGACGCTTCGCCCTCGGCCGAGCCCCGCGGATAGCGGCCCGCGAGCGGCGCGACCTTCTGCCAGAGCGCTTCGGTGATGAACGGGATGACCGGGTGCGCGAGGCGCAGCACCGTCTCGAGCACGCGCAGCAGCGTGCGGCGCGTGGCGCGCTGCTGTTCCGGCGTGCCGTTCTGGATCTGCACCTTCGCGAGTTCGAGATACCAGTCGCAGTACTCGTCCCACACGAACTTGTAGATGCTGGTCGCGACGTTGTCGAAGCGGTAGTCGGCGAAGCCCTTCGCGATGTCGGCCTCGGTACGCTGCAGCAGCGACACGATCCAGCGGTCGGCCGCCGAGAAATCGAGGTAGCCGCCGGGGCCGCAGTCGCCCGCGCCGCAGACTTCCGGCTTGTCGGCGCCGCAGTCGTGGCCTTCGCAGTTCATCAGCACGAAGCGCGTCGCGTTCCACAGCTTGTTGCAGAAGTTGCGGTAGCCTTCGCAGCGCGCGAGGTCGAAGTTCACGTTGCGGCCGAGCGTCGCCATCGACGCCATCGTGAATCGCAGCGCGTCGGTGCCGAACGCGGGGATGCCGTCCGGGAATTCCTTGCGCGTCTTCTTCTCGATCGTCGCGGCCTGCTTCGGATTCATCAGGCCCGTCGTGCGTTTCGCGACCAGCGTCTCGAGGTCGATGCCGTCGACGATGTCGATCGGGTCGAGCGTGTTGCCCTTGCTCTTCGACATCTTCTGGCCTTCCGCGTCGCGCACGAGGCCGTGCACGTAGACGGTATGGAACGGCACCTTGCCGGTGAAGTGCGTGGTCATCATCACCATCCGGGCGACCCAGAAGAAGATGATGTCGAAGCCCGTGACGAGCACCGACGACGGCAGGAAATGCTTCAGTTCAGGCGTCTCGTTCGGCCAGCCGAGCGACGAGAACGGCACCAGCGCCGACGAGAACCACGTGTCGAGCACGTCTTCATCGCGCTTCAGTTCGCCCGTGTACCCCTGCGCGGCGGCCTTCGCGCGCGCGTCTTCCTCGCTGCGCGCGACGAACACCTCGCCGTTCTCGCCGTACCACGCGGGGATCTGGTGGCCCCACCACAGCTGGCGCGAGATGCACCAGTCCTGGATGTTCTCGAGCCACTGGTAGTAGGTGGTCGTCCAGTTTTCCGGGACGAACTTGATCTGGCCGTTGCGCACGACGTCGAGCGACGTTTCGGTGATCGACTTGCCGGGATTGAACGTGCCTTCCGGTGCCGGCTTCGACATCGCGACGAACCACTGGTCGGTCAGCATCGGCTCGATCACGACGCCCGTGCGGTCGCCGCGCGGCACCATCAGCTTGTGCGGCTTCACGGAGTCGAGGAAACCCAGCGCGTCGAGATCGGCGACGATCGCCTTGCGCGCGTCGAAGCGGTCGAGGCCGCGATACTGCTCGGGGCCGTTATCGTTGATCTTCGCGTCGAGCGTCAGGATCTCGATCGGCACGAGATTGTGGCGCAGGCCGACCTGGTAGTCGTTGAAGTCGTGCGCGGGCGTGACCTTCACGACGCCCGTGCCGAACTCGCGGTCGACGTAGTCGTCGGCGATCACCGGGATCTCGCGGCCGGTCAGCGGCAGCGTGACGAGCTTGCCGATCAGGTGTGCGTAGCGCTCGTCTTCCGGATGGACCATCAGTGCGACGTCGCCGAGCATCGTCTCGGGGCGCGTCGTCGCGACGGTCAGCGAGCCCGAGCCGTCGACGAGCGGGTAGCGGATGTGCCACAGGTGGCCGTTTTCCTCTTCGCTCGCGACTTCGAGATCCGACACCGCGGTGAGCAGCACCGGATCCCAGTTGACGAGGCGCTTGCCGCGGTAGATCAGGCCCTGTTCGTGGAGCGTGACGAACACGTCGCGCACGGCGGCCGACATCTTGTCGTCCATCGTGAAGTATTCGCGCGACCAGTCGGTCGATGCGCCGAGGCGGCGCACCTGGCCCGTGATCGTCGAACCGGACTGCTGCTTCCATTCCCACACGCGCTCGACGAACTTCTCGCGGCCGAGGTCGTGGCGCGACACGCCCTGCGCGTCGAGCTGGCGTTCGACGACGATCTGGGTGGCGATCCCCGCGTGGTCGGTGCCGGGCACCCACAGCGTGTTCTCGCCGAGCATCCGGTGATAGCGGGCGAGGCCGTCCATGATCGTCTGGTTGAACGCATGGCCCATGTGCAGCGTGCCCGTCACGTTCGGCGGCGGCAACTGGATCGCGAAATCGGGGCGGGACGGATCGAACGCCGGGGCGGCATAGCCGCGTTTTTCCCACTCCGGCCCCCATTGGGACTCGATGGTATGGGGCTCGAAGCTCTTCGCAAGCGTGTTGTCGCTCATGTTGGAAATCTGCCGAAAAATGCGTGAATTGGATGCCGAATCCGACAATTATAAATGGATGCACATCGACCAGCCATCGCATTGCCGGCGCAGGCTTGTCGCGAAGCGGCCGCAACGCGCTTGGCGGCGCTCGACCGAACGGATCGGGAACGGCATCGCGCCGCCGACTTATAATGTCGGGTCCGCATTTTTCTCGCCCGTCTGCCGCCGCTCCATGCCCGATCTGCTCGCCAATCTGAACCCCGAACAACACGCCGCCGTCACGTTGCCGAACGAACCGGCGCTGATCCTCGCAGGGGCGGGCAGCGGCAAGACCCGCGTGCTGATCACGCGCATCGCGTGGCTGATCCAGCAGGGCTACGCGTCGCCGCCCACCGTGCTCGCCGTCACCTTCACGAACAAGGCCGCGCGCGAGATGATGGCGCGCCTGTCGGCGATGATGCCGATCGACACGCGCGGGATGTGGATCGGCACGTTCCACGGCCTGTGCAACCGGATGCTGCGCACGCACTGGCGCGACGCCGGCCTGCCGCAGACCTTCCAGATCCTCGATACGGCCGACCAGCTGTCCGCGATCAAGCGGCTGATGAAGGCCGCGAACGTCGACGACGAGAAGTACCCGCCGAAGAACGTCCAGTACTTCATCAACAACGCGAAGGAGCAGGGGCTGCGTCCCGACAAGGTCGACGCGACCGACAACTTCAACCGCAAGTTCGTCGAGCTGTACCAGGCGTACGACCAGCAGTGCCAGCGCGAGGGCGTCGTCGATTTCCCCGAGCTGCTGCTGCGCTGCTACGAGCTGCTGGCGTACAACGCGCCGCTGCGCGCGCACTACCAGGCGCGCTTCAAGCACATCCTCGTCGACGAGTTCCAGGACACCAACAAGCTGCAATATGCGTGGCTCAAGATGCTCGCGGGCGGCCAGAACGCGATCTTCGCGGTCGGCGACGACGACCAGTCGATCTACGCGTTCCGCGGCGCGAACGTCGGCAACATGCGCGATTTCGAAGACGAATTCCGCGTGCGCAACCTGATCAAGCTCGAGCAGAACTACCGGTCGCACGGCAACATCCTCGATGCGGCGAACCAGCTGATCTCGAACAACGCGCACCGCCTCGGCAAGAACCTGCGCACCGACGCGGGCCACGGCGAGCCCGTGCGCGTGTACGAGGCCAGCACCGATTCGCAGGAAGCCGGCTGGATCGTCGAAGAAATCCGCTCGCTGATCAACACCGGGATGGCGCGCAGCGAAGTGGCCGTCCTGTACCGCAGCAACGCGCAGTCGCGCTCGATCGAGCACACGCTGATGTCGTCGGGCATCCCGTATCGCGTGTACGGCGGCCTGCGCTTCTTCGAGCGCCAGGAAGTGAAGCATGCGCTCGCGTACCTGCGCCTGATCGACAACCCGAACGACGACACGGCGTTCGTGCGCGTGGTGAACTTCCCGACCCGCGGGATCGGCGCGCGCTCGATCGAGCAGCTCGCCGACGCCGCGCGCCTCTACGGCTGCTCGATGGCGGCTGCGATTCCGTACGTGACGGGCAAGGCCGGCACGAGCCTCGGCGGGTTCGCGAACCTGGTCGCGAAGATGCGCGCCGACACGCAGCAGATGAGCCTGCCCGAGACCGTCGAGCATGTCGTGCGCGCGAGCGGTCTCGCCGATTTCTACCAGGGCGAGCGCGAAGGGCAGGACCGTCTCGAGAACTTGCAGGAACTCGTGAACGCGGCCACCGCGTTCGTCAGCGAGGAAGGCTACGGGCTCGACACGCCGGCCCGCTCGATCCCGCTGCGCGCGGGTGCGATCGCGGCGCCCGAACTCGGCGCGGCGACGGACGATCCGGCGGTCGAGGTGCTCGATCCCGCGCCGCTCGCCGATCCTGCACAGAACCCCGACACGATGACGCCGCTCGCCGGCTTCCTGTCGCATGCATCGCTGGAGGCCGGCGACAACCAGGCGCAGGCCGGGCAGGACGCCGTGCAACTGATGACGGTGCACGCGGCGAAGGGGCTCGAATTCTCGGCCGTGTTCATCACGGGCCTCGAGGAAGGGCTGTTCCCGCACGAGAACAGCGTGCTCGAATCGGACGGCCTCGAGGAGGAGCGCCGGCTGATGTACGTGGCGATTACGCGCGCGAAGGAGCGGCTCTACCTGTCGTTCGCGCAGAGCCGGATGCTGCACGGCCAGACGCGCTACAACGTGCGTTCGCGCTTCTTCGACGAGTTGCCGGAGCACGTACTGAAGTGGCTGACGCCGAAGGTCGAAGCCGGTTCGCGCTGGGGCGGGCGTTCGGACAACGCGGGATACGGGCGCGACTGGTTCGCGCGGCCGGGCGGCGGCAGCCGCGAGCAGATCGTCGATGCGGCGGTGTCCGCGCCGCTGCCTGCGTTCGCGGACAAGCAGCGCGCGGCCGGCGCCGGCTTCCGGGTCGGCCAGCAGGTGTTCCATACCAAGTTCGGCGAAGGCACGGTCACCGCGCTCGAAGGCAGCGGCGCCGATGCGAAGGCGCAGGTGAAGTTCAAGCGGCACGGCGAGAAGTGGCTCGCGCTCGCGGTCGCGAAACTGCAGGCGGTGGAATGATGAGCATCGACATGGTTGCCACGCCTGCGACGCGCCCGCTCGGCATTCTGGCCGCGCTGCCCGAGGAACTCGGCGACCTGATCGCCGCGATGCGCGCCGACGGCGCGATGAAGACGGTCACGTTCGGCCGCCGCGATTACCACGTCGGCACCGTGCACGGCGCGGCCTGCGTCGTCACGCTCGCGCGGGTCGGCAAGGTCGCGGCCGCCGCGACGGTCAGTGCGCTGATCCACGTGTTCGGCGTGGCGGGCGTCGTATTTACCGGCGTCGCGGGCGGCGTGTCGCGCACGGTGCGCGTCGGCGATGTCGTCGTGGCCGACATGCTGCTGCAGCACGATCTCGACGCGTCGCCGCTCTTTCCGCGCTACGAGGTGCCGCTGCTCGGCATCACGCGCTTCGCGACCGACGCGGCACTGACGGCCCGTCTCAGGGCCGCGTGCACGTTGTTCGTCGCGGAAGAGGGCGCGTTGTTCGCCGAGCGCTTCGGGCTCGCCGGCGCGACGCTGCACGCAGGGCTCGTCATCAGCGGCGACCGCTTCGTGTCGAGCGAGCGCGAGGTCGTCGCGCTGCGCGATGCGCTGCCGGACGCGCTCGCGGTCGAAATGGAAGGCGCGGCGATCGCGCAGGTGTGCGCGGAGCACGACGTGCCGTTCGCGCTGGTGCGCACGATCTCCGATACGGCCGACGATCACGCGACGCAGTCGTTCTCGCACTTCCTGTCGGCGATCGCGAGCAGCTATTCGTCCGGCATCCTCAAGCGTTTCCTGACGCTGCATGCGACGACGGCGGCCTGAAGCCGCCGTCGTTTTCTCCGTACAAGCCTTTGGGCCGGCCGCGGCGCGCACGCCGCGGCCGGCTTGTCACGCCTGTTTGCGCCGGCTGCTTTCGAGGTTCGGCAGGAACACCGTCAGCATGCCGATCAGCGGCAGGAACGAACACACCTTGTAGACGAACGTGATGCTCGTCGCGTCGGCGAGCTGGCCGAGCACGGCCGCGCCGACGCCGCCGAGGCCGAACGCGAAGCCGAAGAACAGGCCCGCGACCATCCCGACCTTGCCGGGCATCAGTTCCGTCGCGTAGACGAGGATCGCGGCGAACGCCGACGCGAGCACGATGCCGATGATCACGGTCAGCACGCTCGTCCAGAACAGGTTCGCGTACGGCAGCAGCAGCGTGAACGGCGCGACGCCGAGGATCGACACCCAGATCACGTACTTGCGGCCGATCCGGTCGCCGACCGGCCCGCCGATCAGCGTGCCGGCCGCCACGGCCGCGAGGAACACGAACAGGTGGATCTGTGCGGCCTGCACCGACAGGTGGAACTTGTCGATCAGGTAGAACGTGAAATAGCTGTTGATGCTCGCGAGGTAGAAGTACTTCGAGAACACGAGCAGCACCAGCACGCCGATCGCGCCGATCACGCGGCCGCGCGACAGCGTCGGGTGGCCGGCCGCCGCGGCCTTCTTCTTCATCGACGGATGCTTCTTGTACCAGTGGCCGATCTGCGTGAGCACGACCATCGCGACGAGCGCGGCCGCGGAGAACCACGCGATGCTGTGCTGGCCGTGCGGAATGATCACGAGCGCGGCGAGCAGTGGCCCGAGCGCGGAGCCCGCGTTGCCGCCGACCTGGAACACCGACTGCGCGAGCCCGTGCTGGCCGCCCGACGCCATCCGCGCGACGCGCGACGATTCGGGATGGAATACCGACGAGCCGCAGCCGACCAGCGCCGCGGCCACCAGCAGCACGGGGAAGCTCGGCGCGACCGACATCAGCAGCAGCCCCGCGAGCGTGAAGCCCATCCCGACCGGCAGCGAATACGGCTTCGGACGCTTGTCGGTATAGAGGCCGACGAGCGGCTGCAGCAGCGACGCGGTGATCTGGTAGGTGAGCGTGATCAGGCCGATCTGCGCGAACGACAGCGCGAACTGGCTCTTGAGCATCGGATAGATCGCGAGGATCAACGACTGGATCATGTCGTTGAGCATATGCGAGAAGCTGATCGCGCCGAGCACCGGATAGACGGTGCGCGATGCGGGGGGCGCGGACGGCTGCGCGGCGGCTGCGCCGGCGGCTCCGGTGTCGAGGCTGGTTTCCATGTGAGCTGAACGAGTTGAGGTAGCGGGCGCGCTCTGATGGGGATCGGCGCGTTTGGAATCGTTGATGCGTCAAAGAAGTGTAATGTGGCGTATCGAGAATGTCAGGCCAAGTTTTATCGCGAATCGGACATTCATCCGACAGATCGGCCGTTATCCGTTTTTTTGACCGGGTATAACGCTGGCGGCGCGTCTGCCTGACTGCGAGGCCGCGCCGGGGCCCGGTGCGTGTTTTGCCGGACTCAAGAAACGGCGGTGGCGGCCGTAGAACGACCCAATGACCACAGGTGCGCCGCGCCCGGCACCGGCTACCCGCCGTGCAGGCGCAGGACGCGCGGCATGGCCTGCCATCGCGGAGGGCCGGAACCGACCTTTCCGGCAGCGTGATCCATACGGGGATATATCGATGAAAGCAGCATCATTGCATCCGCAGCCGGGTGCGGCCGCCGCCGCACCCGACGTTGCCGCCGGTCGCGCCGCACGGCGCCCGCGCGCGGCGCGTCGCGAGCGCCGGCCGTGGACCGTCAAGGCGACCTTGCGCGCCGCGTTCGCGATCCTGTTGATCGGCACGCTCGCGATCGGCGTGTTTTCGCTGTGGCAGATCAGCCGGTTGAACGCGTCGATCTCGTCGGTCTACGAGCAGGGCCACGTCGCGAGCCGCGCGGCGCAGGAAGTCCGGGCCGAGGTGCTGCGGGCGAGCCGTGCGCAGAAGATGCTGCTGACCGCGACCACCGCGAAGGAGCGCGACGAGCTGGGCGCGGAGGTCGGCGCGGGGCTCGCGTCGATCGGCCAGGCGCTCGGCACGCTGCAGCGCTACGCGGATCCGGCCGACGCCGGCGATTCGGCACGGTTGCGCGCGTTCTCGACGGCCGTCGGCACGTGGAGCGCGCATCTGCGCGATTTCGTCGCGCTCGTGCGCGCGCAGCCGCTCGACCTGTCGCAGATGAACTGGCAGGTCGGCACGCAGGACGTGTCGCTGCTGGTCGAAACCGGCAAGCTCGAAAAGCTCGTCGCCGAACTCGTGAAGACGCGCGGCGAGAAGTCGAAGGCGACGCTCGATGCGTCCGCCACCATCTTCTCGTCGTCGTTCGCGATGATCGCGGTCATGACGGCCGCGCTGATCGTGCTCGCGATCGCGATCGCCGAACGCGTCGTGCGGCGCCTCGCGTCGCAGCTCGGCGGCGAGCCCGCGCACGCGAAGGCGATTGCGGCCAACATCGCGCGCGGCGACCTGACGCGGCCGATCGCGCTCGGCCGCCACGACCGCGACAGCATGGTGCGCGCGCTGGCCGAGATGCAGACGGGGCTCGCGGCGACCGTCGGCGAGATCGCCGTCAGCGCCGAGGCCATCGCGGCCGCGTCCGGCGAGATCTCGACCGGCAATCTCGACCTGTCGCGGCGCACCGAGCAGCAGGCCGTCGCGCTCGAACGCACCGCGGCCAGCATGGAGCAGCTCACGTCGACCGTGCGGCAGAACGCCGAGAATGCGCGGCAGGCGAGCACGCTCGCGGCCAATGCGTCGGCCGTTGCGGAAACGGGCGGTGAAGTCGTCGGGCGCGTGGTCGCGACGATGAGCGAGATCGACGACAGCGCGAAGAACATTCGCGACATCATCGGCACGATCGAGGGGATCGCGTTCCAGACCAACATTCTCGCGTTGAATGCGGCAGTCGAGGCTGCGCGCGCCGGCGAACAGGGGCGCGGCTTCTCGGTGGTCGCGGGCGAGGTGCGCCTGCTCGCGCAGCGCGCGGCGACCGCGGCGAAGGAGATCCGCGCGCTGATCGGCGCATCGGTGGAGCGCGTCGCGAACGGCGCGGCGCTCGCGCACGACGCGGGCCGCACGATGGACGACGTCGTGCGCGCGGTCAAGCGCGTGACGGACATCATCGGCGAGATTTCCGCGGCATCGGACGAGCAGAGCGCCGGGATCGAAGAGATCGGCCGCGCGGTCACGCAGATGGACGCCGGCACGCAGCAGAATGCGGCGCTCGTCGAACAGGCGGCGGCTGCCGCGAACGCGCTCGACGAACAGGCGCAGGCGTTGAAGTCGCTGGTCGGGCGTTTTCGCATCGCGGCCTGAGCGCGCCCGGCCGTTCCGCGCTTACGATTTCTTCTGCTTGTCCGGATCGATGATGACCGTGCAGGTCGTGCCCGCCGACAGCACCACGTCGGCCGGCACTTCGTCGATCCGGATGCGCACCGGCACGCGCTGCGCGAGGCGCACCCAGTTGAAGGTCGGGTTCACGTCCGCGACGAGGTCGCGGCTTTGCGGGTTGTCGCGATCGTAGATGCCGCGCGAGATGCTTTCGACGTGGCCCTTCATCACGCCGCCGCTCATCAGCCGCATCTCGGCCGGCGCGCCGATCTTCACGCGCGGCAGCTTGGTTTCCTCGAAGTAGCCGTAGACCCAGAACGAGTGGCTGTCGACGATCGCGAGCTTCGCCTGGCCGGCCACCGCGTAGTTGCCCTTGAACGTCTGCAGGTTCGTGATGTAGCCGTCGACCGGCGCGACGACGCGCGTGCGTTCGAGATTGAGCTTCGCGGCGTCGAGCGCGGCGATTGCCTGCTGGTACTGCGCATCGGCGCTCGACGCACTGTGCGCTGCGTTCTCGCGGTTTTCCTTCGACACGACGAGCGCATCGAGATCCGCGCGGCGGGCCGCGTCGTCGCGGCGCATCTGCAGTTCCGCGCGGCGGGCGGCGACGGCCGCCTGCGCCTGCTCGACCGCGATCTGGTAGTGCGACGGGTCGATCTGCATGATCAGGTCGCCTTTTTTCACGAGCTGGTTGTCATGCACGGGCAGCTCGACGATCGCGCCCGACACGTCCGGCGCGACGTTGACGATCTCGGCGCGTACGCGCCCGTCGCGCGTCCACGGATCGTCCATGTAGTGCACCCACAGCGAGCGCCCGATCAGGATCGCGACGAGAAGGATGACGGCGGTCGCGACGAAGCCGAAGAGTTTTCTGAGAATCATGATGGTTCGGAATCAACGGTAAACGGCAAGACTCAGTCCGCCGCAAATGCAGACGAGAAGGCAGGCCCGGAACAGCGACGGGTGCCAGACCAGACGGTAGAGGCCTGTATAGGCGAGCAGACGGTCGACGGCCCAGGTCGCGAGCGCGCCGAGGACGAACATCAGCACCACCGTGGGCATGTAGGCATCGAGAATGGCGATTTCACGCGGCATCATGACGAGGCTCCTGGTTGGGGACGCACGGGGCGGTTGCGGTTGAGCGGCTCGAGCGGCGATTCCGGATCGAGCAGCGCGGTGCGCACGAAATGCAGATGGCTCAGGATGCGTTGCAGCCGATGGCGCTCGTCGCGCGTCGGCTCGAACGCGTCGAGCGTCTGCCGGGTCGCGTCGATTGCGGCATTGGTCGCGGCGAGCGTTGCATCGAAGCGCTCGGCGCTCGGTTTCGCGAACAGCGTCGACAGCGAGCCGCGCATCGTCTCGATCGCGCGACGCCACGGCATCGCCGGCGCATAGCGCGGGTCGGACGGCAGCGTTGCCAGCTCGTGGCGCAGGTCGATCGCCGCGTTGCCGGTTTCGAGCACCGCGAACATCCAGCGCAGCGCATCGCGCTGCACGTCGGGCTGGTCGGCCGACAGCGTGTGGGCCTGGTACATCAGGTCGCGCGCGCCGCTCTCGAAGCGCGTGCGCAAGCCGGCGAGCCGTGCGTGGCAGGCCGCGACGGCCTGGTGGCGCAGGTCGGCGAACAGCCGCTTCTTGAGCCACGGCGCTGTCGGCGGGAACAGCACCGCGAACGCGATCGCCGACACCAGCATCGACAGCACGAGCGCGAGCGCGTCGTTCATGAAGCTGGTCGGATCGTAGTGCGTGATGTTGTCCGGGCCGGCGAGGAAGCTGAAGAAGATCAGGTAGCCCATCCCGTAGCCCGCGAGCTTCGGCTTCAGCGTCATGAAGATGCCGATCGAGAGCAGCGGCGCGAGCGCGACGCACAGCAGCGGGAAGCCGTCGATGTGCGGATAGATGCCGAACGTCAGCAGGAAGCCCGTGCAGACGGCGAGTGCCGTCCCCATGCCCATCTGCGCGGACATCGCGGTCGGGCGCGGCGTCGACGACGCGAGCGCGCAGGTGGCCGCCGCCGTCAGCGTGAGCGTCACGCCGCTCGGCCACGCGCTCTCGATCCAGAACCAGCCGAGCACGAGGATCACGGTCGCGGTGCGAATCGCCGCGATCACCATCGCCGTCATGTTGGTGCGCGGCTCGTAGCGTTCGATCCAGCGTTCGCGTTCGTGCGTCGCGGTCGACAGCGACGCATAGGTCGCTGCGTACTCGTGCAGGTCGGTGATGAAGCGGTACAGCAGTTCGGCGGCCGTATCGAAGTCGAGCAGCGGAAAGTCCGGCTGCGTTTCGAGCGCCGCACGGGTCGAGCGGATGCGGCGCGGCAGCGCGTCGCGCCATGCGAGCAGTTGCTCGGCCGCGTGCCCCGCGTCGGTCGACGTGCGCACGGGTTCGCCCGTGGGCGTCAGCAGCAGCGGCGCGATCTCGCGGAAGTACGGCTCGATCGCGTCGATCGCGGCCTGCGCGCCGGCTGCATGCAGCCGGTTCATCAACTGGTGCAGCGCATGGAAACGGCTCGACGCGCTCATGAACTCGCTGTTCAGCCGCGCGAGGCGGCCGCTGCGCATCCGCGTGTCCGGATCCTCGAACACGGCCATGCTGCGCGCGGCCTCGAAACCGACCACGTCGGCGACGAAGCGCGTATGGATGGTTTCGATATGCGCGCGGTCGAGCTGGCCCGACAGCGCCGACGCGACGTAGTCGACGAAGCTGCCGAAGCGCTTGCGCACCGTCGTGCGCATCTGCTCGCCCGTGTACTGCGGAAACACGAGCGCGCTGACCACGCCGGCCGACACGATCCCGACCATGATTTCGGCAACGCGCGTCAGCGCGCTCATGAACGCGCCGTCCGGGTGCTGCGAAGCGGGCAGCCCGATCAGCGCGGTCGTATAGCCGGCCAGCAGGAAGCCGTAGCTGCGGAAGTTGCGGTTGCGTGCGGCGCCGGCCGTGCACAGCGCGACCCACAGTGCGACCGCCAGCAGGAACAGCTGCGGCTGCTGCGGAAACAAGCCGACGAACGTGAGCGTCGCGATGAGCCCGAAGATCGTGCCGGCGACGCGGTAGAAGCTCTTCGCGAGCACCGCGCCGCTTTGCGGCTGCATCACGATGAACACCGTGGTCATCGCCGTTTTCGGCGCGGGCAGGTCGAGCCGCATCGACACGCCGGTCGCGATGAACGCGGCGAGTAGCGCCTTGAACAGATAGAGCCACGCGGCGCCGTCGCTGCGGGCCCAGTCGCCGAACGCGGCGGACCAGGCCGCGAGCGGACCGCCGGCGTGCGTGGAAGCGGGGGAGGAGGAGGCTGACATGGCGGGCACTCCGCGTTACCGTGCGGCCGGCGTGCCGGACGTGCCGGCAGCGGCGACCTGTGCGGGGCGGGGGACCGCCGCTACGGGCTTCGTGCCCGATGCGGCGGCAGGTGCTGCGGCGCCCGCGGCGGGTACGTCGGCGGCGGGAACGTCTTTGCCCGTCTCGACGCCGCCGCCGAGCGCGGCCATCAACTGCGCGTGCGCGGCAAGGCGTTCCGCATCGATGCGGGCTGCCGTCTCCTGCGCGCGCAGCAGCTGCTGTTGCGCGATCAGCACGTTCACGTAATCGGTCAGCCCGCGGCGGAAGCCCTCGCGCGACAACTGGTAGCTGCGGTCGTTGGCGGCCACCGAACGCGCGGCGTCCTTCTTCTGCGTATCGAGCGAGCGGATCCGCACGACCTGGTCGGCGATGTCCTTGAGCGCACCGACGATCGTCTGGTTGTAGCGCTCGACCGCCTGGTCGTAGCCGGCATTCGCCGCGCCGAGCTGCGCGCGCAGCCGGCCGCCTTCGAAGATCGGCAGCGACAGCGCGGGGCCGGCCGTCCAGCCGCCGTTCATCGCGCGCAGGAAGTCGGTGAACGGCGCGGTCACGCCGAAGCCGCCGACCGTCGCCAGCAGGTCGATGTTCGGGTAGAACGAGGCCTTCGCGACATCGATGCCGCGCGCCTGCGCGTCGACCGTCCAGCGCGCCGCGACCACATCGGGGCGGCGGCCGAGCAGGTCGGCCGGCAGCGCCGACGGCAGGCCGGCCGGCGCGTCGAGCGCAAGCTGCGGCCGCTTGATCGCGTCGCCGGCGCCCGGGCCCTTGCCGGCCAGTGCGGCGAGCTGGTGGCGCGCGAGCTGGATCCCTTCTTCATAGCTGTCGATCTGGCGCTCGTAGTCGGGCAGCGTCGAATCCGCCTGGCTCACTTCGAGCTGCGTGCCGAGGCCGGCCTGCAGCCGCTTGCGCGCGAGATCGGCGAGCGAGCGCTGGCGTTCGAACGTTTCATGTGCGAGGTCGAGCAGCGCATAGTTCATCGACATGCCGACATACGCGCGCACGACGTTGACTTCGAGTTCGAGCTTCGCCGCGCGCGCGTCGGCGGCGCTCGCATGCGCGGTGTCGAGCGCGCGCTCGGTCGCGTTCTTGTCCTTGCCCCACAGGTCGAGGTGATACGACAGGCCGAGCGTGCCGGTGTTGTTCCAGGTATCAGTGTTCGCGAGCGGGCCCGGGCCGTAGTACACGTTGTCGGGCCAGTGCTGGCGCATCAGCGACAGGTTGCCGTTGATCTGCGGCAGTTCGGCCGAGCGGGCGACGCGCGCCATCGCCTGCGCTTCGCGCACGCGTGCCTCGGCGGCCGCGAGCGTCGGGTTGCCGGCCTGGGCGGCGGCGATCCAGGAATCGAGCTGCGGATCGCGGTAGGCACGCCACCAGTCGGCCGCGGGCCAGCCCGCGTCGCGGTCGGCCGCTCGGATCGCGGCGCCGGCGTCGAGCGCGTTCGCTTCGATGCGGGCCGACTGCGGCTTGTTGTCGCCCATGCTCGCGCATCCGGCCATTATTAATGAGACTGCAAGAACCGCCAGTGCGAGCGTCCCTTTTGTCGCCGGAGACTGCACGATTTTCTCCCTTTCGGATATAGATGAGTCGGATGCGATTATATTTTTCAGTGATTCCTGAATAAACGAACAAAGGTGCAAGTCATTTTTACGAATCCTGAGACAATACTTGTTCGCCTCTGTGCAACAATCCGTCCGGATTCAAACGGGTAATCGGATGGATACGTTACAAAACATGCGGGTATTCGTCCGCGTGGTCGACGCGGGGAGCTTTACCGCGGCCGCCCAGCAGATGAATTCGACCACCGCCTATGCGTCGCGCGCGGTCTCGGATCTCGAGGCGCACCTGCGCACGCGCCTCCTGAACCGCACGACGCGCCGGATCGCGCTGACCGAAGCCGGCGAGCGCTACCTGCAGCGCTGCGAGCAGATCCTCGCGTACGTCGACCAGGCCGAAGCCGAGGCCGGCGACGCGCACGCGCGCCCGTCCGGCAAGCTGAAGGTCCATTGCTTCACGAGCCTCGGCCAGCACTACCTGGTGCCGGCCGTCGCGCGCTATCGCGAGCGCTATCCGGACGTGCACGTCGAGCTGACGCTCGCGCAGCGGATGCCCGACCTGCTCGACGAGGGGTACGACGTTGCAATCGTCGTCGGCCGCGACCTGCCCGATTCGGGGCTCGTGTCGCAGCGGCTCGGCGAAAGCTACAGCGTCGTGTGCGCGTCGCCCGGCTACGTCGAGGCGCACGGCGTGCCGCAGCGGCCGGCGGATCTCGCGCAGCACGTGTGCCTCGGGATGGTCGCGCCGGGCTTTCACTACGACGAATGGGCGCTGGCGGGGCCGAACGGCGAAGAGGTCGTTCCGATCACGGCGCCGCCGTTTCGCGTGAACGTTGCCGAGGCGCTCGCGGTGGCCGTGCGGGAGGGGATGGGGATCGGCGGGCTGCCGCTTTATTCGGCGATCGGCTGGCTGCGCAGCGGACATATCGTGCGCGTGATGCCCGAGTACCGGTCGCACGTGATGAACATCTACGCGCTGTATCCGTCGCGTCAGTACCTCGACGCGAAAATCCGTACCTGGGTCGATTTCCTGCGCGACGAGCTGCCGTCCACGCTCGCTGCCGACGAAGCCGCACTCGAGCAGTACACGCGTGCGACATGACCGCGCGGTTGACCGCAATCTGACGAGATTTGTCCTTCACGCAACATTTTTTTACGAACGCGTGTCAGACAGTTTGATACTGTTAAAGTAATTGAGATACGTCACCCCGGAGTAGCAATGGATACGCACCTGATGATCGGCCTTGGAGTCCTGCTTGGCGCAGCCGCTGCCGCCGCGGCGACCCGCGACCTGCTGCGCGCGATGAAGGCGAAGGCACGGATGAAGCCGGTGCCGGTGCGCGTGCGCGCGGCGCAGCACGGATCGCGCCGCAACGACCGCTGATCGGGCCATATCAGCCCCGGTCGGAGAAGGCCGCGCAACGCGGCCGGGCGGGCCGGCGTTCAGCCGAGCTCGACGACCTTGTCCCACGCGAACGCGGTATTTTCCAGTTCGCCGGTGCGCCGACGGATGTAGCCGCGCGGATTGCACACCACGCGCGTGCCGCCGTCCGCAACATAGTCGAATGACGTATGCGTGTGGCCGTGGATCCACAAATCCACCGGCGGCCGCACGAGTTCCGCCATATCCGTGATGAACCCCGCCGACGCAAGGTCTTGCGCATAGCGTTCCGCCAGCGAGCGCCGGTGCGGCGCATGATGAGTGACGACGATCGTCCGACCCGCGAACGGCACCGCGAGCTGCGCTTCCAGCCACGCGCGGCCTTGCCGATGCAGCGCGATCGCATCGGCCGGCGAGAAATCCCGCTCCGCCGCGCCCGGTGCCGCATGCAGCGCCGCGTCGTGCGGCCAGGTCACCTGGATCAAGCCCTTGAAATCGAGCATCACGCGCAGCCCGGCGTCGATTGCGGCGGCGATGCTGGCTTCGTCGCTGCCGAACAGCGAGAAATCGGCCCACAGCGTCGTGCCGAGCACGCGGAAGCGCTGTTCGGGATCGACATAGATGCCGTTGTTCAGGTAATGCACGTTGTCGAGCGCCTGCGCCGCGTCGCGCATCGCCGCCTCCAGCGCGCCGAATTCCCCGTCGTAGTACTCGTGGTTGCCCGGCACGTAGATCACCGGCACGGCCGGGTCGAACGTCTCGGCAGCCCAGCGCAGGCCTTCCGCGTGATTGTGGATGTCGCCGGCGAGCACGACGAGATCCGCGTCGGCATGCGCGATCACGTCGGGCTGGTTGCTTTCGAGATGCAGGTCGGACAGTACGCGGACTTTCACGGGCTTCGCTCCGGAGTGGGCGGCTTCAGCGCAGGACCTTGCCGGGATTCATCAGGCCGCGCGGGTCGAGCGCGGTCTTCAGCGTGCGCATCAACGTCGTTTCGACCGGCGACTTGTAGCGCTGCGCGTCGTCGATCTTCAACTGGCCGATCCCGTGTTCCGCGCTGATCGTGCCGTGGTGGCGGTGCACGTTGTCGTAGACGATCCGGTTGATCGGCGCCTGGAACGCGGCGAGGAACGCCTTCGGATCGCCGCCTTCGGGCATCTGCACGTTGTAGTGGAGGTTGCCGTCGCCGAGGTGGCCGAACGTGACCATCCGCGCGCCCGGCGCGGCCTGCTGGATCGCCGCGTCGGTCTCGTCGATGAACCGCGCGACCGACGAGATCGGCACCGCGATGTCGTGCTTGATGTTGAGCCCCTCGTCGGCCTGCGCGAGCGGGATGTGCTCGCGCAGGTCCCAGAACGCGCGCGACTGCGCGAGATTTTCCGCGACCACCGCGTCGACCACGAGCCCGGCCTCGAACGCTTCTTCCATCAGTTTCTCGAACAGCGCGCGCGCATGCGCTTCGCTTTCGTTGTCGGACAGTTCGAGCAGCACCGTCTGCGAATGCGTCTGCGTGAACGGGTAGCGCAGTTGCGGGTAGTGCTTGCCGACCAGTTGCATGCAGAAATCCGACATCAGCTCGAAGCCGGTCAGCAGCGGCCCTGCCGCGCGCTGCGCGAGCGCGAGGAAGTCGAGCGCCGCGTGCGGCGATTCGAGCGCGGCGAGCGCCGTGACCTGCGCGGCCGGCAGCGGATGCAGCTTCATCACGGCAGCGGTAATGATCCCGAGCGTGCCTTCCGCGCCGATGAACAGGTCGCGCAGGTCGTAGCCGGTGTTGTCCTTGCGCAGCCCGCGCAGGCCGTCCCAGATCTCGCCCTGCGGCGTCACGACCTCGAGCCCGAGGCACAGCTCGCGTGCGTTGCCGTAGCGCAGCACCGCGGTGCCGCCGGCATTGGTCGACAGGTTGCCGCCGATCGTGCAGCTGCCTTCCGCCGCGAGGCTCAGCGCGAACAGCCGGCCGCCTTCGCGGGCGCGTGCCTGCACGTCGGCGAGGATCGCGCCGGCTTCGACGGTGATCGTGTTGTTGTGCGGATCGAGCGCGCGCACGCGGTTCAGGCGCGCGACGCTCAGCACGGCCTGGCTGCCGCTCGCGTCGGGCGTCGCGCCGCCGGCGAGGCCCGTGTTGCCGCCTTGCGGCACGAGCGCGATGCCGTGCGCGTTGGCCAGCTTGACGAGCGCGGCGACTTCGGCCGTGTTCGCGGGTTTCAGCACCGCGCACGCGGCGCCCTTGTAGCGGCGGCGCCAGTCGGTCAGGAATGGTTCGGTATCGTGCGGATCGGTCAGCACATGGTCGGCGCCGATCGCGTCGCGGCACGCGGAAACGAAAGCTTCGGAGGACATCATCACCTTGTCGCGTAAGGGTCAGGACGCGGCGCGCGACTTTTTCGCCGCGCGCTTGAACGGCGCGACGTACGCCAGCGCCGCCACGAAGAAGCCGACGGCAAGCGCGGTCTCGCACCAGCCGAGCGTCGCGGACAACCCGCGATCGGACATGCCGCGCACGATGCCTTCGGCGAAATAGACGAGAATCAGCATGCTCGCCCACTGCATCGTATAGATGTTACGCCGCCAGACGCCGGGCAGTGCGAGCGCGAGCGGCACGGCCTTCAGCATCAGCGCGGAGCCGCCCGGGCGCAGCGGCGCGAGCCACAGCTCCCACGCGAGCGACAGCGCGATCAGTGCGACGAGGCACGCGACGGCGGCCAGCGCGCAGCGCGGCCGGGCAGCGACGGCGGGGCGGGCGGGCGCGTTCATGCGGCTTCGGCGGCCTGCGCGTTGGAGAGGGCGGCCGCCGCGCGTGCGAGCCGCACGCCGAGCGCGGCCGCGAGCGCCTTTTCGTCCGCCGACAGCCCTTCGGGGTCGGCGCGGCCGTGCTGCGCGACATGCGACGCGCCGTACGGCGTGCCGCCGGTGCGGGTCGTGCTGAGCGCGGATTCGGTGTACGGGATCCCGACGATCATCATCCCGTGATGCAGCAGCGGCAGCATCATCGACAGCAGCGTCGATTCCTGGCCGCCGTGCAGGCTGCCGGTCGACGTGAACACGCTCGCCGGCTTGCCGGTCAGCGCGCCCGACAGCCATTGCGGCGTCGTGCCGTCGAGGAAATACTTGAGCGCGGCGGCCATGTTGCCGAAGCGGGTCGGTGAGCCGAGCGCGAGGCCCGCGCACTCCTCGAGGTCGCGCAGTTCCGCATAGGGCGGACCGTCGTCGGGAATGTCGGGGGCGCTGGCTTCGCAGACCGTCGACACGGGCGGCACGGTGCGGATGCGTGCCTGCATGCCCGGCACGCTGTCGATGCCGTTGGCGATCGCGAGCGCGAGATCGCGCGTGGCGCCGTGACGGCTGTAATAGAGGACGAGGATGTCTTTCATGGGCTACGGAACCGCGTGCGGCCGCGCGCGTGCCCGGTGCAGTCGGCCCCTGCTGGATCGAGCGGCTATTATAGGGGCTGAAGCCGTCGCGCAGCGCGGCGGCGGCGCGCCTTCGGGCGCGCGGCACCGAGTAGGAGAAGCCGTTTGCCGAAGTTGAGCGTCGATCTCGACACCCTCAAGCGCCTCGCGCAGTTCGCGGCCCGGCGCAGCGCCGAGGATCGCATCCCGCAAGTGGCGGGCAGCCTCACGTTCACGACGATGCTGGCGCTCGTGCCGCTCGTGACGGTCGCGTTCGCGCTGTTTACCGCGTTCCCGATGTTCGCGTCGTTCCAGCTGTCGCTGCAGGGGTTCCTCGCGGATCACCTGATGCCCGCGCAGTTCAACATCCAGATCTTCAAGTACCTGAACCAGTTCGCATCGAAGGCCAAGGGGCTGACGACGGCCGGCCTGATCGTGCTCGTCGTCACGTCGGTGATGACGATGATGACGATCGAATCGGCGTTCAACCTGATCTGGCGGGTGCGCAAGCCGCGGCCGTTCGCGCAGCGCGTGCTCGCGTACTGGGCGCTGATCACGCTCGGTCCGCTGCTGTTCGGCGTGAGCCTGTCGATCTCTTCGTACCTGTTCACGCAGTCGCTGGCGTTCACCGGCGCTGCGCCGTCCACGTCGATCGTCGAGTGGCTGCTCGCGCTTGCGTCGCTGCCGCTGACGGTGCTCGCGTTCACGCTGCTGTACGTGTACCTGCCGAACTGCACGGTCGCGTGGCGCGACGCGGTGATCGGCGGGCTGTTCGCGGCCGTCGCGTTCGAGCTCGCGAAGCGCGGCTTCGGCTACTACGTGCGGCGCATTCCGACCTATACGGCTGTGTACGGCGCATTCGCGGCGCTGCCGGTGTTCCTGCTGTGGGTGTATCTCAGCTGGTTCGTCGCGCTTCTCGGTGCGATGGTGACCTCCGCGCTGCCGGCGATCCGCGTCGGCCAGTTCCATCGCATCCACTATCCGGGCAGCGACCTGCTCGATGCGCTCGAACTGCTCGCGCGGCTTGCCGAGGCGCGCGCGGCCGGCAAGCCCGGGTACGCGGCGCTGCGGCTCGCGGCCATGCTGCGTTGCGACATGGAAACCGCGCAACGGCTGCTGACGACCATGGAGGAACGCGAATGGGTCGCGCGGCTGGACGGCGGCGATGCCGCGCCGCGCTATGTCCTGCTGGCGAACCCGGAGCAGTTGACCCTGGCGCAGCTGTTCGACGTGCTGGTGATCGACCGCACTGAGCTGACTTACCAGTTGCAGCGGCGGCGCAGCCATGTCGACGGCGCTGCGCTGCTCGAGGTGCTGTCGAACGAGCGGTTCGACGTGTCGCTCGCGTCGCTGATCGCCGCGCACCGGCTCGCGGGCGCACAGCCGGCGGGTATCCCGGGGCAGGCGCCGGACGGCGTGCCCGACCCGCACGCGCGGCCGCCGCGGCCCGCGTGAGTGCGGGGCCGGCGGCTACAGTGAAATCTTGCCGATGCAGATGTCCTTGAACATCACCCAGTCGCCCATCAGGCTGTAGATCGGGTGCCGGAACGTGGCCGGGCGATTCTTCTCGAAGAAGAAGTGTCCGACCCACGCGAACCCGTAGCCGCAGACGACAGCCGCCGGCAGCCACAGCCAGTTGCCTGTCGCGATCGCCATCGCGACGCAGCCGATCACGCCGAGCGAGCCGATGAAGTGCAGCCGCCGCGACGTCAGGTTCTGGTGTTCGTTCAGGTAATACGGGTAGAAATCAGCGAAGCTGGCGAATTGCTCCGAATGCGTATGCGCCATGGCCGTCTCCTCGGGCCGCTGTTCATGCGGCCATTGTGCGGCCGGCGGCCGGTGTCCGCAAGCGGGGCGGCCCGCCGCGCCGGCCCGTGCTTTCCTTTTGACAGGCTTTCCGATAGGATCGAAAGAGGTTTTGCATTCAAGCATGAGGGGACTACGATGCGCGTCAGCGATATTCTGAAAGTGAAGGGCAACACGCTGTTTACGGTGACGCCCGATAAGCCGCTGCGCGAAGCGGTCGATACGATGGCCGAGCACGACATCGGTTCGCTCGTCGTGATGGAGTACGGCGATCTCGTCGGGATGCTGACGTTCCGCGAAATCATCCTGCGCCTGCACGTCAACGGCGGTGCGATCGGCGACGTGCAGGTGCGCAAGGTGATGGACGAGCCGCTCACGTGCACGCCGGAAACGGACGTCAACGAAGTGCGCCGGATGATGCTCGAGCGCCACGCGCGCTACATGCCCGTGCTCGACAAGAAGGTGCTGATGGGCGTCATTTCGTTCTACGACGTCGCGAAGACGGTCGTCGAGGCGCAGAGCTTCGAGAACCGGATGCTGAAGGCGTACATCCGCGACTGGCCGGAATCGGAAGCCGAAGCGCACAAGCCGTGAACCACGCCGCGCCCGGCGCCCTGACGCGCGGGCGTCGCCATCCGGCACGCGGCGGCGCAGGTTGGTCCTGCGCCGCCGTTTTTTCAACGACAACACAACAAGGCCCGCGCAGCTTCGCCAAGACGACGCGCGCGTATTCCGCATGAGCGATCAAACGCAAGCCACTTCGGGGCGGCGCGACGAACGGCGCACCCACGCATCGCAGTTCGACCTGCTGCGCGAGCGCCGTTTCGCACCGTTCTTCACGACCCAGTTCCTCGGTGCGCTGAACGACAACGTCTTCAAGATCGGCTTCACGTCGCTCGTCACTTACCACACCGCACGATTCTCCGGCGTCGACGCGAAGACCGCCGCATTCCTGATTTCCGCGATCTTCATCCTGCCGTTCGTGCTGTTCTCGGCGACGTCCGGCCAGATCGCCGACAAGTACGACAAGGCGACCCTCACGCGCTTCGTGAAGACCTTCGAGATCGTGCTGATGCTGGTCGGCGCGGCTGGCTTCGTCATGCACAGCGCGACCCTGCTGTATCTGTGCACGTTCATGATGGGGATGCACTCGACGCTGTTCGGGCCCGTCAAGTATTCGTACCTGCCGCAGCATCTCGGCGAACACGAACTGGTCGGCGGCAACGGTCTCGTCGAGATGGGCACGTTCATTGCGATCCTGATCGGCACGATCATCGGCGGCGCGGCCGCGGGCATCGAAGGCAGCGGCGAGCGCGTGCTCGCGGTGAGCGTCGTCGTCATCGCGCTCGCGGGGCGGCTCGTCGCGCAGCGCGTGCCGTCCACGCCGGCGCCGCAGCCTGATCTCGTGATCAACTGGAATCCGTTCAGCGAGACCTGGCGCAATCTCGGGCTCGCACGGCAGAACCGCACCGTGTTCCTGAGCCTGCTCGGCATCTCGTGGCTGTGGTTCGTCGGCGCGACGTTCCTCACGTCGTTCTTCAATTTCGCGAAGGACGTGCTGTCCGCGAGCCCCGACGTCGTCACGATCCTGCTCGCGACGTTCTCGGTCGGCATCGGCCTCGGTTCGCTGCTGTGCGAGCGCCTGTCGCAGCGGCGCGTCGAGATCGGCCTCGTGCCGCTCGGCTCGATCGGCATCAGCGTGTTCGCGATCGAGCTGTACTTCGCGAGCCACGCGCTGCCGTCGCCCGGCCACCTGCTGTCGGTCGGCGAATTCCTGGCCGGCGCGCGCCACTGGCGCATCCTCGCCGACCTGTTCCTGCTCGCGATGTTCGGCGGCTTCTACAGCGTGCCGCTGTACGCGCTGATCCAGAGCCGCAGCGCACCGACGCACCGCGCGCGGATCATCGCCGCGAACAACATCCTGAACGCGCTGTTCATGATCCTGTCGGCCGTGATGGCGATGGGGCTGACCAAGGCCGGCGTCGGCATCCCGGGCCTGTTCCTCGTCACCGCGCTGTTGAACGTCATCGTCGCGGCGTATATCTACCTGCTCGTGCCCGAGTTCCTGCTGCGTTTCGTCGCGTGGGTGCTCGTGCACACCTTCTACCGGATTCGCCTCGTGCACGCGGAGCGGATTCCGGCGGAGGGCGCGGCCGTGCTCGTCTGCAACCATGTCAGCTATGTCGATGCGCTCGTGCTGGCCGCCGCGAGCCCGCGCCCGATCCGTTTCGTGATGGATCACCGGATCTTCAAGACGCGCTTCGCGAGCTGGGTGTTCCGGCATGCGAAGGCGATCCCGATCGCGCCGCGCCACGAGGATCCCGGGATGCTCGCGCGCGCGTACGACACGTGCGAGGCCGCGCTGAAGGACGGCGAACTCGTGTGTATCTTCCCCGAGGGCAAGCTGACGAAGACGGGCGACATCAACACGTTCCACCACGGCATCACCGAGATCCTGAGCCGCACGCCGGCGCCGGTGATTCCGATGGCATTGCGGGGATTGTGGGGCAGCTATTTTTCGCGGCATTCCGATGCGCGGATGCCGCGGCCCATCAAGCGCGGCGTGATGAGCCGGCTGACGCTGGCGGTCGGCGAGCCGATTCCGGCGTCGGTCGCGACGCCCGAATCGCTGCAGGCCGCGGTGACCGAGCTGCGCGGCGCACGGAAGTAGGCGGGCGGGGTGCCCGCCGGTATCGCGCGGGGCGAGTATTTCGTCTGCAAGCGGGCCGGAACGAGCTTCCGGCCGCACCGCCCGGGCTGCGCGTGCACGTACCGTGCGCCCGGCCTGCGTCTCATGCGGTACGCGCTCCCGGGACGGCTGGCATAATAGCGGTTTACCTCTTTTTCTCGACCGGCAAACGATCGACCTGCCTGCGGCCCGGGCAGCGCATCGGTTTGTCCATTTCTCTTTGGGCGGTTCCATCATGTCCGGCAATACCCTCGGCACGCTTTTCACTGTCACGACCTTCGGCGAATCGCACGGTCCCGCGATCGGCTGCGTGATCGACGGCTGCCCGCCGGGGATGGGGCTGACCGAAGCCGACATCCAGGTCGAGCTCGATCGCCGCAAGCCCGGCACGTCGCGGCACGTGACGCAACGGCAGGAGGCCGACGAGGTCGAGATCCTGTCGGGCGTGTTCGAAGGCGTGACGACCGGCACGCCGATCGCACTGCTGATCCGTAACACCGACCAGCGCAGCAAGGACTACGGCAACATCGTCGAGACGTTCCGTCCCGGCCATGCCGATTACACGTACTGGCAGAAGTACGGCATCCGCGACTACCGCGGCGGCGGCCGCTCGTCCGCACGCCTGACCGCGCCGATCGTCGGCGCGGGCGCGGTCGCGAAGAAGTGGCTGCGCGAGCGCTTCGGCGTCGAGGTGCGCGGCTACATGAGCGGCCTCGGCGAGATCGACGTGCCGTTCGTCGACTGGTCGCACGTGCGCGAGAATCCGTTCTTCTCGCCGAACGCGGCGGTCGTTCCCGAGCTCGAGGCCTACATGGATGCGCTGCGCAAGGATGGCGATTCGATCGGCGCGCGCATCGACGTCGTCGCGTCGGGCGTGCCGGTCGGCTGGGGCGAGCCCGTGTTCGACCGTCTCGATGCGGACATCGCGAAGGCGATGATGAGCATCAACGCGGTGAAGGGCGTCGAGATCGGCGCGGGCTTCGACAGCGTCGCGCAACGCGGCTCCGTGCACGGCGACGAGCTGACGCCGGGCGGCTTCGTCGGCAACCATGCGGGCGGCGTGCTCGGCGGGATCTCGACGGGACAGGACATCACCGTGTCGATCGCGATCAAGCCGACGTCGAGCATTCGCACGCCGCGCCGCTCGATCACGAAGGCCGGCGAGGCGGCTACGGTGGAAACCTTCGGTCGCCACGATCCGTGCGTCGGCATCCGCGCGACGCCGATCGCCGAGTCGATGCTCGCACTGGTGCTGATCGACCATGCATTGCGCCATCGTGCGCAGTGCGGCGACGTCGAGACGACGACGCCGAAGATCGCGGGCAGCGCGACCTGACGCAAGCGGGCGGGGCGCGGCGCGCCCCGTCTCGACCGTCGAGCGACGAATGCAAACGGGGCGCTGCGTGATGCAGCGCCCCGTTTCGTTTGCAGCAGTGTGCAGCGGCCCTAAAAAACGCGCCGCTCGTGGCGGCGCGTTCCGGCAGGTTACATGTTCGGATAATTCGGCCCGCCGCCGCCTTCGGGCGTGACCCACACGATGTTCTGCGTCGGGTCCTTGATGTCGCAGGTCTTGCAGTGCACGCAGTTCTGCGCGTTGATCACCAGCCGATCGCTGCCGTCGTCGTTCCTCACGAACTCGTACACCGCCGCCGGGCAGAAGCGCGCCTCCGGCCCCGCGTACGTGCGCAGGTTCACGTTCACCGGCACGCTCGCATCCTTCAGCGTCAGGTGCGCCGGCTGGTTCTCCTCGTGGTTCGTGTTCGAGATGAATACCGACGACAGCCGGTCGAACGTCAGCTTGCCGTCCGGCTTCGGATACTCGATCGGCTCGCACTGCGACGCCGGCTTCAGCATCTCGTGGTCCGCGTGCTGGTGATGCAGCGTCCACGGTACGTTGCCGCCCATCACCTTCTGCTCGAGCCCGACCATCAGCGTGCCGAGATACAGCCCCTTGGCCATCCACTGCTTGAAGTTGCGCGCGCGGTACAGCTCCGTGTACAGCCACGACTGCTTGAACGCGTCCGGGTACGCGTTGAGTTCGTCCGACTGACGGCCGGCCTGCACCGCGTCGAACGCGGCATCGGCCGCCAGCATGCCGGTCTTGATCGCCGCATGGCTGCCCTTGATCCGCGATGCGTTCAGGAAGCCCGCGTCGTCGCCGATCAGCGCGCCGCCCGGGAACACCGTCTTCGGCAGCGACAGCAGCCCGCCCGCGGTAATCGCGCGCGCGCCGTACGACACGCGCTTGCCGCCTTCCAGGAACGCGCGGATCGACGGATGCGTCTTGTAGCGCTGGAATTCCTCGAACGGCGACAGGTACGGGTTCGTGTAGCCGAGGCCCACCACGAAGCCGACCACGACCTGGTTGTTGTCCATGTGATACAGGAACGAGCCGCCGTACGTATCGGACTTCAGCGGCCAGCCGGCCGTGTGGATCACGAGGCCCGGCTTGTGCTTCGCGGGATCGATTTCCCACAGCTCCTTGATGCCGATCCCGTACGCCTGCGGATCGGCGTTCGCGTCGAGCTTGAACTTCGAGATCAGCTGGCGGCCGAGGTGGCCGCGGCAGCCTTCGGCGAACAGCGTGTACTTCGCGTGCAGCTCCATGCCGAGCTGGAAGTTCTCGGTCGGCTCGCCGTCCTTGCCCACGCCCATGTTGCCGGTCGCGACGCCCTTCACCGAGCCGTCGTCGTGATAGAGAATCTCGGCGGCCGGGAAGCCCGGGAAGATCTCGACACCCAAGGCTTCCGCCTGCTGGCCGAGCCAGCGCGTGACGTTGCCCAGCGAGATCACGTAGTTGCCGTGGTTCTTGAAGTTCTCGGGCAGCGCCCAGTTCGGCGTGGTCACCGCGCTCTTTTCGGACAGGAACAGGAAGCGGTCCTCGCTCACCTCGACGGTCAGCGGTGCGCCCTGTTCCTTCCAGTCCGGAAACAGCTCGGTGATCGCGCGCGGGTCCATCACCGCGCCCGACAGAATGTGCGCGCCGATCTCGGAACCCTTCTCGAGCACGCACACGCCGATCTCGGTGCCTTTCTCGGCGGCCAGCTGCTTGAGCCGGATCGCCGCCGACAGCCCGGCGGGGCCGCCGCCGACGATCACGACGTCGTATTCCATCGATTCGCGCGGGCCGTATTGCTCGATGAGGCTTGCGGGGGTCATTGGCGTTCCTCTAACCGTTAGAATGCTTTTATTCGGGAGCGTATTGTCTGCGAAACGAAACGCTTGCCGCAACAGCATGCGTCTAGATTAGCACGATCGTTCTATTTTTTGTGCTAGGGTTATGCCGCCCGGGCCGTGTTGCCCGGGCTTGCGAAATGACATCGAAAGGGGATGTGCAAATGGGTCGATCGATCAATCTGGAAGGCAAGGTTGCGCTGGTCACGGGCGCGTCGAGCGGCCTCGGGCAGCGTTTTGCGCAGGTGCTGTCGCAGGCCGGCGCGAAGGTCGTGCTCGCGAGCCGCCGCGTCGAGCGCCTGAAGGAACTGCGCGCGGAGATCGAGGCGGCAGGCGGTGCCGCGCACGTCGTGTCGCTCGACGTCACCGACGTCCAGAGCATCAAGGCGGCGGTCGCGCACGCGGAGACGGAAGCCGGCACGATCGACATCCTCGTGAACAATTCCGGCGTGTCGACGATGCAGAAGCTCGTCGACGTGACGCCGGCCGATTTCGAGTTCGTGTTCGATACCAACACGCGCGGCGCGTTTTTCGTCGCGCAGGAAGTCGCGAAGCGGATGATCATGCGCGCGAACGGCAACGGTAACGGCAAGCCGCCGTGCCGGATCATCAACATCGCGTCGGTGGCCGGCCTGCGCGTGTTTCCGCAGATCGGGCTGTACGCGATGAGCAAGGCAGCGGTCGTGCAGATGACGCGCGCGATGGCACTCGAATGGGGGCGCCACGGGATCAACGTCAACGCGATCTGTCCGGGTTATATCGATACCGAAATCAATCATTACCTGTGGGAAACCGAGCAGGGCCAGAAGGTGCAGTCGATGCTGCCGCGCCGGCGCGTCGGCAAGCCGCAGGATCTCGACGGGCTGTTGTTGCTGCTCGCGGCCGACGAGTCGCAGTTCATCAATGGCTCGATCATCTCCGCCGACGACGGCTTCGGCCTCGCCTGAGCGGATGACATTCAGCAACAAAGAAAACTGCAATGAGCGCAACAAGCGATTACTCACCCGTTTTTGAGATGTCGATGCCGATCCGCTGGGGCGACATGGACGCGTTCGGCCACGTGAACAACACGGTCTATTTCCGCTACATGGAGCAGGCGCGGATCTCGTGGTTCGAGGAACTCGGCATCGCCGGCGGCAACGGCGAGGGGCAGGGGCCCGTCATCGTCACGGCGTCGATGGAATTCCTCAAGCAACTGCACTATCCGGGCGACGTGATCGCGAAGATGTCGGCCGCGAAACCCGGCCGAAGCAGCTTCGACACCGGTTTCGAGCTCACGCGTGCGGACGATCCGCAGCACGTCTATGCGCGCGGCAACGCGCGCTGCGTGTGGGTCGACTACGCGCTCGGCAAGTCGGTGCCGCTGCCGCAACTGCTGCGCGACACGATCGAGCGCGCGCTCGCGACGAAAATCGTCTGAGTGCCGATACGGCGAGGCCGGCGCCGGCGCGCCGGTGATTCGCCATGCCTGTTGTTACCCGAATCGGCCGCCATGCGCGGCCGATTGTCATCCGGGCGCCGCCATTCACTGCCCGAGCAGGCGCTGCAGCAGCTCCGGCGTGTTGTTCGTCCCGTACTTGCGCATCAGCCGTGCGCGGTAGATGTCGACCGTGCGCGAACTGATGTCGAGCACGCGCCCGATCTGCTTGCTGGTCTTGCCGGTCGCGAGTTGCGCGGCGATCTCGCGTTCGCGCGGAGTCAGTTCGACCGCGACGCGGCGCGTCGCGCTCAAGTCCTCGAAGGTCCAGACGCCGGCCGCGAGCGGCGCGGTGCGGTCGAGCGCGCGGCCCGTCACGTGGCACCAGAACAGCTCGCCGTCGGCCCGTTTCATGATTCTGTCGTCCGAGTAGATGCCGTTCGCGGCCATCACGCGCGAGATGCGCTCGCCGATTCGCTGGAATTCGTCCGTCGACGGGTAGAGTACCTCGTACGATTTCCCGATCAGGTCGGCCCGCGCGCAGCGGAAGATCGACGCGAGCGCGTCGTTGCAGTCCTCGATTACGCGGTCGCGCGACATCACGAGGCCGAGCGGCGCGAGGTGGAAGGCAGTCTGGTAATCGAGAGCGGGCATGGCGCAGGCAAGCGGAGGCAAACGCTTATGTATTTTTGCGTATTGTGCCGCATCCGCGCCGCATCGTACCCTTTCAGGCATCTCGCGGCAGTTCGTCGCGATATAAAAACAGCGCGCCTCGACGCACACATCGCCGCGCATGCATAGAATGATGCGGCGGGCTTGCGGTCCACATGGGCGCGTGAACCGGTTTCGCTGGTTTCCATAGAGGAAGGGACAACAGATGAACAAAGTTTATCCAAGCGCGGCTGCCGCGCTGGAAGGGATCGTCCGCGACGGACAGACCTTCGCGGTGGGCGGCTTCGGCCTGTGCGGGATTCCGGAGGCGCTGATCGCGGCGTTGCGCGATTCGGGCGTCAAGGGCATCACCTGCATCAGCAACAACGCGGGCGTCGACGGCTTCGGTCTCGGCCTGCTGCTGGAAACGCGCCAGATCAAGAAGATGATCTCGTCGTACGTCGGCGAGAACAAGGAGTTCGAGCGCCAGTACCTGGCCGGCGAACTCGAGCTCGAATTCACGCCGCAGGGCACGCTGGCCGAGAAGCTGCGCGCGGGCGGCGCGGGCATCCCCGCGTTCTTCACCAATACCGGCTACGGCACCGTGATCGCGGAAGGCAAGGAGACGCGCCAGTTCGGCGATCGCCACTACGTGCTCGAGCCGTCGCTGACGGCCGACGTCGCGCTCGTGAAGGCCTGGAAGGCCGACAAATCCGGCAACCTGATCTATCGCCGCACCGCGCGCAACTTCAACCCGATGTGCGCGATGGCCGGCAAGATCACCGTGGTGGAGGTCGAGGAGATCGTCGAGAACGGCGCACTCGATCCGGACCAGGTCCATACGCCGGGGATTTTCGTGCAGCGCATCGTGCTGAACGCGACGCCGGAAAAACGCATCGAACAACGCGTCGTACGCGCGAAAGGAGACTGACATGGCCTGGAATCGTGACCAGATGGCCGCGCGCGCGGCGCAGGAACTGCAGGACGGCTTCTACGTGAACCTCGGCATCGGCCTGCCGACGCTCGTTGCGAACCACGTGCCGGAAGGCGTCGAGGTGTGGCTGCAGTCGGAGAACGGGCTGCTCGGCATCGGCCCGTCGCCGACCGAGGACGAAGTCGACGCCGATCTCATCAACGCCGGCAAGCAGACCGTCACGACGCTGCCGGGTTCGTCGATCTTCTCGTCGGCCGACTCGTTCGCAATGATCCGCGGCGGCCACGTCAACCTCGCGATCCTCGGTGCGATGCAGGTCAGCAAGCAGGGCGACCTCGCGAACTGGATGATCCCGGGCAAGATGATCAAGGGGATGGGCGGCGCGATGGACCTCGTCGCCGGCGTGAAGCGCGTCGTCGTGCTGATGGAACACGTCGCGAAGGGCGACCAGCACAAGATTCTCGACGAGTGCAACCTGCCGTTGACGGGTGTCGGCGTGGTCGACCTGATCATCACCGATCTCGGCGTGATCGAAGTGACGCCGGCCGGCCTGAAGGTTCTCGAGCTCGCCGACGGCGTGAGCGTCGACGAGATCCAGGCGAAGACGGGCGCACCGCTCGACGTGAGCGCGGTCGCGTAAGCCGACGGAGCCTGGCGCCGCGCGCTGTTGCGCGGCTACGCCGCCCCGCATGCTTCGATGCATGCGGGGCGGCGTCTTTTGGCGCGCGGGAATGCGCGTTTCCATCGCGATCGCGCCCGTGTCGCGGACCTTTCTCGACGTACTACGCGATTGCGCCGCCGCCGTCGACGAGCACGGTCGAACCGGTCGAGTACGGCGTCGCCGCCAGATAGACGATCGCGTTCGCGACATCCTCGGGCCGGCCCACGCGGCGCGCCGGCAACCGCTGCGCGGCGCCGGCGAACATGGCGTCGCGCGCGTCGGTCGCGAGCTTGTCCCACAGCGGCGTGGCGATCAGGCCGGGCGACACCGTGTTGACGCGTACGGGGGCCAGTTCGAGCGCCAGGCCGCGGGCCAGTGCATCGAGTGCCGCATTGATGGCACCCTGCAGCACCGACGATGCACTCGGTCGCACGCCGAGAAACCCCGACACGAACGTCAGCGAGCCGCCCGGGACGATGTCGATTGCACGCGCGATGCGATACGCGCCCCAGAACTTGCTGTCCATCGCGGCCTGCGCGGCGTCGAGTGCGAGCGAACGGACCGGGCCCGTTGCGGTCTGGGCTGCGGAAATCACGACGTGGTCGAACTGGCCGGCGCGTGCGCAGAATGCGTCGACTTCGTCGGTTCGCGTGATGTCGAGCGGTGCGAAGCGCGTGCCGCGGCCGATTGCGGCTGCGATCGCCTCGCCCTTGCGTGCGTCGCGCGAAGCGATCGTCACGCGTGCGCCACGTTGCGCGAATGCCTGTGCGGCGGCCGCGCCGATCCCGGAGCTCCCGCCGACCACGAGCACCGCGTTGCCATTGAATGAATCGTTCATGATGGTTCGTTTCCGTTGAGAAGAAAGAAATCCGGTCAGATCGTCTCGGTTTCGCGCAGTGTCGCCGCGCTGCCGAGCGCGTAACGCGCGATCTCGTCCTTGCGCATGAACGCGACACCCGGATGCGCTCGCGCGTAGCGCAGGAATTCGTCCCACGCACGGACCATCTGCGGCGTGCCGCTGATCCGGTCGTGTGCGCTGATCGACATCAGCCTGCGTCGCTGCCCGGCCTCCGCGTAGAGCTGGTCGAAATCGAGCTTGATCTGCTCCAGGAACATCGTCGGCGAGTAATTGCGGCCTTCGATCAGCAGGATGTCATTGTTGCGCAGCGTGTACGGGACGACCACGAAATCGTGCCCGTTCACGGTCTCGATGAACGGCTCGTCGCGGCTGACGTCGTCGATGTGATAGACGTAGCCGAGTTCCTGCAGCAACGACAGCGTATTTGGCCCGCGCCGCAACCAGTTGCAGTTGTAGCCGATTGGCCTCGTGCCGGTCGCCGCCTCGACCATGTCGCGCGCTTCGGTCAGGAAGCGTTGCTCGTCGTCGCGGCTCATCGCGAATTGCGCGCGCCAGGTCGGGCCGTGCGCGGCCGCTTCGTGGCCGCGCGCGACGATCTCGCGGGCCAGTTCGGGATGGCGGCGCGCGGCTTCCCCGATCATGTGCGACGTGACTTTCACGTCGTGGCGGTCCCACAGATCGAGAAGGCGCGGAATCCCTTCCCGGTAGCCGTAAGCGAACCAGGTGGCTGACGCGAGATCGACCGGCACGGACGGTGGAAACGCGACGGGCGGGAAGGGGCTGTCCGCGCCCTTGGGCGGTTGCCCGCCGGCTTCGAACTGCATCGAGATCGAGATCGCCAGGCGGATGTCGTTCGACCAGAACTTGCCGTGTGCGGCGGTCGGCGCGGCGAGCGGCCCGGCCGTTGCGGCGCTTGCGCCCCGCGCCGCGCTGCCGAGTACCGCGCCGGCGGCGGCCAGCCCGGCGCCCGCACCGGCCTGTGCGAGAAACGCGCGGCGGGCCGTGCGCATCGAAGGATCGAAGTTCGTCATCGGCCGAGCCCTCAGTTTGCGACGCCGAGTTGGCGCATCAGCGTCAGGTTGTCTTCGATGTGCCAGTTCTCGGCGATCCGGCCGGCCGCGATCCGGTAGATGTCGGTCGCGATGAAATCGACCGCCTGTCCATGACCGGTCGTGTTACCGAAGACCTCGGTGAAATGCCCGCGAAACCGCAGGTGGACGACGACGCGATCGCCGGCGACGATCATCTGCTCGATCTCGCAATGCAGGTCGGGAATCGCCGCGCGCATCGTTCGTGATGCCGCGAGCGGCCCCGGCAGGCCCTGGGCGCGTCCGGCCGGCAGCGTGCGATCCGTGAAGTCGGCAGCGAGTGCCGCGCGCGCAAGCGCCTCGTCTCCGGTGTCCCAGAACGTGGCGTAGCGGCGCGCCGCAAGGATCTGGTCGCGCGCCTGCGCGGCAGGCAGTCCGGCCGCGACCGTCAGGTGCAACGGAGCCGCGAGATCGGCCGCATTGGCGGTGACAGGCGGTAGCGCGACTGCGGCAAACGTCGTCGTCGCGAGCGTGCCGGCAATCGAGCGGCGCAGGAATCGTTGCAAGGCAGACATCGGATTCTCCTTTTTCATGATGGTGCGCCTGGATGGCGCAGTGACGTCATGGTAGGTTTCCGAATTCGATATAAATACCAAAGGGAAGCGAATGGATTATTCGAAAAAAGGAAAGGGCGGCGGCTCGAGGATGCTCGAATGCTGATCGACGACCTGCCTGCGCTGGAAACCTTCTCGATCGTCGTCGCGGCGGGCAGCCTGTCGGCGGCGGCGCGGGAGCAGGACTTGTCGCTGTCGGTCATCAGCAAACGGCTTGCGCACCTGGAGGCTCGGCTCGGCGTGCGCCTGCTGCACCGGACGACTCGTCGGCAGACGTTGACCGACGAGGGCGCTCTGTTCCATGCACAGGTGCTGCGCATCCTCGCCGAAGTCGACCTGGCGGAAACGCTGATGCAGGATCGTCGCGGCACGGTGAGCGGCCTGCTGCGCGTGACCGCACCGGGCGAGATCGGGCGATTGCGGATCGCGCCGCTCGTCGCCGAGTTCCGGCGCCGGCATCCGCAGGTGTGCGTGCAACTGATTCTGACCGACACGGTCGTCGATCTGCTCGCGCACGAAATCGACGTCGCGGTGCGGATCGGCAGTCTCGCCGATTCGTCGATGATCGCGCGTGAACTGGCGCCGAACCGCCGTGTGCTGTGCGCGTCGCCGGCATACGTGGCCGAATGCGGCTTACCGGTGCATCCCGGCGAGCTGCGTGCGCACCGTTGCATCGTGATGGGCGAGCAACTGCAGGCCGAATGGCGGTTCGATGGCTTGGACGGCCCGATCGCGGTCGAGGTCGCGGCGGCGGTGCTGACCAACGACGGAGGCGCGGCGCGCATGCTTGCGCTCGACGGCGCGGGCGTTGCGTTGAAGTCGATCTGGGACGTCGCGTCCGATCTCGAGGCGGGCCGGCTCGTGCGGGTGCTGCCTGCGTATGCGGCGCCAGCGGCGCCGCTGCATGCGGTCTATCCGGGCGGGCGGCATCTCGCGTTGCGCGTGCGGACGTTCGTCGACTTCATGCGCGAGCACTTGCAGGCGGCGTGGCGCTGGGACGAGAGCTGACGTTGCGCGCGATTGTGCGGATCGTTTCGTCGAAAGAGGGCGCACGGCGAACATCACGCGCGCAGCATTCCGCGGCACGGATGGCCGGCGGCGGGCCGCGTCGGGCCGCGCCGCGCGACCGAAGCGGTTTACAATCGTCTGCATTGGGCCGCACCAGCGTTGCCTCGCTGCGCGCCCCCGTTCGACAGGATGCCAACGATGCCAACGACCCCAGCGAATCCCCCGGTTCCTCGCCAGCGGCGCGTGCAGTGTGCGAGCGCTGCCGGCCTTCATCACGTCGCCTATACCGAATGGGGCGACCCCGCCAACCCGCGCGTGCTGGTCTGCGTGCATGGCCTGACCCGTTCCGGGCGTGATTTCGACCGGCTCGCCGCCGCGCTGTCCGATACCTATCGCGTCGTTTGCCCTGATGTCGTCGGGCGCGGCCGGTCTGACTGGCTTGCCGATCCGCGGCTCTATGCGATCCCGCAATACGTGGCCGACATGGTGACGCTGATCGCGCGGCTCGACGTCGAATCGGTCGACTGGTTCGGCACGTCGATGGGCGGCCTGATCGGCATCGCGTTCGCGGGGCTGCCCGGCTCGCCGCTGCGGCGGATGATCGTCAACGACGTCGGCCCGCGCATCGAACCCGATTCGTTGACGCGCATCGGCGAGTATCTCGGCGTGCAACCGCGCTTTGCGACCGAGCAGGAGGGTGTCGACTATCTGACGTCGTTGTCGCTGCCGTTCGGCGCGCTGAGCGCCGACGAGTGGCGCGAGATCAACGGGCCGCTGCTGCGCGAACTGCCCCAAGGCGGCTGGACGATGCGTTACGATCCGCGCATTGCCGAGCCGTTCAAGGCGACGACGCCCGAACTGGCCGCGCTCGGCGAGGCCGCGCTGTGGCGTGCCGTCGAGACGACGGACGCGTCGTTGCTCGTCGTGCGCGGCGAGACGTCCGACCTGCTGTCGCGCGAGACGGTGGCCGACATGATGCGTCGCGGCCGGCATGTGACGCAGGCCGAGATTCCCGGTGCGGGCCACGCGCCGGCGTTCATCGGGGCCGACCAGATTGCGCTCGCGCGGCGGTTTTTCGTCGAAGGCGACGCATAAACGCGTCATAATATGCGGTTCGGTGGCACGCGGGCCGTGTCGTCGTCCGATTCTTTACCCACTCACGACCGGAACATTCCATGGCAGTCATTCGTCATCACGTCGGGGCCCGTCTCTCCGAAACCGCGATCCACAACGGTACCGTGTATCTGGCCGGCCAGATCGCCGAAGACACCGCGCAGGACATCAGGGGCCAGACGCGCGAAGTGCTCGGCCACATCGACCGCCTGCTCGCCGAAGCGAACAGCGACAAGGCGCATCTGCTGTCGGTACAGATCTACATCTCGGATCTGGCGAACTTCGAAGGCATGAATGCGGAGTGGGACGCATGGGTCGCGCAGGGCAACACGCCGCCGCGCGCCACCGTCGAGGCGAAGCTCGCTGATCCGGCGCTGCTCGTCGAGATCGTGGTCGTCGCCGCGCAGCGGAGCTGAGCGGGGCAGAGCTGAGCATCAACCGACGATGACCGCATTCCGTCAGGCCGTGTAATGACCGAGTCCGTTTCCACTTCTCCCGTCGCGGCACCGTCGTTCGACGACGTGCTCGCGTTCGTGCGCGAGCGGGCCGGCGACGCACGGCTGTCGTCCGGCGAACTGCTCGCCGATCACTCGGCGGGCACGGCGTCGATCATGCGCACGCTGAACGTCGATCCGCCCGCGATGCAGGCCGCCGCACTGTTCGTACTGACGCCGCACCTGAACGACCCGGAGCGCGAGCTCACCGAACGTTTCGGCGACGAAGTGGCGCGACTCGTGTCGGACGTGCGCAAGCTGTTGCGGCTCGGCACCGTCAGCCTGCGCGCCGCGCAGAACGCGGTGCCCGACGCCGGGCGCGACGCGGCGGAAGAGCGGCGCACGCAGATCGAGGCGCTGCGCAAGATGCTGCTCGCGTTTGCGCAGGACATCCGCGTGGTGCTGATCCGGCTCGCGTCGCGGTTGCAGTCGCTGCGCTACTACGCGGCCGCGAAGATCGATCCGCCGCCCGACGTCGCGCGCGAGACGCTCGAGATCTATGCGCCGCTCGCGAACCGCCTCGGGATCTGGCAACTGAAGTGGGAGCTCGAGGACCTCGCGTTCCGCTTCGAGGATCCCGTCACCTACAAGCGGATCGCGAAGCTGCTCGACGAGAAGCGCATCGAACGCGAGGCGTACGTCACGCAGGCGATCGGTCGGCTGCAGCACGAGTTGGCGGACGCGCACATCCAGGCCGACGTGAGCGGCCGGCCGAAGCATATCTACAGCATCTGGCGCAAGATGCGCGGCAAGGAGCTCGATTTCGCCGAGCTGTACGACGTGCGTGCGTTTCGCGTGATCGTGCCCGACATCAAGGATTGCTACGCGGTGCTTGGCATCGTGCATCACCTGTGGCAGCCGGTGCCGAAGGAGTTCGACGACTACATCTCGCGGCCGAAGCCGAACGGCTACAAGTCGCTGCATACGGTCGTAATCGGCGACGACGGCCGTGCGTTCGAAGTGCAGATCCGCACGCAGGAGATGCACCGCTTCGCGGAGTACGGCGTTGCCGCGCACTGGCGCTACAAGGAGGCCGGCGCGCGCGGCTACGGCGGCCAGTTTTCGGCGAGCGACAAGTATGACGAGAAGATCGCGTGGCTGCGTCAGTTGCTCGCATGGAAGGACGATGTCGAGGACGGCCCGGGGGTATCGGGCGACCAGGCGTGGGCGCAATTGCGCGAGACGTCGCTCGACGACGACCACATCTACGTGCTGACGCCGCAGGCGCGCGTGATCGCGCTGCCGCAGGGCGCGACGCCGGTCGATTTCGCGTACCACTTGCACAGCGAACTCGGTCATCGTTGCCGCGGCGCGCGCGTCGACGGCGTGATGGTGCCGCTGAACACGCCGCTCGCGAACGGCCAGACGGTCGAGATCGTCGCGGTGAAGGAGGGTGGGCCGTCGCGCGACTGGCTGAACCTGCAGCTCGGTTACCTGAAGAGTTCGCGCGCGCGTCAGAAGGTGCGGGCGTGGTTCAACTCGATCGAGCAGGAGGAAAACGTCGCGCATGGCCGGGCGCTCGTCGAAAAGACGCTGCAGCGTGAGGGCAAGACGTCGGTCAACCTGGACAACCTCGCCGCGAAGCTCGGCTTCAAGTCGCCCGAGGAGTTGTTCTCGGTCGTCGGCAAGGAAGAATTCAGCCTGCGCAACGTCGAACATGCGCTGTCGGATGCGCCGCCGCCCGAGCCGGCGCCCGAGGCGCCAGCCGATTTCGAGAAGCGCAGCAGTGGCGCGAGCGTTGCGCACGGTGCGTCGACCGGCGTGCTGGTGGTGGGCGTCGACGCGCTGCTGACCCAGCTCGCGCGTTGCTGCCGGCCGGCGCCGCCCGATCCGATCAGCGGCTTCGTCACGCGCGGCAAGGGGATGTCGATCCACCGCAGCGATTGCCCGACGTTTCGCCGGATGGTCGAGCGCGCGCCGGAACGCGTGCTGCAGACGACCTGGTCGGCCGACGTGCTCGGCGGGCGCGGCGCGTCCGTCTATCCGGTCGACCTGATGATCGAGGCGAGCGACCGGCAAGGGTTGCTGCGCGACATCTCCGAAGTGTTCGCGCGCGAAAAGATGAACGTGGTGGGCGTGAAGACGCAGAGTCGCCGCAATGCGGCATTCATGCAGTTCACGGTCGAGGTGTCGAACTCGGCGCAAGTCCAGCGCGCCTGCACGCTGCTCGGTGAGGTGCAGGGCGTCGTACGGGCCGGTCGCAAGACATGATGGGGTTGGAACACCGTTATTTTGCTGCGACCGCATAAAAACGCTTGCCAAACCGATAGCAGCTCCATATAATTTCAGCTTCTCTAGGCTCGTAGCTCAGCTGGTTAGAGCACCACCTTGACATGGTGGGGGTCGTTGGTTCGAGTCCAATCGAGCCTACCAACGAATTGAGAATGCCCGGTCTCCGGGTATTCGATGCAGTAAATAGCTCAACGCGAACAAGGCGAATACGGTTATGACACCGCGAACGTTGACCGAAACCACTTCGGAGCGACGCTAGTCGAGGAACGTTTTCGCCCTTTCAGTTTGAGTGAAGTATCGAATGCGGCCCCTCGAAAGCGGGGCCGCATTTTTTTTGTCGCGAAAATTCCGCGCGTGACTTTTACATCGCGTGCCTGGTCTGCCGCCCACTGTCGGCATCACGGAGATTGCTATGGTTTCGATACGCTTGCCTGACGGCTCAGTTCGACAATACGAGCATCCGGTGACAGTTGCCGAGGTTGCAGCCTCGATCGGTCCCGGCCTTGCGAAGGCTGCGCTTGGTGGCAAGCTCGACGGCGAGCTCGTCGATACGTCCGCGGTGATCGACCGCGACGCGTCGCTCGCCATCGTCACGGACAAGGATGCCGACGGTCTCGACATCATTCGTCACTCGACCGCGCACTTGCTTGCGTATGCAGTGAAGGATCTGTATCCGGATGCGCAGGTGACGATCGGCCCCGTGATCGACAACGGCTTCTATTACGACTTCTCGTATAACCGTCCGTTTACGCCGGAAGATCTGGAAAAGATCGAAAAGCGCATGCAGGAACTCGCGAAGAAGGACGAGCCCGTGACGCGCCGTGTCGTGTCGCGCGACGAGGCCGCGGGTTACTTCCGCAGCCTCGGCGAGAAGTACAAGGCCGAGATCATCGAATCGATTCCGCAGAGCGACGAAATCAAGCTGTATTCGCACGGGGGCTTCACCGATCTGTGCCGCGGCCCGCACGTGCCGTCGACCGGCAAGCTGAAGGTCTTCAAGCTGATGAAGGTCGCGGGCGCGTACTGGCGCGGCGATTCGAAGAACGAGCAGCTGCAGCGCATCTACGGCACGGCCTGGACGAAGAAGGAAGACCAGGATCAGTACCTGCACATGCTCGAGGAAGCGGAAAAACGCGACCACCGCAAGCTCGGCAAGCAGCTCGACCTGTTCCATATGCAGGAAGAGTCGCCGGGCATGGTGTTCTGGCATCCGAAGGGCTGGGCGCTGTGGCAGCAGGTCGAGCAGTACATGCGCCGCCGCGTGAACGAAGCCGGCTACCTCGAGATCAAGACGCCGATGATCATGGACCGCTCGCTGTGGGAAGCGTCGGGCCACTGGCAGAACTACCGCGAGAACATGTTCACGACGGAGTCGGAGAAGCGCGACTACGCGATCAAGCCGATGAACTGTCCGGGGCACGTCCAGGTGTTCAAGCACGGCCTGCGTTCGTATCGCGACCTGCCGTTGCGTTACGCGGAATTCGGCTCGTGCCACCGCAACGAGGCGTCGGGCGCGCTGCACGGCCTGATGCGCGTGCGCGGCTTCGTGCAGGACGACGCGCACATCTTCTGTACGGAAGACCAGATCATTGCCGAGTCGATCGCGTTCAACAGGCTGGCGATGAGCGTGTATGGCGATTTCGGCTTCGACCACATCGACATCAAGCTGTCGCTGCGTCCGGAGCAGCGCATGGGTTCCGACGAAACGTGGGACCGTGCCGAGCAGGGCCTGCGTGATGCGCTGACGGCGTGCGGCCTCCAGTGGGAAGAGCTGCCGGGCGAGGGTGCGTTCTACGGTCCGAAGATCGAGTACCACATCAAGGACGCGCTCGGCCGTTCGTGGCAGTGCGGCACGCTGCAGCTCGACATGATGCTGCCGGAACGTCTCGGCGCCGAGTACGTGGCGGAAGACAACAGCCGTCGCCGGCCCGTGATGCTGCACCGTGCGATCGTCGGTTCGATGGAGCGATTCCTCGGCATTTTGATCGAGCACCACGCTGGTGCGATGCCGGTCTGGCTCGCGCCGATGCAGGCTGTTGTGCTCAATATCGCCGAAAGTCAGGTCGAATATGCGCAATCTCTGGCCCAATCGTTGCAAAAACAAGGGGTTAGAGTGACGGCCGATTTGCGCAACGAGAAGATTAGCTATAAAATACGCGAGCACACGCTGGAAAAGGTGCCTTATCTCCTCGTCGTGGGCGATAAGGAGCGTGATGCGCAAACGGTAGCCGTGCGTGCCCGTGGCGGCGTCGATCTTGGCGTGATGCCGGTCGATGCCTTCGTTGAGCGTCTGCAGGAAGACCTGCGCTCGTTCAAGTAACCGCCCTGGCAGCGCGGCTCGTTTTTTTAATTTTTAGAGGAAACGTAACATCGCTACTGATAAGTCGTCGCATCGCATCAACGGTGAAATCACTGCGCCGGAAGTGCGTCTGGTCGGGATCGAGAACGAACCGCTCGGTATCGTAAAACTCGCTGATGCTTTCCGTAAATCGGAAGAACTGGATGTTGACCTGGTGGAAATCGCGCCGCAAGCGGTTCCCCCGGTTTGCCGTCTGATGGATTACGGCAAGTTCAAGTACCAGGAATCGAAGAAGCAGCATGAAGCGAAGCTGAAGCAGAAGGTCATCCAGGTCAAGGAAGTCAAGTTCCGCCCGGGTACCGATGACGGGGATTACAACGTCAAGCTTCGCAATCTCGTGCGCTTCCTCGAAGAGGGCGACAAGACGAAGATCACGTTGCGTTTCCGCGGTCGCGAAATGGCTCACCAGGAAATCGGTATGCGGATGCTTGAGCGTCTGCGCACGGATCTCGAGGAAGTCGGCCAGGTCGAGCAGATGCCGAAGATGGAAGGGCGCCAGATGATCATGGTGCTCTCGCCGAAGAAAAAGAAGTAACGGGCCCGCGCGCTTCGCGCGCAGGTTCGGAAGTGGTTCGGCGCGTTGCCCGGTCAGGGCGGCGCGCCAACAATGACGGCGGCTGCGCAAGCGGTACGCCGTACACAAGTGGACTGGGTTTCGAAGGGCGGGTCAAGGGCGCAAGCCAACCGCACACCCATCGCCATCTAATAAACTGGAGTTGTTCGTCATGCCTAAGATGAAGACCAAGAAGAGCGCTGCAAAGCGCTTCGTGGTGCGTCCGGGCGGTACCGTCAAGCGCGGTCAAGCCTTCAAGCGCCACATCCTGACCAAGAAAACCACGAAGAACAAGCGCCATCTGCGCGGCGCAACGGCAGTTCATGATTCCGATCTGAACTCCGTCCGCGCGATGCTCCCGTTCGCGTAACCCCTCAATCGATACTCTAAGGAGAGAAACATGCCTCGAGTCAAACGTGGGGTAACCGCACGGGCCCGCCACAAGAAGATCATCAACCTGGCCAAGGGTTATCGCGGCCGCCGCAATAACGTCTACCGCATCGCCAAGCAGGCGGTGATGCGCGCTGGCCAGTACGCGTACCGCGATCGCCGCAACAAGAAGCGTGTGTTCCGCGCACTGTGGATCACGCGTATCAACGCGGCAGTTCGCCAGCACGACATGACCTACAGCGTGTTCATCAACGGCCTGAAGAAGGCGTCGATCGAACTCGACCGTAAGGTGCTGGCCGACATGGCGGTGTTCGACAAGGCTGCTTTTGCTGCGATCGTCAAGCAGGTGAAAGCCGCCGTTGCAGCCTAATTGCGAAATTAGCACTGCGTGGTTAGTTGCAGCGATGATCCGGTAGTCTCGGCCGCTGCAGCGAAAACGGGGCTCTCCGAGCCCCTTTTTTTATCGGCCCTCGCTGGGCCGCCCCAAGAGGGCCGATCGCCCCCTCGGGGGGGCAGCGAATGTGTCGATCCGGAGTTAGCGCCTTTGGCGCTTACTCCGGTCCCATGCAAAGCACGAGAGCGTGGGGGCCGTTTTTTGTTGGCCGGGCGATTTCGCTCGCCAAGACCGAATGACGTTGGAAATGATGGGATCTATGGATCTGGACCAGATTGTCGCCGACGCGCAGCAGTCCTTCGAACAGGCTGCCGACATCACCACGCTCGAAAACGAGAAAGCACGATTTCTCGGCAAGTCGGGTGCGCTGACCGAGTTGCTGAAGGGCCTCGGCAAGCTCGATCCCGAAGCACGCAAGACCGAAGGCGCACGCATCAACGTCGCGAAGCAGCAGGTTGAAGCCGCGCTGACCGCACGTCGCCAGGCGCTGGCCGACGCGCTGTTGAACCAGCGCCTCGCCGCCGAGGCGATCGACGTGACGTTGCCGGGCCGCGGCGCCGGTGCAGGCAGCCTGCACCCCGTGATGCGCACGTGGGAGCGCGTCGAACAGATTTTCCGCTCGATCGGTTTCGACGTGGCCGACGGTCCCGAAATCGAGACCGACTGGTACAACTTCACGTCGCTGAACAGCCCGGAGAACCATCCGGCGCGTTCGATGCAGGACACCTTCTATGTCGAAGGCAAGGACGCCGACGGCCGCCAACTGCTGCTGCGCACGCACACGAGCCCGATGCAGGTGCGTTACGCGCGCATGAACCGTCCGCCGATCAAGGTGATCGCGCCGGGCCGCACGTATCGCGTCGACAGCGATGCGACCCACTCGCCGATGTTCAATCAGGTCGAGGGGCTGTGGATCGACGAAAACATCAGCTTCGCCGACCTCAAGGGCGTCTATACCGACTTCCTGAAAAAATTCTTCGAGCGCGACGACATCCTCGTGCGCTTCCGGCCGTCGTATTTCCCGTTCACGGAACCGTCGGCCGAAATCGACATGATGTTCGAGCAAGGCAAGAACGCCGGCAAGTGGCTCGAGATCTCCGGCTCGGGGCAGGTGCATCCGACCGTGATTCGCAACATGGGCCTCGATCCCGAGCGTTACATCGGCTTCGCGTTCGGCAGCGGCCTCGAGCGCCTGACGATGCTGCGCTACGGCGTCCAGGATCTCCGGCTGTTCTTCGAGAACGACCTGCGTTTCCTGCGCCAGTTCGCATAACGCCGCTCGCCGCGCCGACCTGTGCCCGCGCACGCCCCGACGGACGATCCGACGGACGATCCGATGGGGCCCCGGGCGTCGATCTAACCTGTTTCGAACGTAGACATCCATGCAATTCCCTGAATCCTGGTTGAGAACCTTTGTCGACCCGCAGCTCACGACCGACGAACTGTCGCACGCGCTGACGATGGCGGGGCTCGAAGTCGAATCGCTGAGCAAGGCTGCGCCGCCGACGTCGAAGATCGTCGTCGGCCGCGTGCTCGAAGTCGTCAAGCATCCGGATGCGGACAAGCTCAATGTCTGCCAGGTCGACGCCGGCACCGGCGCGACGCTGAACATCGTCTGCGGCGCGCCGAACGTGGCGCCCGGCATCAAGGTGCCGGTCGCGCTGGTCGGAGCGGAACTGCCGCCGGCAGAAGAGGGCGGCAAGCCGTTCGCGATCAAGCTGTCGAAGCTGCGCGGCGTGGAGAGCCAGGGGATGCTGTGCTCGGCGCGCGAGCTGAAGCTGTCCGAGGACCACAGCGGCCTGCTGATCCTGCCGGAAGACACGCCGGTCGGTCAGGACATCCGCGAGACGCTCCATCTCGACGACACGATCTTCGAAATCAAGCTGACGCCGAACAAGGCCGACTGCCTGTCCGTGTTCGGCATCGCGCGCGAGACGGCCGCGATCACCGGCGCGCCGCTGACGCCGGTCGACATCCGCCCGGTGCGCGTCGAGCTCGACGAAACGCTGCCGGTGCGCATTGCCGCTCCGGATCTATGCGGCCGCTTCTCGGGTCGCGTGATCCGCGGCGTGAACGCGCATGCGAAGACGCCGCAGTGGATGGTCGAGCGTCTCGAGCGTTCGGGCCAGCGCAGCGTGTCCGCGCTTGTCGATATCTCGAACTACGTGATGTTCGAGCTCGGCCGTCCGTCGCACGTGTTCGATCTCGACAAGATCCACGGCGGCATCGAGGTGCGCTGGGGCAAGCGCGGCGAATCGCTGAAGCTGCTCAATGGCAACACGGTTGAACTCGACGAAACGGTCGGCGTGATTTCGGACGACCGCCAGGTCGAAAGCCTGGCCGGCATCATGGGCGGCGACAGCACGGCCGTCACGCTCGACACGACCAACATCTACCTGGAAGCCGCGTTCTGGTGGCCGGACAGCATCCGCGGCCGCGCGCGCAAGTACAACTTCTCGACCGATGCGGCCCATCGCTTCGAGCGCGGCGTCGATTACGCGACGACCGTCGAGCACGTCGAGCGCATCACGCAGCTGATCCTCGAGATCTGCGGCGGCAAGGCCGGCCCGGTCGACGATCAGTCCGTGAACCTGCCGCAGCGCGCGCCGGTGAAGATGCGCGTGTCGCGCGCAAACCGCATCATCGGCGTGAAGATCGGCGCCGACGAGATCGCCAGCATCTTCACGCGCCTCGGCCTGCCGTTCGAGCGTGAAGACGACGCGTTCCTCGTGACGCCGCCGTCGCACCGCTTCGACATCGAGATCGAGGAAGACCTGATCGAGGAAGTGGCGCGTATCTACGGCTTCGAGAAGATCCCCGCGCGTCCGCCGGTCGCGACGAGCGAAATGCGTGCGACCAACGAGACGCGGCGCTCGATCCACGACATCCGTCATGCGCTCGCCGCGCGCGACTATGCGGAAACCGTCAACTTCAGCTTCGTCGATGCGGAGTGGGAGCACGATTTCGCAGGCAACGACAACCCGATCAGGCTGCTGAACCCGATCGCGAGCCAGCTTTCGGTGATGCGCACGACGTTGTTCGGCAGCCTGATCGCCGTGCTTCGTCACAACCTGAACCGGCGCGCCGATCGCGTGCGCGTGTTCGAATCGGGCCGCGTGTTCCTCGCCGATTCGTCGGTGAAGGCCGGCGAGCTGGCCGTCGAAGGTCATGCGCAGCCGAAGCGTGTCGGCGCGCTTGCGTACGGTCCAGCCCTCGACGAGCAGTGGGGCACCGAGACCCGCGCTGTCGATTTCTTCGACGTGAAGGGCGATCTGGAGGCGCTGCTCGCGCCCGCGGCCGCGCGTTTCGTGAAGGCAGAGCATCCGGCCCTCCATCCGGGCCGCAGCGCGCGGATCGAGGTCGATGGCCGCGCGGTCGGCTGGATCGGCGAGCTGCACCCGCGCCTGATGCAGAAGTACGAGCTGCCGCACGCGCCCGTGATGTTCGAAATCGATGCGGACGCGCTGATTGCGCGTGCGCTGCCCGCGCCGACCGACGTGTCGAAATTCCCGCCGGTACGTCGCGATATCGCCGTTGTCGTCGATCAGGCGGTCGAGGTTCAGGCACTTTTCGACGAAATGAAGAAGGCGCTTGCCGAAGAGGCCTGCCGATTCGTTCAGAAGGTTGTACTATTCGACGAATTTCGTGCAAAATCAAATACTTCCGGTGGTCTTGCCGCGCACGAGAAGAGCCTTGCCTTCCGTGTGACGCTGCAGGACGCGGCTGGCACGCTACAGGACGAGGTCGTCGATCAGGCGATCCAGACGCTGGTCGAGCGGATGGCTCGTGCCGGTGCGCGCCTGCGCGGCTAAGGAGAGGGCCCGCCCGCTTGCGGGCGGCTTTTTCCCATCGTAAGTTTTGATTCAACGCGCTGTATGGCAGATATGAACGACATGACCTCGAGTGAATTCGAAGCCCTCCTGACGGCGCAACGCAGCGCCATGAACCGCGACGCTTCGGCGCCGGCGTCCGCCGAGACGCCCACGCTGACGAAGGCGGAACTGGCAGAGCTGCTGTTCGACAGCGTCGGGCTGAACAAGCGTGAAGCGAAGGACATGGTCGAGGCGTTTTTCGAGGTGATCCGCGACGCGCTTGAAAACGGCGAAAGCGTCAAGCTGTCGGGGTTCGGCAATTTCCAGCTGCGCGACAAGCCGCAGCGTCCTGGCCGTAATCCGAAGACGGGCGAGGCGATTCCGATCGCGGCCCGCCGGGTGGTAACCTTCCACGCGAGCCAGAAGCTGAAGGCGCTGGTCGAAAACGGCGCGGAGTAAGCCCCGCGCGCTGACGTCTCCGCGCGGCCGCCGCGCACCCTTACCGACGGTTAACCGACGATGACCACCACGGTTGAGAAAGTCGTTTTGCCTCCGATTCCCGCGAAGCGCTACTTCACGATCGGCGAAGTCAGCGAACTGTGCGGGGTCAAGCCGCATGTGCTGCGTTATTGGGAACAGGAATTCACCCAGCTGCGGCCGGTGAAGCGGCGCGGCAATCGTCGGTATTACCAGCATCACGAAGTGCTGCTGATCCGGCGGATTCGCGAGTTGCTGTACGAGCAGGGGTTCACGATCAACGGTGCACGCAACCGGCTCGATTCGCCGGGCGGCGGGCGGGCTGCGGCGGAACCGGTCGAATCCGCCGAGATGCAGGCCGCCGACGCGCGTGTGCCCGGCAAGCCGGGCGCAACCGTCGACGTCATCGCGTTGCGCCAGGCGCTGCTCGACGTGATCGAAGGACTGAAGCACGACTGAAGCGCGAAGTACGAAGGACGAAATGAAAAGCCCGGTTGGCGAAGCGCCACCGGGCTTTTTCATGCGCGTCGCGCACGCGGATCAGCGCGACGCGAGCGGATTCTTCTGCCCCATGTCGACGACCAGCGTGCCGTCCGGCAGCATTCTCACCGAGCCCTGCGCGACCTGGCTGCGGTAGCCGTACAGGTCGAAACGCATCGGGCCGGCCTCGGCCGAATTCCGGATCAGCGCGCGCACGTTCAGTTCGAGCACGTTGAACATCTTCATGTCGCCGCCTTCCATCCACATGTAGCTCGGCGCATCGATCTGCGGCCGCTTCGGCGCGGGCGCGCCCGCCGCCCGCCGGAACGTGAGGCGCAGCCCGTCGCGCTCGACCGTTGCCTGCCCGAGCTTGCCGTTCAGCACCGGCGGCGGGAACACGGTGTACTGGTCGAGCACGAGCGTGTCGCCGCGCAGTTCCGCGCCGCGACGCTGCAGCGGCGTCAGCGAAGCGAGCTCGATACCGAGCGAGCGCAGCAGCTTCGCCTGCGGAATGCCGAGCACCGACACCTCGGACGGCTTGAACGCGAGGTGCCGGTCGTCGAGTACCGTCAGCGAGCCCTTCATGTCGGTCGGCAGCCAGACGCCCGGCACGTGATTCCACAGCTTGATGCCGCCCTGGACGCGCAGGTTCTGGCCGTCCGCACTGAGCTGCAGGTCGTTCAACGAACGTGGCGAGTAGTCGAGCAGGTAGTTGTTGAAGAGCGCGGACATCGCCTTCCATGACTCGACGACCGTGCCGCCGAGAATGCGGATGTCGTACTGGTTCGGATCGTCGAGGTCGACGGGCTCGCCGGGACGCTTCGACACGAGTTCGACGTCGAGATCCTCGACATGAAAGCCGATATCGCCGGACAGGTTGAAGTCGACGTTGTGCAGATGGATCGTCGGGTTGCGGTTCGACACGTGCCGCTCGTTGAACGGCGTGGTCGACGTGCGCCGCATCGCGACCTTCTGCATGCCGGGCCGCGCCGTGTCCGCCGCGAGCGCGTAGGCTTCCCAGTGCTGGCGCACCTCGCGCAGCGCATACTGCTGCGCGGCGAGGAAGCTGTCGTTCAGGCGTGCGGCCGCGTTGCCGAGCAGCGCGCCGCTGGCCGGACCCGTGTACGAAGGCATCCGGATGGCCATCGCACCGCTTTCGTCGAAATTGAAGTAACCAGCCGACACCTGGTCGCGATAGTGATACAGGTCAAACACGAAATTCTGGTCGCGCTTCGTCGAATCGACCGGGCCGATCAGGATGTCTGCGTTCATCGGCATCGAGCGCATGAACTTCACGTCGCCGCCGCGGATGACCATCGCCTGCTGCGGCGCGTTCGCAGGCATCGCAAAGCCCGCATGCGTGCCGTCGTCGAGCGTAAGGTCGAGGCCGGCCGGCGTCACGCGCAGCGCGGTGATCGTGAGCTTCAGGCGCGGCGGCGGCATCAGCTTGTCGACCGACATTACGAGATCGTCGCCGGCGAGCTGCGCGATCGGCGTCTGGACCTTCAGCAGGTCGGCCATCTTCACGTTGGCCGCGCGCATCACCGGCTGCGCGTTGATGCCCGACACGCGCACCCCGGTCGGATGGAACACGAGCTGGCTGCCGTCGCGGATCGCGAGCGTGCCGGTCAGCGAGAACGGCACCCAGCCGTCGCGCTGCATTTCGCCCTGCAGGTGGATCACGCCGTCGCCGGCCGACACGGCGAGCTTGCGCAGCGGTGCGTTGCGGTAACCGAAGATATAGGTATTGAAGAGGGCGGTCAGCTTCGCGTTGTCGAGCGTGACCGTGCCTTCGTGCACGTCGATCTCGAAGCTCGTCGGATCGTCGAACACGATCGGCGCGCCGGCCTGCGTCGGCACGAGCGTGGCCGACAACCGATGGACGAAGAAGCCGAGGTTGTTGACGATGCGGAAATCGACGTCGCGCAGGAACGTCATCGCGCCGTTCTGGCCCGAGTCGCGCAGCGTGAACGGGCGCGGTTGCGTGAGGCTGATCGATGCGAGCGACGGCACGGTGCGCGCGATCTGCTGCTCGCGGGCGAGGCGTTCGGCTTTGGTGCGCTCGATCTTCGTCGACGTGACCGACGCGTTGCCGTCGCGCTGCGCGGACGATTCCGCACAACCGGTGCAGAGCAGCACGAGCGCCAGCGCGCCGCAGCCGAACACGCGGGCTGTCTTGTGCGAGACCGGGGCGGCCGCGCGTCGCGGGCCGGAAATCCAGTCGAAAATTGCCAAAGGCGAGCGATGGCCGCGCCGGACCGCATTCCGCATCGTCTGTCTCCATGTCTTGTCGTGATCGACGGCGGCGCGCGCCACTGTACGGCGCGAGCGTCGATGCCGTGCAGTGTGTCATAGCGCGCTAGAGCGACGTTACCAAACAACGGGCGCCCGGGCGCGGCGCGCCGACGGGCGGCGGGACAACGGATTCGGGGTGGCTGGGCGGCTGGATCAAACGGTCGTTTGGTTTGTGCGGACCCTCGGCCGACGTGTTTTTAGACGAACGGGCGAATCTGCTGCCAGCCTTGGCCGGCGCGGGTTTTCAGCGGATTCGCGACGCGTCGGCCGAGGCGGTCGAAGCAAGCGTGCGATCCGGCCCCGTCGTGCAGCGTCGACAGGTACGATCGGCGGCAACGGCGAGGTAAGATCAGCTTTATGGCTGTACGGATCAAAACACTTGGCCGTCACGGGGAAGCGTCATGGATCTGAAGGAAGTCGACGTATTGGGTGCGGGTGTGGGCGATCACTGGTACTACGCGTCGAAGGCGAGCGCGATCCGTCGGTTCCTGGGCGGGGCGGGCGCGAACCGGATACTCGACGTCGGTGCAGGCTCCGGCTTCTTCTCGAAGCACTTGCTCGAACGCACGCAGGCGACGGAAGCGTGGTGTGTCGATACGAGCTACGCCGACGATACCGACGAAGAGACGGCCGGCAAACCCATCCACTTTCGGCGGTCCGTCGAGCGATTCGATGCCGATCTCGTTCTGCTGATGGACGTGCTCGAGCATGTCGACGACGATGTCGGGCTGCTGGCGCAGTATGTGAAGGGGGCGCCTCCGGGCAGCCGGTTCCTGATCACGGTTCCCGCGTTCCAGTTCCTCTGGAGCGGCCATGACGATTTTCTCGAGCACAAGCGCAGGTACACGCTCGGCGGTCTCGAGGATGTGGTTCGTCGTGCGGGGCTCGACGTCGAACGCGGCGCCTATTACTTCGGCCTCACGTTTCCGCTCGCGGCAGCGCTGCGGCTGGGCGAGCGGGCGCGTCGGCATCCACGCGAGCCGGCGTCGCAATTGCGTCGGCACCATCCGCTCGTCAACGGCTTGCTCAAGACGATCTGTCGCGTCGAGTTGCCGATGTTCCGGTTCAACCGCGTTGCCGGCCTGACGGTCATCTGCGTTGCGCGCAAGCGGTGAATGCGATGCGGACGCCGTGCAGTGGGAGCGCAGATCGCGCCAGCATGCGCGGCTTCACTCGTATCGGCACCGGCACGCCAAAAAATTTCACAAGAACATTCACAAAATGCATGCGACCCGATTCTAAATCGGAAAAGTGTCTGTTATAATTTTCTTCTTTCGGGGCGTAGCGCAGCCTGGTAGCGTACCTGCATGGGGTGCAGGTGGTCGGAGGTTCAAATCCTCTCGCCCCGACCAGACAAGAACCCGCGTCAGTTCATGCTGACGCGGGTTTTTTCTTGCCGGTCGCTTTTTTGCACATCGCGGCGCGGCCCCGGTAAAATGCAAGGTTGATCCACGGAAAGCGCCGTGATTTAGCGGAAGAGGATTCCCCGAACATGACTGATCTTCGTCTTACCATGCGGTTCGCTGCAGTGCTCGCCACTGGCGCGCTCGTCGCCGGTTGCGGTACGTCGTCGCCCACGAAAGTGGACTACAAGAGCGATTCGAAATCGAAGGAAGCGTCGCTCGCAGTGCCGCCCAACATGCTCGACGAGACGGCCGATCAGCGTTCGCTGCCGCCCCAGGGCGGCGCGACTTCCCTGTCTGCGCTTCAGCAGGTCCAGCAGGCGGCGCCTGCACTGGACACCGTCGCGCCAGCCGTGGCCGGCATGCATATCCAGCGCGACGGCACCGAGAGCTGGCTCGTGATCGACGGCAAGCAGCCGGCCGCCATCTGGCCGCAGGTGCGTCGTTTCTGGCAGGAGCAGGGCTTCCTGCTCGTCGTTGACCAGCGCGACAAGGGCGTGATGGAAACCGACTGGAACGAAACCCATCCGCAGATCAACGACGGCCTGATCCGCAGCGTGATCTCGAAGGCGATGGGCAACTCGTACGTGACGGCCGAGCGCAACAAGTACCGCACGCGTCTCGATTCGGCACCGAGCGGCGGCACCTACGTGTTCATCAGCCAGAAGGGGATGCGCGAGGCGATCACCGGCGCGAACAACGATTCGAGCAAGTGGGAGCCGAAGCCGAACGATCCGGCACTCGAGACCGAATACCTGAAGCGGCTGATGGCCGTGCTCGCGCAGAACGAGCAGCGTGCGAAGAACGGCGAGCCGCCGATCGCGAACATCAAGGACAACGAGGTGCCGAAGGACAAGAAGGCCGACGCCGACGCATCGTCGAAGGCTGCCGCCGCGATCGCCGCGCAGAACGTCTCGCGCACGTCGGCGCAGGGTAACGATGCGGCCGACGCGGCAGTGCCGTCCGAAGTCACGCTCGGCGAGCCGTACGACCGATCGTGGCTGCACGTCGGTCTCGCGCTCGATCGCGCGAACTTCACGGTCGACGATCGCGATCGCTCGAAGGGGTTGTATTTCGTGCGCTATGTCGATCCGAAGGACCTGAGCTCGGCCGAGCAGGGCTTCTGGAGCCAGCTGTTCCACGGCAAGAAGGAAAAGCAGGCGAAGCAGTACCGCGTCAACGTGAAGGCGCTCACGGCCGACCAGACGCGCGTCGCGGTCGTCGACGATTCGGGTTCTATCGACACGTCGTCGGCGGCTCGTCAGATCATGGGGCTGCTCGTGAATCAGCTCCGCTGATCCCGACGTTTCCCCGCATCCGTGCAAAGCCCGCCATTCGGCGGGCTTTTTTTATGGCCGCTCGCCGGCGTGCGGCTTGTGCGAGAGGTTCGGTCCCCCATCGTGACGTTACGTAACATCCGTGCGTTACGGCGGCAGAACACGTGTCACATTGTTGTCGACCGAAAAATTATCCTTATGAATCAACGGTATGGCCGGTGTTCGATGCTTGGCACGCAAACTGCTTTATATGTTGGAATCGTTAGAGCAGGGAGGATGGCGTCAGATGCCGGGCGAGCGTCGCGAGCGCTCGATCAACGGTCTCGACGTTTTCAAATGCCGGCACGACAAGTGCCGGCGCAACTGATGACGATCCGTGCGCCAGCGCGCGGATCTCGATGGCCCCGTCGCCTATCCTCGTAGGGCGACGGTTTCGCCCGCGCTTCTCCGAAGCGCGGGCTATTTTTTTGGCCGTCGCGTAGTGCTGCATCGGCGTGGCCGATGCACGATGCGTGATTCGCGTATTCTCGGAATTTTTTGGATGAAGGAGTCGGGAATGGCGGAAATTGCAGTCGTGGCGCTGATCGTCGCGAAGCCGGGCGCCGAGGACAAGCTGCGCACCGCGCTCGAAGGGATCGTCGAGCCGACCCGCAACGAAGCCGGTGCCTTGCAGTACGACCTGCACCGGGATCTGAAGGAGCCCGCTCGGTTCGTGTTCGTCGAGCGCTGGGAGAGCGAGGAGGCGCTGGCCGCCCATGCGCGTTCCGCGCACATTCTCGCTTATCGCGAAGCGGCCGCGGACTGGATCGAAAGTTCCGAAATCCGCGTGCTGTCGAAGCTCGTCTGAGCAGGGTGGGGCGACCGGACGTGTCCGGTCGCAGTAGCGCGTCAGTGCGACGTGCCGGGTACGTCGAGGATCAGGATGATCGTCCAGTCGGCGTCGCCGTCGTGATGATACTGGCGCTCGGCAACGATGAACGGTTGCTGCTTGCCTTGCGGGCCGAGGAAGAGCACGTCGCCCTCCATCGGCAGGCACTCGATCGGCGGCAGCGCCAGGAATGCGTCGGCCGAGCCGCGGGGCATCAGTTGCTTGATCTGGCGAGTGGCGGCTTCGGTCCACTCGATGTCGAGTTGAATGTTGCTCATGCTGTCCTCCGCACCGGGGTGCGCACGGGTGGAAAATTTCGGTGCGCGACTTTAGCACAGCGCGCGGGCGCCGCAACCAAAAAAGCCGAACCCGGTCGCCCGGATTCGGCTTTTCGCTTGTGCGGTACCGCCGAACTTACTGGCTGGCAGCTTCTGCCGGAGCGGCCTTGGCAGCCTTTTTGCCGGCCTTCTTCGCTGCAGCCTTGTGGTGAGCAGCCTTCTTGCCGTGGTGATGCTCTTCCTGCATCGCCGGCTGAGCGGCTTCAGCCGCTTGTTGCTGCTGCAGCGCCTGTGCGCGCTGCTCGATCTCGGAGATCTTGGCCGGATCGGTAATGGTCTTGATTTCCGTGCTCTCTTGCGCATACGCTGCGCCAGTCAGCGCCGACATCGCTACCAGGATAGCCAGGGACGTCTTCTTCATTGCTTTACCTCCGCTAAGTGGTGATGAACCCGAATGTTGCCGTGTTGTCTGGCGACTGCAAACGAGTGCGTGTCGAGTGTAACAAAAGTGACGGATCAATGTGCACCGGATCTTGGCGCGACGCAAGGCCGCGTTGAAGTCGCGCAACACTTCGCGCACTTCGTCACGCGCCTGCCATCCTGGGCAGTGCTGCCATTCCGCTCCCCTTCCCGCGCAGTTGTCAGAACCACCCGAGCCATCGGTAGACGTGGAATTGCGCGATGCCGACCAGCTCGTGCAGCGCCTGCTCGGCGTTGGCCACATTGCGCCAGCGTGGCAGCCAGCCCGTTTGCGCGCGCCGGCGATTCGCATAAACGGGCTGCGGATCGATGCCGAATCGACGGAAATCGAGCAGGGCGCGGCGCATCTGATACGACGAGGTGACGAGAATGCGTGCGTCGTCATACTGTGGGCGTAGTATAGACGCAGTGAATTTCGCGTTTTCGTAGGTTGTGCGGCTGTTCGGTTCGAGAACGAGGTCGCCGGGGGCGACGCCCTCCGCGACGAGCTGGCGTCCGTATACGGCCGCCTCGGTTTCGCCATGATGCTGCGGGTCGCCGCCCGACATCAACACGGTGCAGCGCTCGGCCTGCTGCCGGCACACGCGATAAAGCGCCGCCACCTTGTGGATGCGCGCCATGCCGTCGGGCGGCGGCTGCAGCCCGGAGTCGGTGCGGCGCGTGCCGGCGCCGATGAGAATCAGCGTGGTTCGCCCATGCATGTCCGGGTGCTCGACCGGCACGACGCCCGCCTCGCTCCACGCGATCAGCGGCGCGGTGAGCCAGCCTGTCGCGAGCAGCCAGAACAGCGCAACGGCGGCGATCGAGATGACTCGTCGCCGCTTGCGGCAGAGCATGAAACAGATGAAGAGAAGTACAAATGAATCGAACAGAATCAATTTGATTGGGGTATGGTGTCTTTTTATGGACGGCTGACGATCCGGCCCTGAAGCGACGCCGAACGTCGGCCTCCAGAATCGGTGGCGGTATCGGCGGGCGGAGACCCTGCCCGGCGCACCGCTTCGCATTGTCGCTGCACTTTAAGAAAGAATCGAGATGGCCACGTATTCCAACGAAGCGGTGCTCGACGCATTGAGACGAGTGCAGTACCGCCAGGTACCGTGGGCACGCCGCCCGGGCGTGTTCGAGTATCTCCGTTCGCTCGGGCTGATGGACACGGTCAGGCAGAAGACCGTTGCCCCCGCGCCGGGTTTTCACGCACCGGTGGACATCGCCGTGCTGACCGACAGTGGTCGAGCCGAATTTTCGCGCCTCGAGCGCGACGAGAAATTACTTTCCTGGACCGATCGCCGCATGGACGACTACGCATTGAGCGAAGCCAGCGCCGTGGCGATTCTCGAAAGCCGCCTGTAGTGGCAGGCCATCCCGCCTCGGGCGTCGCCGCGCAAGCAGGCGACGTCAAAAAAAAGCCCGTATCGCGAGGATACGGGCGTACCGGATACTTTTGCTGTTGCCACGCTGTGCTCATGGCAACGATGTGACTCGTCGCATGCGGCGCAGTTCCCGAAAGCGGGCATTTTCTTCGACGATATCCTGAAATTGGCAGGACTACGGATGGCGCGGCATGTCGGACGGCTGCGAGCCGATGCGCGCACGCGCATTGCTGGCGATGTCGCCGCGCAGGTCGCCGCGCGGCACGGTTTGCCGGCCGGACGGGGCGGCAGACGGCGGCTGGCGGAGAGTATTGCGGTGATCCTGCTGGCGATGAGGCGGTTTCGCGCGATCGTCGGCGTGAACTGGAGCGGTCAGCGCCAGGGAAATGACAATGCCGCATGCGACGAGCAGTGACATTGGTCTCATGGCGGGGCTCCCTTCAAGCCGTCGGCGCGGCCTGTTGATATTTCGCTAAGGTAAGCGTGGGAGTGCAGGCTTGCTGTAAATATTGGTAAATAGTTGTATCGCGGCACGACAACGGTATTCGACAGCAATGCAGGCGCCGCGAAAAGGTCGCGTCGCGGAAAGAAACCGGGCGGCCGAAGCCGCCCGGTCGAGCATTCGTTACGCCATCTTGACGGGCGCGCGCCAGGATTCCGGATTGGTCCAGAAGGCGCCGCGCAGCCGGTCGCGGCTCGGCGGTGCGGGCGGCTTTGCGGCGCTCGCGCCGATGCGCCCGCGCAGCGAGATCTGCCGGCCGCTCGTGCCGAGCCGCTTCACGATTTCGGCGAGCGTGCCGTCCGCCTGCCATTCGTCGAAGCGACGGCGGCAGGTCGGCGGCGACGGATAGCGGCCCGGCAGCTTCGACCAGCCTTCACCCGTCGACAGCACCCACAACACGGCGTTTACCACCGAGCGTGCTTCCACCCGGGGGCGGCCGCGCCGTTCACTCCGTGCGGGTTCCGAGCAAAACAGACCCTCGACCAGCGCCCACTCGTTATCTCTCAAATCGTCGAACAGCATCATGTCCTCACCTCAGCGAAGCTAACTCCGGTGCGCTGCCCTGCGCCGCGCACTCTTCAAGCACTCGATCGTCGAGTGCCGGGTGGGGGCGTCCGGTTGGCCGGCAGCGGCGTTTCTGCCTTTCCATCCGACGAAACCTACGCCCTGTGCGCCAGGTAATGCACGAAGCGTGCCACGTCGGAGGCGAATCCCTCGAGAGCCGCTTGGCAGCGAGCTAACGGCTAAGTCAGCTAGGGGCGTATAAGACGCCAAAATAACCCGCCAGCAAATCGGGACAATCACCAATCTTGTGCAGTTCGCCCGTGCTGCGTGCGTTTGCTTGTGTATTGCACCGCAGCGAAACATGTGCGGCTGGTGCCGGATTCGCGCATCGAAGCCGGATTCACGCATTAAAATCGTGCATCGATATCGACGATTGATGAGGTCAGGAGATGAACGTCACGCTGCGCCAGCTTCGCGTATTCATCGAGGTAGCGCGGCTCAAGAGCTTCAGTCGCGCGGGCGACGAGATCGGGCTCACGCAGTCCGCGGTCAGCCGCTGCGTGCGAGAGCTCGAGGCCGAGCTTGGGCTGAAGTTGATCGACCGCACGACGCGCGACGTGCAACTCACCGACGTCGGCGCGAACCTGATCGCGAGCGTGTCGCGTCTGATCGACGATCTCGACGACACGCTGCGCGAGATTCGCGAGATCGGCGAGCAGCGCCGCGGGCGCGTGATCGTCGCGGCGAGCCCGACGATCGCCTGCAGGCTGATGCCGCGCGTGGTTGCATCGTGCGAGCGCCAGTTTCCGTTCGTGACGCTTGGCCTGCGAGACGACGTGCAGAGCGACGTGCTGCGCAAGGTGAAGTCGAGCGAAGTCGATTTCGGCGTCGTGATCGGGCCGCTTACGGTCGCCGATCTCGTCTGCGAACCGCTGATGACCGATTCGTTCTGCCTCGTCGCGCGTGCCGATCATCCGCTCGCGGCGCGTTCCGAGGTGCCGTGGACGGCGCTGGACGGCGAGCGCCTCGTGCTCCTCGATCACGCGTCGGGAAGCCGGCCGCTGATCGATGCCGCGCTGGCCGCCCATCATGTCAATGCGACGGTGATGCAGGAGCTCGGGCATTCGGCGACCGTGTTCGGGCTCGTTGAGGCCGGCGTCGGCGTGAGCGTGCAGCCGTGGCTGTCGCTGCCGCTGCCGGCCGGCTCGACACTCGTCGCGCGGCCGCTCACGCCGCGCACCGAGCGCACGGTCGAACTGGTGCGTCGCCGCGACAGGTCGTTGTCGCCCGCGGCGCAGGCGATCTGGGAACTCGTGCGGCAGATGCCGGCGAGGGCGGAAGACCTCGACTGACGTGCGCGGAAGCGACGCGGCCCGGCTTGCGGGCCGGTACACTACGCGGATCGTGTTCCTGGGCGGTGGTTCTCGATGACGCATTCCGCAGGTTTTTCCCCGACGACCGATGAGCCGGCGGCGCGCGCCGCGGTGCATGCGCTGCGTCCGTCGCTGATTCGTGAGGTGGCGAACGCCGGCTTCGGCGTGCCTGACATGCTGCCGTTCTGGTTCGGCGAGTCCGATCGCGTGACGCCGGATTTCATCCGCGACGCCGCGGCAGCGGCGCTGCGCGACGGCGCGACCTTCTACACGTACAACCTCGGCACTGCGCCGCTGCGCGACGCGATTGCGGCCTACGTGAGCGCGCGTCATGGTGCGACGGCGGCCGACACGGTCGCCGTGACGAGTTCGGGCGTGAACGCGCTGATGCTGGCCGCGCAGATGCTGGTCGGCCCGGGCGAGCGTGTCGTCGCGGTTACGCCGCTGTGGCCGAATCTCGTCGAGATTCCGAAGATCCTCGGCGCGCGGGTCGAATGCGTGCCGCTCGGCTATGGCGACGCGGGCTGGCAGCTCGATGTCGAGCGGCTGCTCGCCGCGCTGACGCCCGATACGCGGATGCTGCTGGTCAACTCGCCGAACAATCCGACCGGCTGGACGATGTCGCGCGATGATCAGCGGGCCGTGCTTGCCCATTGTCGCCGTCACGGCATCTGGCTGGTCGCCGACGAGGTGTACGAACGGCTTGCGTTCGGCGACGGCGGCGCGCCGTCGTTCCTCGATATCGCATCGCGCGACGAGCGGGTCGTTGTCGTGAATTCGTTCTCGAAGGCGTGGGCGATGACGGGCTGGCGGCTGGGATGGCTCATTGCGCCTGCATCGGTGATGGGCGATCTGTCGAAGCTCGTCGAATACAACACGTCGTGCGCGCCGGGCTTCGTGCAGGCCGCGGGCGAGGTCGCGCTGCGGGACGGCGAGCCGTTCGTGCGGTCGTTCGTCGCGGCGCTGCGCGAAGCGCGCGATTACCTGGTCGCCGCGCTGCGGACGCTGCCGGGCGTCGAGGTGCCGCCTCCACCGGGCGCGATGTACCTGTTTCTGCGCCTGCCGGGCGCGGCCGACAGTCTCGCGTTCTGCAAGACGCTGGTGCGAGATGCGGGGCTCGGCCTTGCGCCCGGGCGGGCATTCGGCCCGGAGGGGGAAGGATTCGTGCGCTGGTGCTACGCATGCGATCCGGCACGACTCGACGCGGGCGTCGAGCGGCTGCGCCGGTTCCTCGCGCGCGGCGCGGCTGCCCGTTGAAGCAGGGCCGGAGCGGGCGCGGCGCACTGGCGGCGGGTCAATCTGCTCATCTTTACGCACCGGGCAATTTTGCGTAATATGGCGCTCAGTCACGCGGTTCCGTCGTTGAGCCGTGCTGTTCCGTCCGGTTTGGGCCTGGCCTGAAGTTGGTTCGCCGCCCCCGGTTCGTGCTCCCATCAATATGACCGATCAGAATCGGGCGAGCGCGTCTTCCGTTCCTTTCGTCTGTTTGTTGATCCGGTTCGTTTGACCACAGGGTCTGGCCTAGCTGCATGAATACCCAAGAGGCGAAGATCGTCCTCGAGACTGCTTTGATCTGCGCGCAGGAACCGCTGAAGCTCGGCGATTTGCGCAAGCTCTTTGCCGACGGCGTGTCGGCTGACACGGTCCGCACGTTGCTCGAAGATCTGAAACAGGATTGGTCCGGCCGCGGCGTCGAACTGGTGGCGCTGGCGACCGGATGGCGCTTCCAGAGCAAGCCGGCGATGCGTCACTATCTGGACCGCCTGCATCCCGAGAAGCCGCCGAAATATTCGCGCGCGGTGCTCGAAACGCTCGCGATCATCGCGTACCGGCAGCCCGTCACGCGCGGCGACATCGAAGAGATTCGCGGCGTCACGGTCAATACGCAGGTGGTCAAGCAACTCGAGGATCGCGGCTGGATCGAGGTGATCGGTCATCGTGACGTGCCGGGGCGTCCGGCGCTGTATGCGACGACCAAGCAGTTCCTCGACGATCTCGGCCTGAAGGCGCTGGACGAGTTGCCAGCGCTCGAGGAGCCGGCCGCGAACATCGAGGCCGCGCTGCTTGCGCAGCACGCAATGGACTTCGACGGCGGCGTACCGGTTGCCGACGACACGCCGCAAGCCGGTGACGCAGCAGACGATGTGCCGCAGGCGCAGGCGGATGAAGCGTCTACCGGCCAATTGGCCGAATTGCCGGGGGATGTCGCGTCGACGCAGGAAATGCCGAACCGCGATACGCTCGATGCTGATCGCCGGCAAACGGAACAAACCGAACAGGTTGGCGCCGAAGCAGTGCCGACCGATGTGCAGCCCGAGCCGTTGCGCGCGGATCGGAGCGAGGAAGATCGCAAGCCGGCCGCCGAAGCGGCTGCCGGAGACGGAGCGGAAGCGGCCGGCGACATGCCCGGCGAGGTTGGCCAGGCCGACGCCTCCCGTTCCCGTCCCGCGGACGGCGAGATGCTGGACGACACGTCCGACAGTCTCGCCGATGCCGTACGAAGCGCCAGTGCGCCCATCGGCGCCGACGCGCTGCCGGACGACGAAGCAGAACCCGAACAGCGTCGCGCCTGAACGCGGCCAACTTCTTGCCGCGCCCGCGCCGGGCGCGAGACCTGACATTTTGAGGTTGTTTTGACAGATATCCACGATATTGAATCGTCCGCGCCTGCCGAGCAGGCAGCGCGTGCCGACGATGCACCGGAGCAGGACGCTTCGGCCGCGGGTGGCGACGAGCGTCCCCGCCGCGGTTTGCGGCGAGGCCCGCGCAGCCTGATCGCGCGGCGTCGCGCGGCGGCCAAGTCGAAGGGCGCCGAAGGCGAGCCGCAGGGCGGCGAAGGCGCGGACGCGCAGCCGGCCGAGGCCGTCGAAGCGCAGCCCGCGCGCGCGCCGCGCAAGGAAGGCGCGGCCAAGGGCGGCCGCAAGCCGGCCGGCAAGCGCGAAGGTGCTGCCAAGGGCGGCCAGGGCGGCCGTGGCGGCGCGCCGAAGGCTGAAGGCGGCTCGGCCAAGGCGGAGGGTGATGCGTCCCAGGACGAACTGTTCGCATACGTGACGTCGCCCGCATTCGACGCGGACAACTCCGCGGGCGGCAGCGGCGTGCGTGCGCCGATGCTGCGTCGCGGCCGCAGCCAGCCGGCGAACAAGCGCGTGCTGTCGCCGGACGACGACGCGCCGAAGCTGCACAAGGTGCTGGCGGAAGCGGGCATGGGCTCGCGTCGCGAAATGGAAGAGCTGATCGTCGCCGGCCGCGTGTCGGTGAACGGCGAGCCCGCGCACATCGGTCAGCGCATCATGCCGACCGACCAGGTGCGGATCAACGGCAAGCCGGTCAAGCGCAAGCTGCCGAACAAGCCGCCGCGCGTGCTGCTGTACCACAAGCCGACGGGCGAAATCGTCAGCCATGCGGATCCGGAAGGCCGTCCGTCGGTGTTCGACCGCCTGCCGCCGATGAAGACGGCGAAATGGCTTGCGGTGGGCCGCCTCGACTTCAATACCGAAGGTCTGCTGATGCTGACGACGTCGGGCGACCTCGCGAACCGCTTCATGCATCCGCGCTACAGCGTCGAGCGCGAGTACGCGGTGCGGGTGGTCGGCGAGCTCACCGAAGGCAACCGGCAGAAGCTGCTGCACGGCGTCGAGCTGGACGACGGCCCCGCCAATTTCCTGCGCATCCGCGATGGCGGCGGCGAAGGCACGAACCACTGGTATCACGTCGCGCTGGCCGAAGGCCGCAACCGCGAAGTGCGCCGGATGTTCGAGGCGGCCGGCCTGATGGTGAGCCGCCTGATCCGTACGCGTCACGGCCCGATCCCGCTGCCGCGCGGTCTGAAGCGTGGCCGCTGGGAGGAGCTCGACGACGCGCAGGTGCGCAAGCTGATGGCGACCGTCGGCCTGAAGGCGCCGTCCGAGGAGAAAGGCAAGCGCGGCGGTGCCGGCCAGGCAGAGCGCCGCCAGCCCGATCCGATGCTGACGTCGATGGGCTTCATCAGTCGCGAGCCGGTGCTGACGACGCACGGGCAGCTCGACCAGCCGCGCCGTGGCGGTGGCCGTCGCGGCGGGCCGGGTCTGCCCGGCCTGAGCGGCTACGGCAGCCTGCCGGTTGCGCCGTCAGGCTACGGCAATCGTGCTGGCGGCGGCCGCGACGGCAACCGCTCGGGCGGCGGCGGCCGAGATGGCAACCGCTCTGGCGGCGGCCGTGATGTCGACGGCAATCGAGCGTCGTACGGCGCGGGCCCCAAGCGTGAGGGCCCGGCGGGCGGCAAGCGAGGCGGCAGCAAGGGCGGCAATCGCAATCCGAACGGCAATCGTGCCGAAGGCGCCGGCAACAGCGGCGGCCCGCGCGGCGGCGGCCCGCGTCCGCAGCGCAGCCGCACGCGCAGCCGCTAAGCGTGTCGCGGCGTGCGGCAGGATCGGCATCCGTCCGGTTTTGTCGGCGCGACGCGTTGCGTTTTTTGATTGCGACTGTATATATATGCCGCGTGCCGCTGGATGGCAGCCGGCATGCCCGATCTCCGGTGCGGCCGGATTGCGCCGGTTGATCGGGTAGCCAGATTTCGCATTTTCGGCCCGTAAAGGCAGTCGAAACGCTGCATTCACCGGCTGGCTTGGCGTTTGCGCCAAAAATCGCTATAATCGCGGAGTCGCTGGGCGTACGGATTCAATGTGCGGCTCAGGTGCGACCACCAGTAAGAAAGATGGGCGTTCCGCCCATTTTTTTTTGCTGAAACGGTTAGGCATCTCGGGTAGCGCTTCCTGCGCCGGCTAAGGCGCGCGCCCGCGGGTGAATCGCGAGCGGCGGGCGCGAACACCTGAGAGGACACTGTGCAACTGACGGAACTGATAGAAACCACGGTCACCGGGCTCGGCTACGAGCTGGTGGATCTCGAGCGCACCGGGCGCGGCATGCTTTGCATCTACATCGATCAGCCTGCCGGCATCTCGCTCGAAGATTGCGAAAAGGTCACGCGTCAGCTCCAGCACGTCTTGACGGTCGAAAACATCGATTACGAACGGCTCGAAGTCTCGTCCCCGGGGCTCGACCGCCCGTTGAAGAAGCTGGCCGACTTCGAGCGCTTCGCCGGCAGCGAAGTTTCCGTGACCTTGAAAAAGCCGCTGGACGGGCGCAAGACGTACCGGGGCATTCTGCACGCGCCGAATGGCGAAACGATCGGTTTGGAATTTGAAGGGAAGAAGGGCGAGGCGGCCATGCTGGATTTCACGCTGGCCGATATCGACAAAGCCCGCCTGATTCCGCAAGTTGACTTTAGGAGCCGCAAATAATGAGTCGCGAAGTGTTGATGCTGGTGGATGCGCTGGCGCGCGAGAAAAACGTCGACAAGGATGTGGTGCTGGGCGCCCTCGAGGCTGCGCTCGCCTCCGCTTCCAAGAAGCTGTTCGACGAAGGCGCCGAAATCCGCGTCCATATCGATCGCGAAAGCGGCGAGCACGAAACCTTCCGTCGCTGGCTCGTCGTGCCCGACGAGGCAGGCTTGCAGGAGCCGGATCGCGAGATCCTGCTGTTCGAAGCACGTGAGCAGAAGCCCGACGTCGAAGTCGGCGAATATGTCGAGGAACCCGTACCGTCGATCGAGTTCGGTCGCATCGGCGCGCAGGCCGCGAAGCAGGTGATCCTGCAGAAGGTGCGCGACGCGGAGCGCGAGCAGATCCTGAACGATTACCTCGAGCGCGGCGAAAAGATCATGACGGGCACGGTGAAGCGCCTCGACAAGGGCAACTTCATCGTCGAATCGGGCCGTGTCGAAGCGCTGCTGCGCCGCGACCAGCTGATCCCGAAGGAAAACCTGCGCGTGGGCGACCGCGTGCGCGCGTACATCGCGAAGGTCGACCGCACCGCGCGCGGCCCGCAGATCGAGCTGTCGCGCACGGCGCCCGAGTTCCTGATGAAGCTGTTCGAGATGGAAGTGCCGGAAATCGAGCAGGGCCTGCTCGAGATCAAGGCAGCGGCCCGCGACCCGGGCGTGCGCGCAAAGATCGGCGTCATCGCGTACGACAAGCGGATCGATCCGATCGGCACCTGCGTCGGCATTCGCGGCTCGCGCGTGCAGGCCGTGCGCAACGAGCTCGGTGGCGAAAACATCGACATCGTGCTATGGTCGGAGGATCCCGCCCAGTTCGTGATCGGCGCGCTCGCGCCGGCAGCTGTCCAGTCGATCGTCGTCGATGAAGAAAAGCACTCGATGGACGTCGTCGTCGACGAGAACGAGCTGGCTGTCGCGATCGGCCGCAGCGGTCAGAACGTTCGCCTTGCCGGCGAGTTGACCGGCTGGCAGATCAACATCATGACGCCGGACGAATCCGCCCTGAAGCAGGGTGAAGAGCGCGACCGGCTGCGTGCGCTGTTCATGGCGCGTCTCGACGTCGACGAAGAAGTTGCCGACATCCTGATCGACGAAGGCTTCACGAGCCTCGAAGAGATCGCGTACGTGCCGCTCAACGAAATGCTCGAAATCGAGGCGTTCGACGAGGACACCGTGCACGAACTGCGCAACCGCGCACGCGACGCGCTGTTGACGATGGCCATCGCGAACGAAGAAAAGGTCGAGAACGCAGCGCTGGATCTGAAGAGCCTCGACGGCGTCACGCCGGAGCTGCTCGCGAAGCTGGCCGAACATGGTGTGCAGACGCGAGACGATCTCGCCGAGCTTGCAGTGGATGAACTGGTCGACCTGACCGGGATGGAAGAGGATGCCGCTAAGGCGTTGATCATGAAAGCACGTGAACACTGGTTCCAGTGAGAAATGACCATGGCGCACTGATTTGATGGCGGCCGTATGGCCTGACCCGATGCTAACAGCAAGGAATCGGTCCTTGCACTAAGAGGAATGAATGGCGAGTAACAACGTAGCCCAATTTGCCGCGGAACTGAAAATGCCTGCTGGTGTGCTGCTCGAACAGCTGCAGGCAGCGGGCGTCCAGAAAGCGAGTGAAGACGATGCGCTGTCCGAAGCGGACAAGGCGCGTCTGCTCGATCATTTGCGCAAGTCGCACGGCGCAACCGACGGCGACAAGCGCAAGATCACGCTGACCCGCAAGCATACGTCGGAGATCAAGCAATCTGACGCGACGGGCAAGGCTCGCACCATTCAGGTCGAGGTCCGCAAGAAGCGCACGTTCGTCAAGCGCGACGACGTGAGCGATGGCGCGGAACAGGGTCAGGCGCAGGCCGCCGAAGCGGACGACGATGCAGAACTGAAGCGTCGCGAGGAAGAAGCTCGCCGCGAGGCCGAGCTGCTCGAGAAGCAGGCTCAGGAACTGCGCGAGCGCCAGGAGCGCCTCGAGCGCGAGGAAGCCGAGCGCCGCGCGCGCGAGGAAGCGGCTGAAGCCGAGCGCCGTCGCGCCGAGGAAGAAGCTGCGGCGAAGCGTGCCGCGGCCGAAGCCGCTGCGGCACAGCAGCAGGCGGCAGCGCAGCAGGCCGCCGCGGCCGAGCCGGAAGCACCGAGTGCGCAGTCCGCGCAGGACGAAGCGCGCGCGGCCGCCGAAGCCCGTGCGGCTGCCGAACGTGCGGCGCAGCGCGAAGCGGCGAAGAAGGCCGAGGATGCTGCCCGCGAGGCGGCGGACAAGACGCGCGCCGAGCAGGAAGAGATCAGCAAGCGCCGTGCGGCCGCCGAGGCCGAAGCGCGCGCGATCCGCGAAATGATGAACACGCCGCGCAAGGCCGTGGTCAAGGCAGTCGAGCCGCCGAAGCCGGTCGAGCCGCCGAAGCCGGCCGAAGCGAAGGGCACGCTGCACAAGCCGGCGAAGCCTGAAGGCGCGCAGGCGCGTCCGGCAGTGAAGAAGCCGGCCGGCGCAGCACCGGCCACGACGCAGGCACCGGCAGGCGCGGGCGACCGCAACAAGAAGCCGGGCGCAGGCAAGGGCGGCTGGCAGGACGACGCGGCGAAGCGCCGCGGCATCAAGACGCGCGGCGATTCGAGCGGCGGCGTCGACCGCGGCTGGCGCGGCGGCCCGAAGGGCCGTGGCCGTCACCAGGACAGCGCATCGTCGTTCCAGGCGCCGACCGAGCCGATCGTGCGTGAAGTGCACGTGCCGGAAACCGTGTCGGTTGCCGATCTCGCGCACAAGATGTCGATCAAGGCCTCGGAAGTCATCAAGGTGATGATGAAGATGGGCCAGATGGTCACGATCAACCAGGTGCTGGACCAGGAAACGGCGATGATCGTCGTCGAGGAACTGGGCCACCGCGCGGTTGCCGCGAAGCTGGACGATCCGGAAGCGCTGCTCGTCGAAGGCGAAACGACCACCGATGCGGAGCAACTGCCGCGTCCGCCGGTCGTTACGGTGATGGGTCACGTCGACCACGGCAAGACCTCGCTGCTCGACCACATCCGCCGCGCGAAGGTTGCCGCGGGCGAAGCGGGCGGCATTACGCAGCACATCGGCGCATATCACGTCGATACGCCGCGCGGCGTCATCACGTTCCTCGACACGCCGGGTCACGAGGCGTTCACGGCAATGCGTGCACGCGGCGCGAAGGCGACCGACATCGTGGTGCTGGTGGTGGCGGCCGATGACGGCGTGATGCCGCAGACGAAGGAAGCAATCGCCCACGCGAAGGCGGGTGGCGTGCCGATCGTCGTCGCGATCAACAAGATCGACAAGCCGGATGCGAACCCCGAGCGCGTCAAGCAGGAGCTGGTCGCGGAAGGTGTCGTGCCGGAAGAGTACGGTGGCGATTCGCCGTTCGTGCCGGTGTCGGCGAAGACGGGTGCCGGCATCGACGATCTGCTCGAGAACGTGCTGCTTCAGGCCGAAGTGCTGGAACTGAAGGCACCGATCGAAGCGCCGGCCAAGGGCATCGTGATCGAAGCGAAGCTCGACAAGGGCAAGGGCCCGGTCGCGACGATCCTCGTGCAGTCCGGTACGCTGAACCGTGGCGACATCGTGCTGGCGGGTACGGCCTACGGCCGCGTGCGCGCGATGCTCGACGAGAACGGCAAGCCGACGAAGGAAGCCGGCCCGTCGATCCCGGTCGAAATCCAGGGTCTGTCGGAAGTGCCGGGTGCGGGCGAGGAAGTGATCGTGCTGCCGGACGAACGCAAGGCACGTGAAATCGCGCTGTTCCGTCAGGGCAAGTTCCGCGACGTGAAGCTCGCGAAGCAGCAGGCCGCGAAGCTGGAAAGCATGCTCGAGCAGATGGGCGAAGGCGAAGTACAGAACCTGCCGCTCATCATCAAGGCAGACGTGCAGGGTTCGCAGGAAGCGCTCGTGCAGTCGCTGCTCAAGCTGTCGACCGACGAAGTGCGCGTGCAGATCGTGCACAGCGCGGTGGGCGGCATCAGCGAAAACGACGTCAACCTCGCGACGGCATCGAAGGCGGTCATCATCGGCTTCAACACGCGTGCCGATGCACAGGCGCGCAAGCTGGCCGAGTCGAACGGCATCGACATCCGCTACTACAACATCATCTACGACGCAGTGGATGAGGTGAAGGCGGCAATGTCGGGCATGCTGGCGCCGGAGAAGCGCGAAGTCATCACCGGCATGGTCGAGGTGCGTCAGGTCTTCAAGGTACCGAAGGTCGGCACGGTCGCCGGCTGTATGGTGACGGACGGTATCGTCAAGCGCTCGTCGTCGGTTCGCGTGCTGCGCAACAACGTCGTGATCTTCACGGGCGAACTCGAATCGCTGAAGCGCTTCAAGGACGACGTGAAGGAAGTGAAGCAAGGCTTCGAGTGCGGTATGTCGGTGAAGAACTTCAACGACGTCATCGAAGGCGACCAGTTCGAAGTCTTCGAAGTGACCGAAGTCGCGCGTACGCTGTAACCGTCGCGCATCGGCTCATGGGCGGGGCAGGCTTGGGCCTGTCCCGCCCATTTTCATAGTGGCGCGCCAACAATGGCCCGCCGCTTCATCCTGATAAACGGATCACGGATCGATCATGTCCAGGAAACGGACTTCTCCCAATCGCAACGTTCAGATCGCCGACCAGATTCAGCGCGATCTGTCCGAACTCATCATGCGCGAGGTCAAAGACCCGCGCATCGGCATCGTGACCATCCAGAGCGTGGAGCTCACGCCGGACTACGCGCACGCGAAGGTCTACTTCACGGCGCTCACCGGCGATCCGGAAAAGACGCAGGAGGCGCTGAACCATGCGTCGGGGCACCTGCACAACCTGCTGTTCAAGCGTCTGCACATTCATACCGTGCCGACGCTGCACTTCCATTACGACCAGACGATCGAGAAGGCCGTGGAAATGTCGCGCCTGATCAAGGAAGCGAATTCGACGCGTGCGAAGGACGACGACGAAGCCGACGCGCCGACCAAGGACGACTGAACTCGACCGGCCTATGACGAATGCAGCATCCCAACGCCCGCGCGTGCCCCGGCGCGCGCTGGACGGTGTCCTCCTGCTCGACAAGCCGGTCGGCCTGTCGAGCAACGATGCGCTGATTCGCGCGAAGCGGCTGCTTCTCGCGAAGAAAGCCGGCCACACCGGCACGCTCGATCCGCTGGCTTCGGGCCTGCTGCCGCTGTGTTTCGGCGAGGCGACGAAGTTCTCGCAGGATCTGCTCGAGGCCGACAAGACCTACGAAGCGACGATGCGCCTCGGCCTGCGCACGGCCACCGGCGATGCGGAAGGCGAAGTGATCGACACGCGGCCGGTCGAATGCGACCGCGCAGCGGTGGAGGCCGCGCTCGCGCGCTTCACCGGCGAGATCGTGCAGGTGCCACCAATGTATTCGGCACTCAAGCGTGATGGCAAGCCGCTGTACGAATATGCGCGCGCGGGTCAGACCGTCGAGCGTGAAGGCCGCAACGTGACGATCCATGCGCTCGACCTGCTTGCCTGCGAGATGCCCGACGTAACGTTTCGCGTGACCTGCAGCAAGGGCACTTATGTGCGCACGCTGGCGGAGGATATCGGCGAGGCGCTCGGTTGCGGTGCGCATCTGACGATGCTGCGTCGCACGGGCGTCGGCGCGCTGACGCTCGAGCATGCGGTGACGCTCGATGCGCTGTCGGACGCGGATGAATCGGCGCGCGATGCGTGGCTCCAGCCGGTCGATGCATTGTTGTCGACGTTTCCGTCCGTTCGTCTCGACGACGCGTGCGCGAAGCGGTTCCTGCATGGTCAGCGCCTGCCGCTGTCGGAGCTCGGGCCGATCGATGCGGCCGACGGCGAGCGCGTGCGCGTCTATGACGCAACGCGGCTGCTCGGCGTGGCGCGCAAGGCGAATGGCGTGCTCGCACCGGAACGGCTCGTCGTGACGGCAGCCTGACGCAGCGGCGCGAGCGCGCCGTCGGAGCAACAAAAAGCCCGGTCGATTTCGACCGGGCTTTTTGTTTGGCGCGCGGTGGCGCGGTGTCGGGCGGCGCTCAGTGTGCCGCCGACGCTGCCGCACCGGCATCGCCGCCGCCCGCGCGTTCGGGCTTCGTGATCCAGATCAGCGCAATCAGCAGCACGAAGATCACGGCCGATATGTAGAACAGGTCGTTCACGCCGAGCTGCGCGGCCTGTTGCGTGGCCTGGTTGTTGATGAGGCCATGCGCCTGGTTCTGCGTCAGCCCGAGATTGCCCATCTGCGTGACGGCCTGGTTGAACGTCGGGTTGTACACGTTTGCCTGCTCGACCAGTTGCGCATGATGGAAGTTGTTGCGGTGATCCCACGCGGTCTGGAAGATCGACGTGCCAATGCCGCCGCACATGATCCGCACGAAGTTCGACAGGCCGGAAGCCGCGGGAATGCGGTGGCCGGGCAGGCCGGACAACGTGATCGACACGAGTGGAATGAAGAAGCCGGCCATCGCGATGCCCTGCACGAGCGTCGGCAGCGTCAGCGACCATTCGTCGACGCCCGTCGTGTAGCGCGAGCGCATCCAGAAGCACAGTGCGAACGTGAGGAACGCGGCAGTCGCGATGTAGCGAGGATCGGTGCGCGGCAGGAACTTGCCGGTCAGCGGCGACAGCAGGATCGCGAACAGCCCGACCGGCGCCATCACGAGGCCGGCGTCGGTCGCCGTGTAGCCGATCTGGGTCTGCAGCCACAGCGGCAGCAGCACGAGGTTGCCGAAGTAGAGCCCGTAACCGACCGCAAGCGCGATCGTGCCGCCCGTGAAGTTGCGAATCCGGAACAGCGACAGGTCGACGACGGGGTGCTCGGCGGTCAGTTCCCAGATCACGAAGAACGCGAACGAGATGATCGCGATCAGCGCGAGCGCGACGATCGTCGTCGATGCGAACCAGTCGAGATCCTTGCCCTTGTCGAGCATGATCTGCAGCGAGCCGACCCACAGCACCAGCAGCGCGAGACCGACGCCGTCGATCGGGGCGCGGCGCACCGTCGATTCGCGCGAGCGGTAGATCGACCACGTGGCGAGCGCCGCGGCGATGCCGACCGGGATATTCACGTAGAAGATCCACGGCCACGAGTAGTTGTCCGAGATCCAGCCGCCGAGGATCGGGCCCGCGACCGGTGCAATCAGCGTCGTCATCGACCACAACGCGAGCGCCATTGGCGCCTTCGCGCGCGGATAGCTCGACAGCAGCAGCGATTGCGACAGCGGAATCATCGGGCCCGCGACCGCACCCTGCAGCACGCGCGACGCGAGCAGGAACGGCAGCGTCGGCGCGAGGCCGCACATCCAAGACGAGATGACGAACAGGATGATCGACGCGAGGAACAGGCGGACCTGCCCGAAACGGTCGGTCAGCCAGCCCGTCAGCGGCACCGAGATCGCGTTCGCGACCGCGAACGACGTGATGACCCACGTGCCCTGGTCGGATGACACGCCAAGGTCGCCCGAGATGGTCGGGATCGCGACGTTCGCGATGGACGTGTCGAGCACGTTCATGAACACCGCGAGCGACACCGCGATCGTCCCGAGTACGAGTTGCCCGCCCTGCAAGGGCGGGTAGGAGACAGGAGCCTGTGCCATTTCGGTTGTTTTTCCGGAGTCGGAACGGTTACATCATCTTCGCGGCGCTGCCTTGCTTCGCCGCGGCCGGCACCGCCGACGCGTTGCTGCCCGCGTTCTCGGCGATGACGCGCGCGATTTCGGCATCGGCTTCGTCGCCGTACTTCGCGAACACGTTGGTCTCGTAGACGGTGTTCGGCGCGTTGACGAGCTGGTTGCCGCGTTCGTCCTTGATGTCCACGTCGACCTGCATCGACAGGCCGATGCGCAGCGGATGCTTGTCGAGATCCTTCGGATCGAGCTCGATACGCACCGGCAGGCGCTGCACGACCTTGATCCAGTTGCCGGTCGCGTTCTGCGCCGGCAGCAGCGAGAACGCCGAGCCCGTGCCGGCCGAGAAGCCGACGACCTTGCCGTGGTAGACGGCCGACGAGCCGTAGATGTCGGCCGTCAGCTCGACCGGCTGGCCGATGCGCATGTGCTTGAGCTGGACTTCCTTGAAGTTCGCGTCGACCCACACCGCATTCAACGGCACCACCGACATCAGCGGCGTGCCGGGCGACACGCGCTGACCGACCTGCACCGAGCGCTTCGCGACGTAGCCCGTCACAGGCGCCGGCAGCACGTTGCGCGCGTTCGCGAGATACGCGTCGCGAACCTTCGCTGCGGCGGCCATCACGTTCGGGTGCGACGCGATCGTGGTGTTAGCTGTCAGCGCGCGGTTCGATGCGAGCTGCTGCTGCGCGCTATCGAGCGACGCTTGCGCGGCTTTCACGGCGTCACGTGCGTGCGAGATCTCTTCCTGCGACACGGCGCCCGTCTGCGCGACGGCCACACGGCGGCGCAGATCGTCCTCGGCCTTCGACAGGTCGGACTGGCGCAGCGCGACCTGCGCGCGGTACTGGTCGTCGTTGACGAACAGGCCGCGCACCTGGCGCACCGTCTGCGCGAGGTTGGCTTCCGCCTGCTGCAGCGCGACCTGCGAATCGGCCGGGTCGAGCACGACCAGCGGATCGCCGGCCTTGACCGTCTGCGTATCGTCGGCCTTCACGGCGATCACGGTGCCGGTGACCTGCGGCGTGATCTGCACGACGTTGCCGTTCACGTACGCATCGTCGGTTCCTTCATGGAAGCGGGCGACGAGGAAGTAGTACAGGCCGTACGCGATGGCCGCGATCACGATGACCGCGACGAGCAGCGTCATCATCCGCTTGCGCTTCCCGTTGTTTTGCGACTGTGCGCTGGCGGCGTTTTGTTGAGGGTCGCTCATGGCGATTTTCTCCGTCCGTTATTTCGAGTGTCTGCGTAGTGGTGGCGCCGGATCAGTTGGCGGCCTGTTTGGTCGGCTTGTCGGCGTCGGGCGCGGCGAGCGGCGTGCCGGTCGCATCGAACCCGCCGCCCAGTGCCTTGATCAGCGCGAGCTGCATGTCGCGCCGGCGCATCTTCAGGTTGGTCACCGTCTGCTCCGATGCGAGGCGGTTGCTGTCCGCGGTCAGCACCTGCAGTTGCGGCGACAGGCCGGCCTTGTAGCGAATCACGGCGAGATCGTAGGCGCGCGTCGACGCGTCGAGCGCGCGTTGCGCGTCGCCCATCTGGCGATCGATCGCGCGGATCGACGAGACTTGCGTCGCGACGTCGTTCAGCGCGCTGATCAGCGTCTGGTTGTAATTCGCCACTGACAGGTCGAAATCCGCATAGCGACCCTTGAGCTGTGCGCGCAGCGCGCCGGCGTCGAAGATCGGCAGGTGGATCGCCGGGCCGAACTGCGCCTGGCGGCTCGCGAAGTTCAGGAATTTGCCCCAGCCGAACGCATCGAAACCGAAGCCGGCCGCGAGGTTCACGTCGGGATAGAACTCGGCCTTCGCTTCCTTCACGTCGTGCATCGCAGCCTCGACCTGCCAGCGTGCGGCGACGATGTCGGGGCGGCGCGAGACGAGATCGGCCGGCAGGTTACCGGGCAGTGCGACTTCGCCGCTCGGGTTCATCACGGGCGCCGCGATCTGCAGCCCGCGATCAGGCCCCTTGCCGAGCAGCGCGGCGAGCTGGTAGCGCACCGTCGTGATCTGGCCGTCGAGATCCGACAGCGAAGCCTGGGTCGTCGCGATATTGCCGCGGGCGGTCTGGCGTTCGACGTTGGTGTCGAGGCCTGCCGATACGCGGCCGTCGGTGATCTTGCCGACCGTCTCGCGGTTGGTGATCTCGCGTTGCGCGATGTCGCGCAGCGCGTAGAGCTGTGCGAGCGAGTTATAGGTGCGCGCGACCGATGACGCGAGCGTGATGCGTGCCTGCTGCATGTCGGCTTCGGCCGCTTTTTCCTGCGACACGGCGGTGTGCAGGCGTTCGCGGTTCTTGCCCCACAGGTCGAGTTCCCACGATGCGCTCGCGAGCGCGTTGTTCTCGCTGTACCACTGGCCGCCGTACGGGGGCGGGAACAGTGCGTTCGACGAATACAGCTCGCGCGTCCACGAGTAGCTGGCTTCGGCTTTCGGCAGCAGGTCCGAGCGCGACGATTCGATGTACGACGATGCCTTCGCGATGCGCGCCTGCGCCTGCGCGATCGACGGATTGCCCTGAAGGGCCTCGTCGATCAGCTTCGGCAACTGCGGATCGCCGAACTGGCTGGCCCAGTCGAGCGCCGGCCACTGGCCGCCCTGGGCCGGCAGGCTCTGCGCGGATTCGAATTGCGACGCGGGGGCGATCTGCTTGTCGCTCTTGATGCCGATGTAATTCGCGCAGCCCGCCAGCGCCAGTGCGGCGACCGCGGCGGCGACGGCGGCGCGGCACGACCCGGCGCGCACGGACAACGGGGAGGATTTCATCGTGCTGACCCCTGACTCGGAATGAATGATGGACACTGCAAGGATTTCCTTACATTAATCTGTCAAAAGTAATTGTTATGGCAACTATTACGTGATGCTGCCGCCGGCCGTCTCGCAATAGTTGCTGAGAATGCGGCGCAGCATGCTCTTCAGGAACCCGACTTCTTCCGGCGTAAATCCGTCCAGCACCTGGTCGAGCACGCTGCGGAAAATGGGCGGCAGCCGTTCGGCAAGCGCGCGGCCTTCCTCGGTCAGTTCGAGGCGCACGACGCGCCGATCCTCGATGCTGCGCACGCGGGACAGCAGGCCGCGTTTCTCGACCCGGTCGAGCAGGCGCGTGACCGCGCTCGCGTCGATCCCGTATTCGCGAGCGAGCTCGGCGGCCGTCGAGCACTTGCCGACCGCGATCATGAACAGCATGCTCGCCTGCGTGCCCGTGATGCCGAGCTCTTCCTGCGTGCGTTGCGTGACGAGGTTGGTCATCACCGATTTCACGCGCGACATCAGATAACCGACGCTGTCGTTCATCTGATACGAAGACAGCGGCGAAACGGGCGGTTGGGTAGGAGAATCCGACATAAAACCCTGAAACTGCAATAGTTGACTAGGCAGTATTATAGGTACAATTGCTTGCCGCGGCAAATGTTAATCGAACTGCAACGGGCGTGCTCCGCGTTGCAAGAATCCCTCATCACGGCAAGGGTTTTCGGTCTGCTGGCGGCGGCGCCTTCGGCAGATCTGCGCGTTCGAGAGGGGGTAGGGCCGGCTCGGCTTGCTGCGTTGCAACGTGCCAGCCAGCTTTCGACACGCGCACGTGCTATAATTTGAGGCTTTCCAAGCTGCAATGCGCGCGCCCGTGAAAAACGAGCGGGCGCGTTTGCGCGTTCAAACGATTTCCAGGTTTCTATGACCCGCGCCCTTCGCAATATCGCCATCATCGCCCACGTCGACCACGGCAAGACTACGCTCGTCGACCAACTGCTCCGCCAGTCCGGCACCTTCCGCGAGAACCAGCAGATTGCGGAGCGGGTGATGGATTCGAACGACATCGAAAAGGAGCGCGGGATCACGATTCTCGCGAAGAACTGCGCGGTCGAGTACGAAGGCACGCACATCAACATCGTCGACACGCCGGGGCACGCGGACTTCGGTGGCGAGGTGGAGCGCGTGCTGTCGATGGTCGACTCGGTGCTGCTGCTCGTCGACGCGGTCGAGGGCCCGATGCCGCAGACGCGCTTCGTCACGAAGAAGGCGCTCGCGCTCGGCCTGAAGCCGATCGTCGTCGTCAACAAGATCGACCGCCCGGGCGCGCGGATCGATTGGGTCATCAACCAGACGTTCGACCTGTTCGACAAGCTCGGCGCGACGGAAGAGCAGCTCGACTTCCCGATCGTCTATGCATCGGGCCTGAACGGCTATGCGTCGCTCGACCCGGCCACGCGCGAAGGCGACATGCGCCCGCTGTTCGAGGCGATCCTCGCGCACGTGCCGGTCCGCCCGGCCGACCCGGAGGCGCCGCTGCAGCTTCAGATCACGTCGCTCGACTATTCGACGTACGTCGGCCGGATCGGCGTCGGCCGCATCACGCGCGGCCGCATCAAGCCGGGCCAGCCGGTCGTGATGCGTTTCGGCCCGGAAGGCGACGTGCTGAGCCGCAAGATCAACCAGGTGCTGTCGTTCAAGGGTCTCGAGCGCGTGCAGGTCGACTCGGCCGAAGCCGGCGACATCGTGCTGATCAACGGTATTGAAGATGTCGGTATCGGCGCGACGATCTGCGCGGTGGATACGCCGGAAGCGCTGCCGATGATCACCGTCGACGAGCCGACGCTGACGATGAACTTCCTCGTCAACTCGTCGCCGCTCGCGGGCCGCGAAGGCAAGTTCGTGACGAGCCGCCAGATCCGCGACCGCCTGATGAAGGAACTGAACCACAACGTCGCGCTGCGCGTGAAGGACACCGGCGACGAAACGGTGTTCGAAGTGTCGGGCCGCGGCGAACTGCACCTGACGATTCTCGTCGAGAACATGCGTCGCGAAGGCTACGAGCTGGCCGTGTCGCGTCCGCGCGTCGTGATGCAGGAAATCGACGGCGCAAAGCACGAGCCGTACGAACTGCTGACGGTCGACGTCGAGGACGAGCATCAGGGTGGCGTGATGGAAGAGCTCGGCCGCCGCAAGGGCGAGATGCTCGACATGGCGTCGGACGGTCGTGGCCGCACGCGTCTGGAATACAAGATCTCGGCGCGCGGCCTGATCGGCTTCCAGAGCGAATTCCTGACGCTCACGCGCGGCACGGGCCTGATGAGCCATATCTTCGACTCGTACGCACCGGTCAAGGACGGCTCGGTCGGCGAGCGCCGCAACGGCGTGCTGATCTCGCAGGACGACGGCGCGGCCGTGGCGTACGCACTGTGGAAGCTGCAGGATCGCGGCCGCATGTTCGTGAAGCCGGGCGACGCGCTGTATGAGGGCATGATCATCGGCATCCACAGCCGCGACAACGACCTCGTCGTGAACCCGATCAAGGGCAAGCAGCTGACCAACGTGCGCGCGTCGGGCACCGACGAAGCCGTGCGTCTCGTTCCGCCGGTCCAGATGTCGCTCGAATACGCGGTCGAGTTCATCGATGACGACGAACTCGTCGAGGTGACGCCGCAGTCGATCCGCCTGCGCAAGCGCTTCCTGAAGGAGCACGAGCGTCGCCGCGCGAGCCGCGAAGGCGCGGTCGACTGAGCGTTTCGACCGTTTCCGTGCATCACAAGAAAGGCTGCCTCCGGGCGGCCTTTTCTGCATCTGCGCGGCGCGCAACCGAATTGTCTGCAAAACACTGTTCCCGCGGGTCGTGGCAATCCGGCAAAACCCCGTCGCGCGGTGCTTTCGGGCACATTTCGCCGTGAACTCCGGTATCGGTTCTGTGATATGCTGCGCGCACGCAAGTTTTAGGTCCTTCCAAGCAAGACTTGATTCGCAATCCGCTAAACGGTCAGGCCGTGTCGCGGAAGGTTGAGTAACCCGCTATTTCTCGAGAAGCTCGAAGAAAGGTGAGCGTAAAATGTCAGATGTAATGAAGCAGTTTCAGCTGAACTCCTATCTGTTCGGCGGCAATGCTTCGTACGTTGAAGAACTGTACGATGCATACCTCAACAATCCGGCGTCGGTGCCGGAGAATTGGCGAGAGTATTTCGACGCGCTGCAGAATGTGCCTGCAACGGACGGTTCGAATGCCAATGACGTCGCGCATTTCCCGATCGTCGAATCGTTTGCCGAGCGTGCGAAGGCCAATGCCTTCATCCCGCGCGAAAGCGGCACCAATCTGGCTGCGGCGCGCAAGCAGGTTCACGTCCAGTCCCTCATCAGCGCCTATCGCTTCCTTGGCTCGCAATGGGCCAATCTGGATCCCCTGAAGCGTCGCGAACGTCCCGCCATTCCCGAACTCGAACCCGCGTTCTACGACTTCTCCGAAGGCGACCTCGACCAGACCTACAGCGCGAGCAACCTGTATTTCGGTTTCGACCAGGCTTCGCTGCGCGATATCGTCAAGGGCCTGCGCGACACGTACTGCGGCACGATCGGCGCCGAGTACATGTACATCAGCGACCCGGAACAGAAGCGCTGGTGGCAGGAGCGCCTGGAGTCGACCCGCGCGACGCCGAACTTCTCGGCAGACGAGAAGAAGCACATCCTGAATCGCCTGACGGCTGCTGAAGGCCTCGAGCGTTACCTGCACACCAAGTACGTCGGCCAGAAGCGCTTCTCGCTCGAAGGCGGCGAAAGTTTCATCGCGGCGATGGACGAAGTCGTCCAGCATGCGGGCAAGCGCGGCGTGCAGGAAATCATCATCGGCATGGCCCACCGTGGCCGCCTGAACGTGCTGGTCAATACGCTCGGCAAGATGCCGGCCGACCTGTTCGCCGAATTCGAAGGCAAGCACGTCGACGACCTGCCGGCCGGCGACGTGAAGTACCACAAGGGCTTCTCGTCGGACGTGTCGACGGAAGGCGGCCCGGTCCACCTGTCGCTTGCATTCAACCCGTCGCACCTCGAAATCGTGAACCCGGTGGTCGAAGGTTCCGCGAAGGCGCGGATGGACCGCCGCGGCGACGAAGACGGCCTGCAGGTGCTGCCGGTGCAGATCCACGGCGACGCGGCCTTCGCGGGCCAGGGCGTCGTGATGGAAACGCTGAACCTCGCGCAGACGCGCGGTTACGGCACGCACGGCACGCTGCACATCGTCATCAACAACCAGATCGGCTTCACGACGTCCGACCCGCGCGACGCGCGCTCGACGCTGTACTGTACCGACGTCGTCAAGATGATCGAGGCGCCGGTGCTGCACGTGAACGGCGACGATCCGGAAGCCGTGATCCTCGCGACGCAGATCGCGATCGACTACCGGATGCAGTTCCACAAGGATGTCGTGATCGACATCGTCTGCTTCCGCAAGCTGGGTCACAACGAGCAGGACACGCCGGCCGTCACGCAGCCGCTGATGTACAAGAAGATCGCGCAGCACCCGGGCACCCGTGCGCTGTACGCCGAGAAGCTCGTGCAGCAGGGCGTGATCACCGCGGAAGACGCCGACAACTACGTGAAGGCGTACCGCAAGGCGATGGACGACGGTCACCACACGGTCGACCCGGTCCTGTCGAACTACAAGAGCAAGTACGCGGTCGACTGGGTTCCGTTCCTGAACCGCAAGTGGACGGATGCGGCCGACACGGCCGTGCCGCTCGCGGAACTGAAGCGCCTCGGCGAACGCATCACGACGGTCCCGGAAAACTTCAAGGTCCACCCGCTCGTCGAGCGCGTGATCAACGACCGCCGCAACATGGCGCGCGGCGACCAGCCGCTCGACTGGGGCATGGGCGAGCACCTCGCGTTCGCGTCGCTCGTCGCATCGGGCTACTCGGTGCGCCTGACGGGCCAGGACTCGGGCCGCGGCACGTTCACGCACCGTCACGCGGTGCTGCACGACCAGAACCGCGAGCGCTGGAACGACGGCACGTACGTGCCGCTGCAGAACATCGCCGAAGGCCAGGCGAAGTTCACGGTGATCGACTCGGTGCTGTCGGAAGAAGCGGTGCTGGGCTTCGAATACGGTTACTCGACCGCCGAGCCGAACACGCTCGTGCTGTGGGAAGCGCAGTTCGGCGACTTCGTCAACGGCGCGCAGGTCGTGATCGACCAGTTCATCTCGTCGGGCGAAGTGAAGTGGGGCCGCGTGTCGGGTCTCACGATGCTGCTGCCGCACGGCTACGAAGGCCAGGGTCCGGAACACTCGTCGACCCGTATCGAGCGTTTCCTGCAACTGTGCGCGGATCACAACATGCAGGTCGTCCAGCCGACGACGCCGGCGCAGATCTTCCACCTGCTGCGTCGCCAGATGATCCGCCTGTTCCGCAAGCCGCTGATCGTCGCCACGCCGAAGTCGCTGCTGCGTCACAAGGAAGCGGTGTCGGACCTGTCGGAACTCGCGAAGGGTTCGTTCCAGCCGGTGCTGGGCGAAACCGACGGCGGCATCGACGCGAAGAAGGTCAAGCGCGTGCTGGCATGCTCGGGCCGCGTGTATTACGACCTCGTCGCACATCGCCGCGAAGCGAAGGCGAACGACGTCGCGATCATCCGTATCGAGCAGCTGTATCCGTTCGCGCACAAGCAGTTCGAAGCCGAAATGAAGAAGTACGAGAACGCGACTGAAGTGGTCTGGGTGCAGGACGAGCCGCAGAATCAGGGCCCCTGGTTCTACGTCGAGCACCATCTGAAGGAAGGCATGAAGGAAGGACAGAAGCTGGCATACAGCGGCCGTCCGGCTTCGGCCTCGCCGGCGGTTGGCTACTACGCGAAGCACTACGAGCAGCAGAAGGCCCTGATCGAAGGTGCTTTCGGCCGCCTGAAGAGCGCATCGATCGCGAAATAACCGACGGAAGCGAAACGGGAAGGCGCGCGGCGCTTTCCCGTCTCCTTTGGCCTGCCTGGCGCGTCGCGCGCCGCACCGGCCGAAGGAATCGCACGAACCTCGTCACACCCCAGATTAAGCATCCAGGAAAATCACATGGCTATCGTAGAAGTCAAAGTCCCCCAGCTTTCGGAGTCGGTTTCGGAAGCCACCATGCTGCAGTGGAAGAAGAAGCCGGGCGAAGCAGTCGCGCAAGACGAAATCCTGATCGAACTCGAGACCGACAAGGTCGTGCTCGAAGTGCCGGCGCCGGCCGCGGGCGTGCTCGCGCAAGTGCTGCAGAACGACGGTGACACGGTGGTTGCCGATCAGCTGATCGCGACGATCGACACAGAAGCGAAGGCAGGTGCAGCCGAAGCAGCGGCGGGCGCCGCCGAAGTCAAGCCTGCTGCAGCGCCTGCTGCGGCCGCACCGGCAGCACAGCCGGTCGCCGCAACGGCATCGTCGGCCACCGCATCGCCGGCCGCATCGAAGCTGCTGGCCGAGAAGGGCCTGTCGGCAGGCGACGTCGCAGGTTCGGGCCGCGACGGCCGCGTCACGAAGGGCGACGCGCTGGCAGCAGGCAGCGCACCGAAGGCCGCTCCGGCCGCCGCACCGGCCAAGGCCGCTGCGAAGCCGTCGCTGCCGGAAGTGAAGGTGCCGGCGTCGGCGACGACCTGGCTGAACGACCGTCCGGAACAGCGCGTGCCGATGTCGCGCCTGCGTGCGCGTATCGCCGAGCGTTTGCTCGAATCGCAGCAGACCAACGCGATCCTGACGACGTTCAACGAAGTCAACATGGCTCCGGTCATGGAACTGCGCAACAAGTACAAGGACAAGTTCGAGAAGGAACATGGCGTGAAGCTCGGCTTCATGTCGTTCTTCGTGAAGGCGGCCGTGCATGCGCTGAAGAAGTTCCCGCTCGTGAACGCGTCGATCGACGGTAACGACATCGTCTACCACGGCTACTTCGACATCGGTATCGCCGTCGGCTCGCCGCGCGGCCTCGTCGTGCCGATCCTGCGCAATGCAGATCAACTGAGCCTCGCCGACATCGAGAAGAAGATCGCCGAATTCGGCCAGAAGGCGAAGGACGGCAAGCTGTCGATCGAGGAAATGACGGGCGGTACGTTCTCGATCTCGAACGGCGGCGTGTTCGGCTCGATGCTGTCGACCCCGATCATCAACCCGCCGCAATCGGCAATCCTCGGCGTGCACGCGACGAAGGAGCGTCCGGTCGTCGAAAACGGCCAGATCGTGATCCGTCCGATCAACTATCTCGCGCTGTCGTACGACCACCGGATCATCGACGGCCGCGAAGCCGTGCTGTCGCTCGTCGCGATGAAGGATGCGCTCGAGGATCCGGCACGCCTGCTGCTCGACCTGTAAGCCGAGTTTCACCGCATTGACCCGCTCCGCACGGGCGCGCAGACGCGCGACCGTGCGGACGTACAAGTAGAAAGGATTTCCATGTCCAAGGAATTTGACGTCGTCGTGATCGGCGCCGGCCCCGGCGGCTACATCGCCGCGATCCGCGCCGCGCAGCTGGGCAAGACCGTTGCCTGTATCGAAAAGTGGAAGAACCCGGCCGGCGCGCTGAAGCTCGGCGGCACCTGCCTGAACGTGGGCTGCATCCCGTCGAAGGCGCTGCTCGCGTCGTCGGAAGAGTTCGAGAACACGTCGCATCACCTGGCCGATCACGGCATCGAAGTCGAAGGCGTGAAGCTCGACATCGCGAAGATGCTCGGCCGCAAGGACGCGATCGTCGAGAAGATGACGTCCGGTATCGAGTTCCTGTTCAAGAAGAACAAGATCACCTGGCTGAAGGGCCATGGCAAGTTCGCCGGCAAGACCGACGCCGGTGTGCAGATCGAAGTGAGCGGCGAGGGTGAAGCCGAAGTCGTCACCGCGAAGAACGTGATCATCGCGACGGGCTCGAAGGCGCGTCACCTGCCGGGCATCCCGGTCGACAACAAGATCGTGTCGGACAACGAAGGCGCGCTGACGTTCGACTCGGTGCCGAAGAAGCTCGCCGTGATCGGCGCAGGCGTGATCGGCCTCGAACTCGGCTCGGTGTGGCGTCGCCTGGGTGCCGAAGTGACGGTGCTCGAAGCGCTGCCGGCATTCCTCGGCGCAGCCGACGAAGCGCTCGCGAAGGAAGCGGCCAAGCTGTTCAAGAAGCAGGGCCTCGACATCCAGCTCGGCGTGAAGATCGGCGAAGTGAAGACGACCGCGGACGGCGTGTCGATCGCCTACACGGACAAGGACGGCAACCCGCAGACGCTCGACGCCGACCGCCTGATCGTGTCGGTCGGCCGCGTGCCGAACACCGACAACCTCGGCCTCGAGGCAATCGGCCTGAAGGCGAACGAGCGCGGCTTCATCGACGTCGACGACCACTGCCGCACGGCGGTGCCGAACGTGTACGCGATCGGCGACGTGGTGCGCGGCCCGATGCTTGCGCACAAGGCGGAAGATGAAGGCGTGCTGGTCGCGGAAGTGATCGACGGCCAGAAGCCGCACATCGACTACAACTGCATTCCGTGGGTGATCTACACGTACCCGGAAATCGCGTGGGTCGGCCAGACGGAGCAGCAACTGAAGGCGGAAGGTCGCGAGATCAAGACGGGCAAGTTCCCGTTCTCGATCAACGGCCGCGCGCTCGGCATGAACGCGCCGGACGGTTTCGTGAAGATGATCGCGGACGCGAAGACCGACGAACTGCTCGGCGTGCACGTGATCGCCGCGAACGCGTCGGACCTGATCGCGGAAGCCGTGGTGGCGATGGAGTTCAAGGCGGCGTCGGAAGACATCGCCCGCATCTGCCATCCGCACCCGTCGATGTCGGAAGTGATGCGCGAAGCGGCGCTCGCCGTCGACAAGCGCTCGCTGAATAGCTGAGCGCGGTAAGCGCCAGCCGGCCCTCGGCCGGCGCAGCCGTCTCATGACGAAGGCGGGCGGGGTTTCCCGCTCGCCTTCGTTCTTTCCGGTTTGCCCGATGAACGTCACCGAATACTACACGCGCGAACTGACCACGCGCGGATATCAGTCCGACCCCGCGCAGCGCGCCGCGGTCGATCGCCTGCAGCGCTGTTTCGACGAGTGGGTCGAATACAAGGCGCGCCGCTCGAACGCATTCAAGAAGCTCATCATTCATCCGGACCTGCCGCGCGGCGTCTACATGTGGGGCGGTGTCGGTCGCGGCAAGAGCTTCCTGATGGACAGCTTCTACGCAGTCGTACCCGTGCAGCGCAAGACGCGCCTGCACTTCCACGAATTCATGCGCGAAGTGCACCGCGAGCTCGAGGAACTGAAAGGGCAGGCCGATCCGCTCGACGAACTCGCGCGGCGCATTGCGAAGCGTTACCGGCTGATCTGTTTCGACGAGTTCCACGTGTCGGACATTGCCGACGCGATGATCCTGTACCGTCTGCTCGATCGCCTGTTCAACAACGGCGTGCAGTTCGTGATGACGTCCAACTACGATCCCGACGACCTGTATCCGGACGGGCTGCATCGCGACCGCATGCTGCCGGCGATCGCGCTGATCAAGGAAAAGCTCGACGTGCTCAACGTCGACGCGGGTGTCGACTATCGTCAGCGCACGCTCGCGCAGGTGCAGATGTATCACACGCCGCTTGGCGCCGACGCCGATCGCGAACTGCGCCATGCGTTCGCGAAGCTCGCCGCGGTACCCGACGAAAGCCCGATCCTGCATATCGAGAAGCGCGAGCTGAAGGCGCTGCGCAAGGCGGACGGCGTCGTATGGTTCGACTTCGCGACGTTGTGCGGCGGCCCGCGATCGCAGAACGACTATCTCGAACTCGCGAGCCGCTTCCACGCGATCGTGCTGTCCGAGGTGCCGCAGATGTCGCCGCGGATGGCGTCCGAGGCGCGCCGCTTTACCTGGCTGATCGACGTGCTGTACGACCACAAGGTCAAGCTGCTGATGTCCGCGGCGGTGCCGGCGGAGCAGTTGTACGTCGAAGGCCCGATGGCGAACGAATTCGCGCGCACGGTCTCGCGTATCGTCGAGATGCAGTCGAAGGAGTATCTTGAAACGCCGCGCCGTATCGTCGATACTTCGCTGACCTGATTGCGATTCTCGGTAATTGGCGCGATTCAAACGTCAATTCCGGTCAAATCCGTTCAATCTCGGGGTATTTTCGGATTTGTCTTATATTCATTGTTGAGGTGAGCCGATATCGTTGTGTCATGGTTACCAAGGCTGGAGATGTCCATGACACCGTATCGCGATCTGACCGACCACGAATGGCGCTGCGTCGCGCCGCTTCTGCCCGAAATGCAGCCGCGCACCGAGTTGCGCGGCCGACCGTTAGCCAATACGCGTGCCGTGCTGAATGGCGTGCTCTGGGTGATCTACAGCGGCGCAACGTGGTCCGCCATGCCGCGCCGTTACCCTTCGTATCAGACATGCCATCGCCGCTTCAAGGTATGGCACGAGACGGGCACGTTGTTAAGCGTGATGCGTGAGCTCTATGGCGATTCGGGCGTGAGTCTGTGTAACGAACTGTCCGCACGGATGCGCAAGCATACGCAATCGAAAGCAGCGGAGGCGCGTAGCAGCATCGCGCCCGCGTGTCGCGCGCCGGGCGGCTATACATCGGACACGTTGAAGCACGCGGCGTGATGTCCGTCATTTGCTTCTGCGCCCGTACCAAAAGAAAATCGGCCTGACGACTTTGTCGCAGGCCGATTTTTTTATCGAGCCGCGCGTTTCAGCGCGTGCTGCATTATTGCTGGCGTACCCAGGTCTGCGAACGGCCGAGCAGCGACACGCCGATATAACCGCGCACGACGAGCTTCTGGCCGCCATCTTCAAGCGTCATCTTGCACTTGTAGACCTTGCCGTTTTCCGGGTCGAGAATGTTGCCCCCGTCCCAGTGGTCGCCTTCCTTCTTCATCGCCTTGATGATCGTCATGCCCTTGATGAGCTGATCCTTGCGCTCGTCCGTGCAGGCGGTGCAGCGGCGATCGGGCGTATCGTTCGCGCCGAGGCCCTTGACGACCTTGCCCGACAGCGAACCGTCGCCGTCCTCGGCGATTTGCACGAGTGCCTTCGGCTGATGGGTGTTGTCGTCGATCGTCTGCCACATGCCGACGGGGTTGTCGGCTTGTGCGAACGCGGGTGCTGCGCAGGCGAGCAGTGCGCCGGCGACGGCGATTGCACGCAACGGGCGGGTCAGTTGAATCATTGTCATCCTCCTTGTTTTACATGTCGTGTTCGATTCGCCCGCACGACCGTCTGCATGGGACGGGCATGTTGCGAGCTTCGTCAGAATACGTGAAACCACGCGCCACGTTTTATAGAGGGGACTCTAATCGAAACAGCCCGCGTGACGCGAGCTGTTTGCCGACCAATCAGTTGAGCTGATACGAGAATGCGGCGTTGATGCGCGGGCTGCGCGACGCGCTTTCGACCGGCGCGTCGCCAATCGGTTTTGCGACGTTCAGGTCGAGACTGTAGTAACGGCTGTCCGTGAACCGCACGCCGATGCCGACCGACGACATGCGGTTCGGCGACGGCGTGCCCGCGTGCAGGTACACGCGCGCCATGTCATACGCGATGTACGGCGTGACGGATTTCATATACGTCCAGCCCGGCGAGAAGCCGCGGTTGACCTCGAGCGACATCCCCCAGCCCGAGTCGCCCGACGTTTCGCCTGGCTGGTAGCCGAGCGCGTAGCGGGTCGATCCGAACGAGATCTGTTCGGACGTCGGCAGCGAGTCGGGGCTGTATTGCCCGGTCAGCGAAACCGACGTGCCGATCCGGAACGGCCATTCGTTCGTTTGCGTGAAGGTCGCGCCGGTGCGGACGAAGGTCAGCGAAATCGGGCTGTCCACCGAGGTCGTCGTCGTGCCGATGGTCACGTCCTGCGCTTTCGACGCGCCGAGGATGTTGAACCCCTTCGCGACGTTGACGCTCAGCTTCCGTACCTGTTTCGGCGAAACGCTCGTGTAGTCGAGCTGCATCTGCAGCACGCGGACCTGCGAGCGCGTGTCGATGGAGTTGCCGGTGATCTTGTTCTGGTAACGGTCTTCATTGTGCGATGCATAACCCGATACGGTGCCGAGCAGGCTGCGCTGGTTGTTCAGCAGCAACGGGTAGGATGCCGAAAGACCGAGTTTTTCGTTCTTGACGGTCCGCTCGACGGTCGACGGCAAACCCGGGTTGTCAGTCGGCTTGCCGCGATAGGTGCTTGCGTCGAGGCGCGTGATCAGGCCGCTGCTGCCGACGGGTACCGCGCCGCTGAACGCGAAGTAGGTCTGCTTGTCACGCCCCGGCGGCGCCAGCGCGGAGATGCTCAGTTGCTCGCCGAACGACGTCAGGCCGTTTTCGGTCGCGGTGATGAGACCCTGGACGCCCGGGTGATTGAAGTCGATACCGGTGCTGACGTTGAACGGCTTGCGGTCGACCGCGAGTTCGAGTGTCGTGGCCCCGTCGGTGGTTTGCGGCGGCGGCACGTTCGCTTTCACCGTGAGGCCGGGCAGCAGGCCGAACGTATTCACGTAGCGCTCGAACGTCGCGCGGCGCAGCGGGCGATCTGCAGTGATATGCGCGGCGATCGCGCGAATCTTCGGTTCCATTGCGCCGGGCTTGCCGGTGACCTTGACGTCCGACACATAGCCTTCGACGACCGTGATTCGCACGACGCCGTTCTCGAACGTCTGCGCGGGAACGAACGCGAACGACAGCGCGTAGCCGCGATCCTGGTACAGCTTCGTCACGCCGTTGGCGGTTTCGATCAACTCGCCGATCGTGATGTCCTTGCCGACGAGGGGCGTGAAGCGACGCGAGATTTCCTCGAACGGTACCGACTTCACGCCTTCGACCTGGAACGTCGTCGGCGTCAGGTGTCGCGACAGCAGTTCCTGCAATTGCGGCGCCTGGGGCGCGACCTGCACGGTGACGTTCGGGCCCGTCTTCGGTGCGTTGATCTGGGGCAGGGAGTCGAGCGGGTTACCTCCGACGCGCGTTTGTGCTTGTGCCGTGCCTGCTGCCGCGATGGCGAGCAGCATCATCCATCTGTCGAGTCTGGATTTCATTGTTCTTCCTCGTTGGCCTTGCTTTTCATCTTCTTTCTAATGCTGTCGCGCGACACCAGGGTGTCGCGCGACGCGTGCCGCTATGCCGGGTGTATTTGTACGGCCGCGCCGTTCGCTCCGGCTGCGAAGGTGCGACCGTCGTCCTTATTTGCCAACGCTACCCAGTGTGCCCAGCAACCCCGTTACCGGTGCGAGCAGCCCCGTCGAACCGCCACCCGACGATGCCGTACCCGACACGCCGCCGACCAGCGACGTGACCGGTGCGAGCGGGCTCGAGCCCCCGGACCCTGCTGCACCGCCGACTGCTCCGGTGACAGTATTCAGCAAACCGGTGACAGGCGCGAGAGGGTTTGCACCGCTTGCGCCGCCCGTTGCGCCGCCGAGCGTGCCCGTGACCGTCGATACGAGATTCGTGATTGGAGCGAGCGGGCCGCTGCTCGTGCCGCCCGTTGCGCCGCCGACTGCACCCGTGAGCGAGCCGAGCGGCGTCGAGCCGAGACCCGACAGCAGTCCGCCGAGCGGGTTCGTCGAACCGGAGCTCGACGACGTGCCGTTCTGGACGCCGGCTGTCGAGCCGCCGACGAGGCTCGTGATCAGGCCGGGGATCGGTGCCGCACCGTTCGGTCCGTTCGGATTGACGAGACCACCCGCGTTGGTGACGGTGTTGCCGACCGCGGTCACGAGTTGACCGACATCGCCGACGAGCGGTTGGTTCGACGTGCTACCGACCTGCTTGCCGGCCGAGCTGATCGCGCCGCCGATCTGGCCGAGCAAGCCCGAGACGGGTTGGCCGAGGCCGGTCGTCGTGCCGACCTGTTGCGTGACCTGGCCGGCGGTGATCACGAGCGGCGTGATCGCCGAACTGAGCGGCTGCGTGACCTGCTGCACGGCACCCGACGACAGCGTCGAACCGATCGTCGTGCCGGCGGCCGTCAGGCCGTTGGCGACCGTGTCGAGCACGGTGCCGACCGGGGTCGTGACGGGAGCGAGCGGCGCGAGCGGGCCCGTGCCGAGCGCCTTGACCGTCGAACTCAGGCCGGACACCGTGTTGCTCGTCGCGCCGACGACATTGCCCAGACCGGCAACCGTCGTGCCGACCGGATCCTTCGTCGAGCCGATCTGTCCCAGCCCGTTGCTCACCGCATCGGCGGCTGCGCCGACGATCGTGCCGGTGCTGGCGACCGTGCTGCCAATACCCTTCGTTACGCCGTCGCCGAGGCCCGGCAGGCTGATGTTGCCGACCGTGCTGCCGAGGTCGCTGGCCGTCTGGCCGACCGTGCTGACGACACCCTTGGTGCCGGTGGTGGTCGTGCCGCTGGTGCCGCTCGTGCCGGACGTACCGCTCGTGCCGCTGGACGAGCCGCCATTGTTGCTGGTCGGCGGCGAGCTGACGCCGCCGCCGCCGCAGGCGGCCAGCAGGCAGGCTGCGGCGAAAGCGGTGAGGGGCATGCGCCACTGGCGCAGGGTGGCCGTCGTGAGAGAACGTTGCTGGGACATGGTGAACTCCTCGCTGTCTTGTCGATGAATGGATATCGGTTTATTTGCCGTGCGTGCCGCCGAGTAGGCCGCCGATCAGCGAAGTGACGGGCGCGAGCGGATTCGACGACGAGCCCGAGCTCGTGACGGCGCCCGTGCCGCCGGTCAATGCCGGTGCACCGACCGTGCTGGTGACCGTGGACACCGCGTTCGTCACCGGTGCGAGCGGGCTGCTGCCGCCTGCGCCGCCCGTCGCGCTGCCGAGTGCGCCCGTGACTGCGCCGAGGAGACCCGTGACCGGTGCGAGCGGGCCGCCGCTCGTGCCGCCCGTTGCACCGCCGAGCGCGCCGGTAACCGTTGAGACGAGGCCGGTGACCGGTGCGAGCGGGCCGCCGCTGCCGCCTGCTGCACCACCCAGTGCGCCAGTGACTGTGGAGACGAGGCCGGTGACCGGGGCGAGCGGGCCGCCGCTGCCGCCTGCTGCACCACCCAGTGCGCCAGTGACCGTGGAGACGAGGCCGGTGACCGGGGCGAGCGGGCCGCTGCCGCCGCCTGCTGCACCACCCAGTGCGCCGGTCACCGTGGAGACGAGGCCCGTGAGCGGTGCGAGCGGGTTGGTCACGCCACCGGTGCCGCCCGTGAGCAGGCCGCCGACGGCCTTCACGGTGTTGCCGGTCGACGAGACGGTGTTGCCGAGGCCCGTCGTGACAGGGTTGCCGCCCGTCGATGCGAGCAGTGCGCCGGCCTGGTTCAGGCCGTTGCCGACCGTGCCGAGCAGCGTGTTGACGGGTGCGCCGAGGCCGGTTGCCGTGCCGATCGTCTGGGTCGTCTGGCCGACCATCGTCGTGATCGGCGTGATGGCCGAGCTGACTGTCTGCGTGACCTGCTGGATCGGGCCGGTCGACAGCGCGTTGGTGAGGGTGGTGCCGCCGTTCGACACGGCGCCGCCGAGTGTCGACACGAGGCCGCCGACGGCGCCCGTGACCGGTGCGAGCGGCGACAGCGGGCCGCTGCCGAGACTCGTGACCAGGTTGCCGGTCTGCGTGACTGCGCCGCCGAGCTGGTTGACCACGCCGCCCGTGCTGGCGACCGTGGTGCCGATCGGATCCTTCGTCGCGCCGAGCTGGCCGAGACCATTGCCGAGGCCGTTGCCGAGCGCGGTGACTGCGCCGCCGACGCTCTGCACGATGCCGCCAGCGGCTTGCGTGGTGGCCGGGTTGACGCCCGGCAGCGATTGGTTGGCGATGACGGAGCCGAGACCCGAGACGGTTCCGCCGACACCCGTGACGAGATTGCTGCCGCTTGCGAGGACAGTCCCTACCGCGTTCGACGACACACCCGACGTGCCGCTCGTACCGCTGGTCGTTCCGCTCGTCGAGCCGCTGGTACTGCCGCTCGTCGAACCGCTCGTGCTGCCGCTGGTCGATCCGCTGGTGCTGCCCGACGTGCTGCCGCTCGTCGAACCCGACGTGCCGCCGGAGGTGCCGCCACCCGACGTTGAGATCGAATCGCCGCCGCCCGAGCTCGAACCGCCACTGCCAAGGCCATGGCTGACGGAGCCGGAGCCGCCGCACGCGGAGAGGGAAAGCATGGCTGCAACGGTGGCCGCGATCAGAGTCGTCCGGAACACGCCATGAGGGATAACCTTAATGTCCATGTTGTCCTCGCATTAAAAATGTGTTGTGAACTGCGTTGTGTTGAGTGCCGCAAGGACTACTCTGCAACTGTCGTGCCATTTCGATGGTCGACGGTTCGACAACAAGTTTTAAACGAGGCAATTCCTTGTCGGGAAAGGGACTTGCGGAAATTGAAAGATTGTTGAATCTGTTTAAGTGCAGGCGAACGAGAACGGTTTCGGCCGTTTCGTAACGTAACGTCACAACATTGGCGTTACGCGTGCGACGTAACGTGGGGCCCGCGCGGGCTTGGTGGACGAGGCAATTGTTTTACTGGTGGATTAGGTGTGTACATCTAACCTATCGTAAATCCTATGTGTAAGACGTACCGAAACACCGTACAAATACGTCGTGCTCACGGTCATTTTTTCGATCCGAGTGGTTAAAAGAGGTTGGAACTTAAATAGGATCGGATATAGAATCCGGAGCAGATGTAAGCAAATGTACGGTTCGGTACACAACGTTCGAGGAGGATTGCTATCGCGAATGTTAATTTGCATCAAATCGTGAGACATGCCCCTCGGGGCGACCTATAAAGAAAGCGCACCCGGTTGTCGTTGCAAAAGATGTGGCGAACAGCGCGGGGCAATGGCCAGATATGCAGAGATGTATACGTATAAAAGGCCAAAGAACGTAAATACAGGCACGAGGAATAAAATGAAAGCAATCATCAAGCGTTTCCTTAAGGAAAACAACGGGGTCACCGCGATCGAGTATGGTCTGATTGCGGGTCTTATCGCTGTCGCGATCCTGGCGGGGGCTTCGTCGATCGGCGCGAGTCTCGGTAACATGTTCACGAATCTCGGGTCATGTATTAGTTCCCCGTCGACGGCCACGAACTGCACGGCTGCCACCATCTTTAAGTAACCCACCTGACATTAGTCAGCACGACCTCGAAACATTGAGTCGTCTTGGTGTTGCGGCGGGCGGATTGTCTTTGGCAGTCCGCCCTCCGCGACATTTATCGCGGGTTGCGGTGCGATGGCACATTTCATTTTCAGCGGGGTGTTCCTGGTCTGGGCTGCGTTCGTCGCAACCAGCGACATCCGCTTTAGGCGCGTTTCGAATTCGCTCGTCCTGGCGGGGTTGGCCTCCGGCTTGGGCGGAGCGTATTTGAACGCCAGTCCGTTCGGCATTCTCCCGGCGCAGGCGATGATCGGTCTGCTGGTCGGGTTGGTCGCCTTTTTCCCGCTCTTTTTGCTTCGCGTCATGGGCGCGGCGGACGTAAAGATCTTTGCCGTGATCGGCGTGTGGTGCGGCGCGAATGCGCTGCTGTGGATCTGGGTTGCCGCGAGTCTTGCTGCCGGTGTTCATGCCCTTGTCCTGATGCTGCTGTCGCGCACGTCGATCGGCGCGTTGTGGCGGCGGGGCAAACCGGCAATGGCGCTCGGCGGATACCGGGCAACACCCTATGCGGCATGCCTCGCGGCACCGGCTGCCGCATGGGTTGTATTTCTTGTCGCAACGGGAGGCGTGCGATGACGCGACAGATGCAGCCGCGTGGACGCCGGCGGCAGCGTGGCGCGACGGCGGTCGAGTTTGCGATCGTGTTTCCGCTGCTGTTCGTGATTTTCTACGGCATCCTCAGTTTCGGGATGATTTTCACGATTCAGCAGAGCCTGACGTTTGCTGCCAGCGAGGGCGCGCGGGCCGGGCTGAGTTACGCCCCCAGTCTTGCTGCACGCATTACGAACGCAACGACGACTGCACAGAGCGTCGTGGCCTGGCTGAATGTCGGCACGCCACAGGTCGCGGCGCCCCAATGCAGTTACGACAAGTCGACTCCACCGTCGTTGTACTGCCTGACGGTCACGGTGAACTACACCCCCCAGAGCTGGATAACGAGCATGCCATTTCTGGGAAGCATACTGACTCAACCGTTGACGAGCACGGCGGTCGTGCAAATTCCGCAGTCGATCCTGTGAAGTACGCATCGTGACGCGACGGGCACGCCGACTCGCGAATCGGGCAAAAAACTTATCGGACTTTTATTCCGGCATCCACACAACGACATGGCCAACAATTTAACGAAGATCATCGCGGGGCTGCTGATTGCGATCGCCGTATTGCTCGGAATCTACGCGTGGATGCTCGGACGCAGTACACCGAACCCCGTACCGACCCAGCAAACCGTTGCGGCAAGTCCGGTTCCGGTCGTGGTCGCGACGCGTGTGTTGCCCGTCGGCCAGCCGATCACGGCCGACGCGCTGAAGATTCAGCCGACCACGCCGGCGCCGACGGGTGCATTCACCGATCCGTCCGCACTCGTTGGACGGGTGCCGGCGGCGGACATTCCGGCATCGTCGCCGGTCGTCGCGGGCGCGCTGGTATCGGGGCTTGCCGAGGATGTTCAACCGGGCGAGCGCGCGGTCGCGGTGCGTGTCGATGAAACCAATGCAGTCGGCAACCGGCTGCGCCCCGGCAATTTCGTCGATGTGTTCCTGAACCTGAAGCGCGAAGGCGGCACGATGCTTGACGGCGAAGTTTCGCAGACGCAGGCGCGGCTACTGTTGTCGAAGGTGCGGGTGCTGTCGTTCGGCGATGCGACACCCGATCGCGACAGCGGCAACAACAACACCGGCAACAACGGTCAAGCGTCCGGCGCCCGCATCGCGGTGCTCGCGGTGCCGACCGCGCAGGTCGATGCGTTGACGCTCGGCGAGGCGAGCGGCCGCCTGACGTTCGCGTTGCGAAACCCGCGCGACGACGAGCTTGCGATGCAGACGGTCGCGGTGCGTACGGACAACAAGCTGTCGCCGTCGGCAATTGCCGCCGCGGGCGTGTCGCTGCAACAGTTGTCCGGCACACCGAGAACTCCGGTGGCCAACGTGAACGTGCCGCCGTTGCCGTCGCGTCTGCCGCCGCCGGTACGGCCGAGCGGGAGCGGCGGCGGCATCGAGGTGATCCGTGGCGGCCGGTCGGAAACGGTTGCCTATTGAACGACATCGACTGCCATCGAAATCAGCGACGACAAGTAAAGGGCCGCGCGACGGTCTACCAAACAATGAAAAACACATTGATTGCATTCGCGATTGCTATCTGCACCATGACTTTCGCATCGTTCGCCAGTGCGAACGGCACGATCGAGCTCGCGGTCGGCGCGCAACGGCAGATTTCGGCCAGCCGCACGCTGCAGCGCGTCGCGGTCGGCGATCCGGCGATCGCCGACGTGCTGATCATGAAGGGCAGCCGCTCGGGTTCCGTGCTGCTGACCGCGAAGGCGCCCGGCGCGACGAACGTGATGCTGTGGGAGCGAGGTCACGACGAACCGACTGTCTGGAACGTCGCGGTCGTCGACGCGGCAGCGCAAGCGGTGCTCGATGGCTCCACGCCGCGCGTGAATGCATATGGCGGCACGGCGGTGCTGCAGGGATCGTCGGCGTCGCTCGATGGACATGCACGCGCTGCCGCGGTCGGTAAGAACATGAGCGGGAAAGGCGTCGTGATCGACCGTTCGACGGTCACGGGCAAGAACGTCGTACAGGTCGACGTGCGGGTTGTCGAATTCAGCCGCTCGGTGCTCAAGCAGGTCGGGTTCAATTTTTTCAAGCAGAGCAACGGCTTCTCGTTCGGATCGTTTTCACCGGGCGGCGTGCAGTCTTATAGCGGCGGGTCGGGCCCCGGTACCGCCGGTTACGTTCCGACGCTTGGGTCACCCGTCGCGTCCGCGTTCAACCTGGTCGTAAATGCTGCTGGACGCGGCATCTTTGCCGACCTGTCGCTGCTCGAGGCGAACAATCTCGCGCGCGTGCTGGCGGAGCCGACGCTTGTCGCGCTGTCGGGGCAGAGCGCGAGCTTCCTTGCGGGCGGCGAGATTCCGGTGCCGTCGCCACAAGGGCTCGGTTCGACCGCGATCCAGTGGAAGCAATACGGCGTCGGGCTTTCGCTGACGCCGACGGTCCTGAGCCCCAGCCGGATCGCGCTGAAGGTCGCACCCGAGTCGAGTCAGCTTGACTTCGTGAACAGCGTGACGATAAGCGGCGTCGCAGTGCCCGGCATCACGACTCGCCGCGCGGACACGACCGTCGAACTTGGCGACGGCGAGAGCTTCGTGATCGGCGGCCTGATTGATCGCCAGACGATGTCGAACGTGAGCAAGGTGCCGTTGCTTGGCGATCTGCCGATCATCGGCACTTTCTTCAAGAATCTGAGTTATCAGCAGAACGACAAGGAACTGCTGATCATCGTGACGCCGCATCTCGTTGCGCCTATCGCGAAGGGGGCGGTGCTGCCTGCAACGCCGGGTGAACTGTCCGAACAGCGGAACGGACCGGTCTGGCAGTCGTATCTGGGCGGCGCCGCGTCGCCGGACGCTGCACCGGGGTTTTCGAAATGAGTGCGAAGCATCGCGCGTCGCGGTGCATCGGCACGCCTTGCTTAATCGGGGGTGTTCAACATGAACGCGCGAATCCAATCATTGTGTGAACCCGCCGTGACCGACTATTTCATTTGCGCATCGCAACAGGAGGCACATGTCCGCTGGCTGGCCGATACGCTCGTGTCGGCCGGTGCTGTCGAAGCCGCATCGCTCGAGCCTGGCATGCTTGCGCAGCGCATCACGGGCCTCAATCCGGCGCTCGTCTTCATCGATTTCTCGGACGGCAGCACGGCAGCGAGCATTGCCGCCGCCGCAGTCCGCGCCACGCATCCGGGGTTGCCGATCGTCGCGCTCGGCTCGCTCGCACGGCCGGAGAGCACGCTCGCCGCATTGCGCGCCGGCGTTCGCGATTTCATCGACGTGTCGGCACCGGCCGAGGAGGCGTTGCGCACGACGCGCGGGCTGCTTGCGAACGTCGCCGAGCCGGCGAGCCGCCACGGCAAGCTCGTCGCGTTGCTCGGTGCGCGTGCCGGCATGGGCGTGAGCACGCTCGCGGCGAATCTCGCCGTATGGCTGCAGAAGCGCGCGGCGAGCCCGGGGGCGGGCGGCGCGCCGAATGGGGGCACCCCGGCCGGCCGTCAGACCGCGCTCGTCGACCTGGGGCTGCCGGCAGGCGATGGCGCGCTGTTCCTGAATACCCGCTGTGAATTCCATTTCATCGATGCGGTTCACAACCTGCGCCGCATCGACCGGACCTTCGTGAATACTGCGCTGACCCGGCATGAAAGCGGCGTCGCATTGACGACGCTGCCGGCCGACCTCGGCGGGCTGCGCGACGTCTCATACACGTCGTGTGCCGGTTTGCTGAACCGGTTTCGCGCATTCTTCGATCAGCAGATCGTCGATCTCGGTGGTTTTTCGAACCGCGAGTTCGTCGCCCAGATCACGAGCTCGGCCGACGAAGCGTGGCTCGTCTGCGATCAGGGCGTCGCGTCGATCGTGTCGGCAGCCGATCTGCTTACCGGGCTGCGCGACGCGGGCGTCGATACCGATCGCGTACGGCTCGTCGTCAACCAGTACGACCCTGCACTCGACCTGACGCCCGCGCAGATCGCGGAGCGCCTCGGCCTGTCGCTGGTCGGCACCTTGCCGTCGCGCCGCGTCGCGATCGGCCGTGCGGCGAACCAGGGCCGGCTCATCGTCGATATGGCCGAGCGCGATCCGTACGTGCGCGCGCTCGAGTCGCTCGCCGCGCGGCTGCCAGGCGTGTCGGTCAGATCGGCGGCACCGCGTTCTGCATCCGGACTGTCCGCGCTGAAGCGTTTCATTCAACCCTCGTCCAAGCGGTCGTAAGCGATGGCACACGACATTCAATTTGCCGACGGCGCAGCGCCGTTCTCCCAGACGCAGCAATTCCACGACATCAAGAATGCCGCGCACGAGCACTTGCTGACGCGCATCGAAGAACTGGGCGCCGAGTTCGGCCGATGGTCCCGCCAGGCGATCAACCAGTTCGTCGATCTCGAGATCGACAGCTTCGTGCGCCTGCGCCGCATTCCGCTCAACGAGAACGAGGTGCGTGCGATCGCGGAGGCGCTGACGAAGGAGCTCGCGGGCTTCGGGCCGATCGAGGACCTGCTCGCGGACCCGGCCGTCGAGGACATCCTGATCAACGGCTACAACGACGTGTATGTATCGCGTCACGGGATCCTCGCGAGGCTGCCGGTGCGTTTCACCGACAACGCGCACCTGCTGCGGATCGTGCGGCGCATCCTCGCGCCGATCGGCCGCCGCCTCGACGAGTCGAATCCGATGGTCGATGCGCGGCTGCCCGATGGCGGCCGCGTGAACGTCGTGATCGAGCCGTTGTCGATCGACGGCCCGGTCGTATCGATCCGGAAATTCCGCAAGGATCCGCTGAAGCCATCCGACCTGCTCGGCAACGGGACCTTCAACGAAGAGATCAACACGCTGCTCCAGGCGGCGGTCGAGGCGCGCTGCAACATTCTCGTGTCGGGCGGTACGAGTTCCGGCAAGACGTCGCTGCTCAACGCGCTGGCGTTCCACATTCCCGAGATCGAGCGTGTCGTGACGATCGAGGATACGGCGGAACTGTCGCTGAACCACCCGCACGTCGTGCGGCTCGAGAGCCGACCGGGCGGCTTCGACGGCACCGGCGTCGTGTCGATTCGCGACCTGCTGCGCAATACGCTGCGGATGCGGCCGGACCGGATCATCGTCGGTGAAGTGCGCGGCGGTGAAGTGCTGGAAATGCTGCAGGCGATGAACACCGGTCACGACGGTTCGATGGGCACCGTGCATGCGAGTTCGCCACGCGAGTGCCTGTACCGTCTCGAGATGCTTGCGGGTTTCGCGGGCTTCCAGGGCACCGAGTCGAGCCTGCGCCGGCAGATCGCGAACGCGATCGACTTCATCGTGCAGATCGGGCGCCTGTCGAACGGGCGGCGGCGGATCCTGTCGATCACCGAAGTGACCGGGCTGTCCGACAACATCATCGCGACGCAGGAGCTTTACCGCTACGAAGCGCGCGTGACGCCGGAAGGCGAGGAGGTCGACCACTGGGAAACGCTGGGCATTCATCCGCATTCGCCGAAGCTTGCGCGCTTCCGTCAGACGCTGACGAGCGGTGGGTTCGGCGATGGCGGGTTTGGAGGCGGCTTCGGCGGTGGCGGGTTCGGCCGCGGCGGCGGGGGCTTCAATGTATAGCGCGATGGTGTGGGTGCTGGCGTGCGCGATGCTGTGCGTCGCGGCGGCGATGATGCTGTGGCGTCACGCGGAGACCCGGCGCGTGCGAACCGACGCGAAGCGCTTCATCGACAGCCGGCTCGAACCCGGCGCGCGTGCCGGTGTCGCTGCGCAGGCGGCACGGCAGTCCGCGGCAGGTGCTGCGCGTGCCGTGGCGCAGCCGGGCGCGGCACGGAATGTATCGTCCGACGCATTTTGGGCGCACTGGTATGCGACGGCATCGGAGTATCTGGCGAACCTCGCGAGTCGCGCCGGGATCGAGGATGCACGCGGCAAGACGCTCGTCGCGCTTGCCGTGCTGGTTGTTGCCGCGGCGTTCGCGGGCAGTCGCGGCGGCGCGCTTGCGTGCTTCGCGGCGCTTGCGTGCGGCAGTTCGATGCTCGGCGTCTGGCTCGCGTCGCGAATTCAGCGGCGCAGACTGAAGATCGTCCGGCAGATCCCGTCGTTCCTCGACGGGATCGTGCGTCTCGTGACGCTCGGCAACAGCGTGCCTGCGGCCTTCCAGTCGGCGCTGCTGACGACCGAGGAGCCGCTGCGCGGTTGTCTCGACCACGTGTCGCGGATGCTGCGCGGCGGTGTCGAAATCGATCGCGCAATGGTACACATCGCGAAGATCTACCGAACCGAGGAGTTCGAACTTGTCGGCTCCGTGTTGCGTTTGTCGGTCAAGTATGGCGGCCGCGCGGACGTGATGCTCGAACGCATGGCCGTGTTCATGCGCGATCTCGAACAGGCGGAGCGCGAGCTGACCGCGATGTCGGCCGAGACACGGTTGTCGGCGTTCGTGCTCGTGATGTTGCCGATCGCGATCGGCAGCTTTATCGTCGTCAACAATCCGAAATATCTGCATGGCATGTGGAATGATCCGGGTGGACGGACGCTCCTCATGTTCGCGTTCCTGTTGCAATTGGCCGGCAGTGTCTGGCTGTATCGAATGGCTCGGCTCAGGTGATGCTATGACAGCGACTCAGATCGGAGCGATTGCCCTGGCGAGCGGCGCACTCGGCGTGCTGCTGTTCGGCATGATCGCGCTGTTGCGCGCGAGTGCCGCGACGCGTGCCGAGCGCGCGCTTGTCGAGGCGCTGAACCGGCGGATGGCTGCGCTCGAGGCAGCGAAAGCGCGGACCGCGCCGGACGGCGATGCGCCTGCGAAGCCTGACGTGCGTGGCCGGCAGCGTGTCGAACGTTTTCTCGACCGGCTGTCGGCGGCGGGCGTGCGCTGGCTCGATACCGGGCTCGGCAAATACGTTGTCGCGGAGGAGGATCGCCGCCTACTCGAGCAATGCGGTTATGTCGACGCACGCACGCGCGGGTTGTTCCTGAGCGCACGCGTCGCGTGCGGGATCGGGCTGCCGCTGCTGTTCGCGATCTTCGCGAGCGGGCGCATGAAGGGCGGTATCTGGACGATCGGCATGTTCGCCGCGTTCGGGCTCGGCTTCATGTTGCCGAAGCTCTACGTGCAGCGCCGTGCGGCGGCGCGGAGGCAGAGCGTGGTCGACGAATTGCCGTTGTTCGTCGACATGCTGCGCTTGCTGCAAGGCGTCGGCTTGTCGCTCGATCAGAGCCTGCAGGTCGTGACGAACGATTTTCGCGGGATGATGCCGGTACTGTCGTCGGAGATGGGGATTGCGCAGCGCCAGTTCGCGGCGGGCCGGACGCGCGAACAGTCGTTGCAGCGGCTATCCAGCGGATTCGACAATGAGGATTTGCGCGCGATCGTGCGATTGATGGTCCAGGTCGACAAGCATGGCGGCGCGGTGCAGGAGCCGCTCAAGCAGTTCGGCGACCGGTTGCGCGAGACACGTCGTGCGATGCTGCGCGAACGGATCGGCCGGTTGACCGTGAAGATGACCGGGGTGATGGTGCTGACGTTGCTGCCCGCATTGCTGATCGTGACGGCCGGGCCGGGCTTGTTGGCGGTGACACACGCGCTGTCGTCGCGTCATTGACGGTGGAAGGAAAGACGATGAAGCGGATCAGCGAAATGGCAGTGCAAGCGGGCGTGGCGGCAGCGGTGCTGCTGCTCGGCGCGTGCGCGACGAAGGAAAACGGGTACGGCGTCAGCGCGCAGACCGAGCGCGCGTCGCTGATGCAGGCGGCCGATCAGAAACAGTCCGTCCCGGATACACCGGGGATGTATCTGGGCCTGATCCAGCGGATGCAGGCGCAGGGCCTCTACTTTGCGTCGCTTGCACACATCGACTCATACGACAAGACATATGGAGTGATCCCGGAGTCGATCCTGTTGCGCGCGGACGCACTGCGAATGACTGACCAGCCGGCCGCAAGTGCGGCCGCCTACACGCAACTGCTGAAAACGCCGCTTGCTGCGCGAGGCTATCGCGGGCTCGGATTGATCGCAGGCGCGGCAGGCGATTTCGATCGTGCGGCGCAGGTGCTCGCGCAGGCGTCGGATCTCGCGCCGACCGATGCGTCGCTGCTGTCCGATCTCGCGTACGCGAAGCTGCGCAGCGGCGACGTCGTCGGTGCGCGGGTTCCGTTGATGAAGGCTGCCGAACTGGATCAGCGCAATCCCAAGATCGTCAGCAATCTCGCCCTTTATCTGATTGCCGCGGGGCGCGCGCAGGATGCGCAACGGTTGATGAACCAGCAGCATCTGCCGGCGGATATCCGCAAGGACATCAATGGCGACGCCGCGAAGATCGTCGCGGCGGTGCGTGCGCAGCAGCGCGCGGTTGCGACGCCGCCGGTGGTGTCGCGCCGTGCCGCCACGACCCAGATTACACCTATGGCGAACAATTTCGGCTACGACCAGACCGTGCCGCTGTTGCAGCGCTTTGCACAATGAACAGACATCCGGGGAACGACATGAACAACAAACATTATCGAAACATGCGCGTCGGCCGGATTGCGGTGCTGGGCGCGATCGTCTTGCTGGTAGCGGGCTCTCCGGCCGCATACGCGCAAGATGTTGACGCACCTCGCGCATCCGACGTCGAGCGCTCTGCGAAGGAATGGCTCGCAATGCAGCGCGACAATCGCGCGGCGGCGCCAACGCAGCCGATGCTCGGAGATGTTGCGTCGCTCGTCTATCAGCGCTATCTCGACTCGTTCAAGAACAAGATTCCGGACACGATGAATTCGCAGCTCGGTTCTGCCAGCGGCATGTCGGGTGGCGGGCAGGGTGCGCAGCAGTAGGCGAGGCGGCGATGCGCACAGATCAATCACATGTGGCTCGGCGGCACCGAGCCGGCCGCTCACGGGGACGTCACCAGCGTGGCGGCGCTGCGATCATGGTGACGATCTTTCTGGCGATAGCGGTCATCGTGCTGGGCGCGACAGATATCGGCCGCTATTATGCTGAGCGACGCCATATGCAGGCGGCCGCCGATTCGGCCGCGCTTTCCGCTGTTACGCAGGTTGCCGGCGACTCCACTTGCACCGCGGCAACGACTGCGGTCAATCAAGTCACAAACGCGCCGGCGAGCCTGCTGTCGGGAAAACCGTCCGCTACCGTGACGTGCGGCATCTGGACCGCACCGCAAGGCAGCGGCGGTAGTGCACAGTTCACCCGTACGTCGGGCGCACCGCTGCCCGCCAATAATCAATGTGCCGGCTTGTCGGGCGGAGTCGTCAGCAACGGTCAATCGGTCAACGCCGTGTGCGTTACCGTCTCCGAACCCGTGACCGGGCTTTTTATCAATGGCATCACGATCAGCGCGTCGGCGATTGCCAAGAGCGTGCCGACCGATAGCTTTACGCTGACCACGTCGCTGGCAGCGTTGAACGGCGGACTGGCCAATCAGTTGCTCCAGGCGCTGACGGGCTCGCCCAATGCGCTGAGTCTGCAGGCCGTCGACTATCAGGGGCTCGCCCAAGTTAGCCTGAAACTGGCCGGCATTCTCGCCAATCTGTCGGTCGGCTCAAGCACGTCAGTATTGAACGGCACGGTGACGCTCGGCCAATTGGCCAACGCAGCGTTGCAGGCGGCGACGCAACAGAACGTGGCTGCGGCGAATCTGAACGTTCTGAATGCGCTCGTCGTCGCGCTTTGTTCGAACAGCATCTGTGGCGGGCCGCAGATCGCGCTTGGCCAGTTGGTTTCCGTCGCAACCGCTACGGGAAGCTCCGCGATCGACGCCAGCGTCAATGCGCTCGGATTGTTGTCGACGGCGCTGCAGATCGCGAACGGCACGAATGCAGTGAGCATTCCCAGTGTCAAGGTCCAGACGCCAACTTTGCTCGCGCCGTTACTGAACGTGACCGTGTCAGGTTCCGTCAAGCTCGGGGCAAATCCACCGTCCACCGCGAGCGGTCCGCCCGGACCGGCCAATTGCGGGACGTCCGATTGCGCGACCAACACGTCGACCGCGCAGGGGAACGTGTACCTCAATACGTCGATCTCGCTGCTGTCGACGTGCTCCAACGGCTCGCTGGTCTTTCCTGGCGGCAGTTGTCCGTCCGGCAATGCGACGCCGCTTGCAGCGGTGCAATTGCCGATCACCGCCTATGTGGCGCCGGCGAAGGCGGGCCTGATGTCCGTCACCTGCACCGCGGACGGCACGAAAAGCGCGCAGGTAAACGTGCAGACCGGGGTAGTGGCCGTCTACATCGGCGGCGCGGCGAATACGCCGATCAATCTCAACGCGCCCAGCGGTTATGTTCCCGACGGCAGCGCTGCACCGATTACGTTGGTGTCTGTCAACCTGCAGAGCCTGCTCAACCTGTTGAACCTCGGCGGTCTGGTTTCCGGACTGACGACGTTGGTCAAAACCCTGACGTTAGGAATCGTCGACCTGACCGATATCTCGATCAACATCAACCTGTTGCCCGGACAGCTGACGGTTCCCGTCGCCAACCAAAGTCCGACGCCGTTGGTGTTCACGTATCCCGGGCCTGGGTCGTCCGCTTCGCCGAACCCGGCGTCGCCGTACATGCTGAGCACGGGAACGGATCAGTTCCTGTCGCCCGCCGTTCAAGGTATCTTGAACAGCGGCCTGTCGTTGAAACTATCGACGAGCAGCGGTTTGCTGTCGTGGCTGGGCGACATAGTGAATCCCATACTGGGCGTCGTGACCGGGCCGATCTTGTCCGCGCTGGCGACCACACTCGTTCCGCTACTCCTGCAACCGATCGATTCGCTGCTGACCTCGGTCACGGGCCTGCTCGGTTTGAGCCTGGGGAACGCCTATGTCACGAACACACCGGACTCGATCAAATGCGGCAATCCCATGCTGGTTCAATAAATGCCTGAACGTTCCGTTATCGAAGCGGGCGGCGTCGCTGCCGTCCGCAACCGGTCACGGACCTGCAACACCGAGCAACTCGTCAATAACTGAAGCCGCACCCGAATCATGAGAACCACGCCCGCAATCGCAGAACTCGACCTCTACGTCTGGGAAGGCAAGGCGGACATCGTCGACCGCGTCGCCCGGTGCATGGCGAGCTTCGACGTCGAAGTGATCCGTGCCGACAACGCGGAGATCTCGCCCGAACGCGCCGCGTTGCGGCCATCGCTGGCGATCATCAGCGTGTCGATGATCGAAACCGGCGCGGCGTTCCTGCGCGACTGGCAGGCCAACATCGGCATGCCGGTCGTCTGGGTCGGCGCGGCGCGCGACCACGACGCGTCGCAGTATCCGCCGGAGTATTCGCACATCCTGCCGCTCGACTTCACGTGCGCCGAACTGCGCGGCATGATCGGCAAGCTCGTCACGCAACTGCGTGCGCACGCGGCCGAAACGTTACAGCCGTCCGAACTCGTCGCGCACTCGGAATCGATGCAGGCGCTGCTGCACGAAGTCGATACGTTCGCCGACTGCGACACCAACGTGTTGCTGCACGGTGAAACCGGCGTCGGCAAGGAGCGCATCGCGCAACTGCTGCACGAAAAACATTCGCGCTACCGGCACGGCGAATTCGTACCGGTGAACTGCGGCGCGATTCCGGACGGCCTGTTCGAATCGCTGTTCTTCGGCCATGCGAAAGGCTCGTTCACAGGCGCGGTTGTTGCGCATAAAGGCTATTTCGAGCAGGCGGCGGGCGGCACGCTGTTCCTCGACGAAGTCGGCGATCTGCCGCTGTACCAGCAGGTCAAGCTGCTGCGCGTGCTCGAGGACGGCGCGGTGCTGCGCGTCGGCGCGGCGACGTCGGTCAAGGTCGATTTCCGCCTGGTCGCGGCGAGCAACAAGAAGCTGCCGCAGCTCGTGAAGGAAGGCCTGTTCCGCGCGGATCTCTACTACCGGCTCGCGGTGATCGAGCTGAGCATTCCGTCACTGGAAGAGCGCGGCGCGGTCGACAAGATCGCGCTGTTCAAGTCGTTCGTCGCGCAGGTCGTCGGCGAGGACCGGCTCGCCGAGTTGTCGGATCTGCCGTACTGGCTGACGGATTCGGTCGCGGACAGCTATTTTCCCGGCAACGTGCGCGAATTGCGCAATCTCGCCGAGCGTGTCGGCGTGACGGTGCGGCAGACGGGCGGGTGGGATGCCGCGCGGCTGCAGCGGCTGATTGCGCACGCGCGCAGCTCGGCACAGCCGGTGCCGGCGGAGAGTGCGGCCGAGGTCTTCGTCGATCGCAGCAAGTGGGACATGAACGAGCGCAATCGCGTCATCGCGGCGCTCGATGCAAACGGTTGGCGGCGTCAGGACACGGCGCAGCAGCTCGGCATCAGCCGCAAGGTGCTGTGGGAAAAAATGCGCAAATATCAGATCTTCGACGAAGAGCCCGAGACACGCGAAAGCGAGTAATTAATGAGATAAAATCGCGCTGGATTACAACGACTCGGGCGGGGAATAAAAACTTCATGAGCCATATGACGGGGTTGGGGCGGGCGTGTGTGTTGTTCGCCATGGTAGGAGGCATGCAGGGCGCTTACGCGCAGGGGCTGGCAGGCAGCGATTCGCCGGCGGTGCAGCAGGCGTCGGCGCCGGTGGCTGCGATTCCGGTGATCGATTCGCAGGTCCAGACGTCGGTGCAGCCGCAGGCGGGCGAGACGACGGGGCCGAGCACGGTCGACGACCTGCAGCGCCAGATCCAGGCGCACACGCTGACGGAAATGCGCACGAGCTACAACGGCAGCTACGGTGCGAGCCTGTTGTTCAACGTGAAGGACGGTGCGTACTTCGTCGCGCTGTTTCAGCAGAAGGCGTTCTGGCGCGTGATCAAGACTTACAACGAAACGCGCGCGGAAGCGATCTATCGCGATTTCTCGCATCAGGCGGAGCGGCTGGCCGTCAACGAACTGCGAGCGACGAAGCTGGAGTCGCAGAAGGCGCAAATGGACAAGCAGATCGAAGTCACGCAGGACCGTGCGCGGCGTCTGCAGGCCGATATCTCGATTGCACGCCAGCAGCAGGCAGCGGTCGCGGATCGCCAGAAGAGCGTACGCAGCGAGACGGTCGCGTTGCAGGCGCAGCAGGCCGAACTCCAGTCGCAACTGCGCGCGTTGCAGCAGCAGGTGCGTTCGCTGCAGCGCGAGGCCGACGCGGGCCTGCCGAGGACGGCACACTGAGCCGAGAGTGGCGGTGCGGCGACTTGCCGCGCCGGTCGTACAAGAGAAAAGGGCAAGCCCGTTGGCTTGCCCTTTTGTTTTACTGGCCGTCCGGCACGATTCGCCGGCGGCGGGTGACGATCACCGGCCCGTTGCCGCCGCGTGCATCCGACGGCGCTGTGTTGCCGGATGCGTCACCGGTGTCGCGCGGCGCGCCGTAGCTTTCGCGCGGCTCACGGGGTTCGCGCGGTGCGCCATAGCCTTCGCGTGGTTCACGCGAGCCGTAACCTTCGCGCGGCTCGCGGGAGCCATAGCCTTCACGCGGCTCGCGGGAACCGAAGCCGCCGCCGTCGCCACGCGATTCGCGTGGGCCGCCGTGCGAGCCGTACGGGCTGTGACCGCCGCCTTCACGGCCGCCGGGGCGCCCACCGGTGCGCGGGCCGCGGGGGCCGCCGCCGCCCGGGCGCGAGCCGCCCGTGTCGAGCTGGATCGTGGAAATCGCGCGCTTGTAGATGCCTTGCAGACCCACGGGGGTGCGCAGCATCACCAGGTACTGGTCGAACGACTCGATACATCCCGTCAGACGAATGCCGTTGACGAGGTAGATTTCAACGCGCTTACGTTCCTTGCGCGCCGAATTGATGAAGTCGTTTTGCGGATGGGATTCTGCGGGATTGGCCATTGAGGTGCGGCAGGAGCCTGCGTCAGAGAATATGTTGTGCGTGTGTGGCGTGTTCGTCCACAAGGCGTTTGGCGGAATTCTACCCTGTTCGATAGGGAAGCGCGCAGTCGTGATTGTGTCGAACCGTAACCCACTATAGACGTTCCAGCGCATTTTCGCGATTCGGCCGAACGGCCAAAGCCGTTTCGTTACGTCGCGTTACGACTCTCGCAGCGCCGTATCACCTCGGTGCGCGCGTGGCGCTTACATTGGGTCGCGCGAGCCGGGCGGGCCGGCTTATCAGGGATCCGGAGCATGAACAAGAGTCAAGTGGCAGGGTTGGTCGGGGGCATGGCGTTGCTGGCTTCCGGAAGTGCGATGGCGGGGCATGTCGACCTGTCGGTCGGCATCGGCGTACCGGTCGCGCCGGTCTATGTCGAGCCGGCACCGGTCTATGTGGCGCCGCAGCCGGCTGTGGTCGCCTATCCGGGCTACGGATACGGCTATTACGGCGATGACGACGACGATCGCTACCGGAAGTGGCGCAAGCACTATTACAAGCATTGGCGCAAGCACCACGGCGACGACGATGACGATTGAGCCCGAGGTCGGCCCCGCCGGTGCGCATCAGAACGCGTAGTCGGGGTTTTTCGGGTCGAATGCGGTGTCGTCTAGCGTCGCCGGCGCGATTTTCTCGATGACGATCCGCTCGAAGATCTTGCCGTCGTTGTCGTAGGACTCGACGGTCCGGAAATAGGGCGCGTGCAGGTCGAGCCCGAGGACTTCCTTCTTCGCGTAGAACTGCGGCCGGCCGGTCGGCGTTTCGTAGGTGAGCGCGACGACGCGCACGCCGCCGATCGTTTTTGCCTCTACCCGGGTCGGCCGCTGCACGCCGGCTTCCTGGTATTTCTTCCCTTCGGTCAGGTACAGGTTCGTGATGAACTCGGTGCCGAGATCCTTCACCTGGTGATTCGACTGGGCGCGCGCGAGCGCGCCGTCGAGCGCCGTCCACAACGGAATCTTGCCGAGCAGGCCGCCGAGATGGCCGTACATCTCGTCCTTGCGCTGCGTCGTGTCGTAGATCGTCTCCTGGCCGGCATGCGCGCCGCCCGGCAGCCATTTCGCATATACCCGCAGCGGCTCGCGGGTGGTTTTCACGAGCATGCGGTCGGGCGTGTCGGACCATTTCCCGCTGATGCGCTCCTGACGCACCATCGTGAACTGGTACGACGGATAGCCGTTAGGGCCATTCCGGATATAGAGCGGCACGGCGAGCGGGTCGAGCGCCTTGAAGAGCGTCGTGAGCGTCGCGTCGTCCAGCTGCGCGAGCGTGCCGCGCTGCGCGGCCGTGCGCAGCCAGCGCGCCTGTTGCGCGACCGGGTCGCGCGTGATTTTCGCCAGGTCCGCCGGCAGCGCGACCTCCTGTGCCGCGCTCGCGGCATCGGCCGCTTCCTGCGCATGCAGGCCCGGCGGAACGAGCGACAGCATGCACGCGACTGCCGCGGCGGCTGCATGCCGCGCGCTGCGCTTCTTTCCTGCGTTCATCGACAGCCTCTCCCGGAGCGATGGATCGTTCAGTCTTGCTTCGCGGTCTTGATCTTGGCGAGCTCCTCGTCGCGCAGCGCGCGGCGCAGGATCTTGCCGACGTTCGTCTGCGGCAGCGCGTCGCGGAACTCGACGAATTTCGGCATCTTGTAGCCGGTCAGGTTCTTGCGGCAGTGCGCGAGCACGTCGTCGACGGTGAGCGACGGGTCGCGGCGCACGACGAACACCTTGATTCGTTCGCCCTGCACCTCGTCGGGAATGCCGATCGCGGCGGCCTCGCTGATGCCCGGATGCATCACGAGCACTTCCTCGATCTCGTTCGGATACACGTTGAAGCCCGATACGAGGATCATGTCCTTCTTGCGGTCGATGAGGCGGATGAAGCCGCGTTCGTCCATCACGCCGATGTCGCCGGTGCCGAGCCAGCCGTCGGCGTCGATCGCCTTGGCCGTCTCGTCGGGGCGCTGCCAGTAGCCGCGCATCACCTGCGGACCGTGTACGCACAGCTCGCCCGGCTCGCCGATCGCGGCCCAGGTACCGTCCTCACGGCGAAAGCGCACGACGGTGGACGGGGCGGGCAGGCCGATCGAACCGCTGAACGAGGCCATGTCGTTCAGGTTCACGGGGTTCATCGTGACGATCGGCGAGCATTCGGTAAGCCCGTAGCCTTCGACCACCGGCCGGCCCGTCACCTGCTGGAAGCGCTCCGCGACCGCACGCTGCATCGCCATCCCGCCCGCCATCGCGAGCTTGAGCTTCGAGAAGTCGCGCTTGCGGAATTCCTCGTTGTCGAGGAACGCGTTGTACAGCGTGTTGATGCCGGTGATCCCCGTGAACGTTTCGTTGCGGATGATCTTCATCACCATCTTCATGTCGCGCGGGTTCGCGATCAGGATGTTGCGCCCGCCGAGCCCCATGAAGATGAACGCATTCACGGTCAGCGAATAGATGTGATAGAGCGGCAGCGGCGTGAGCACGGTTTCGACGTCGCCCGAGACCTGGTCGGCGATCCATGCCTTCGCCTGCAGCAGGTTCGCGATCAGGTTGCCGTGCGTGAGCATCGCGCCTTTCGCGACGCCGGTCGTGCCGCCCGTGTATTGCAGGAACGCGAGGTCGTCGCGCGTCGTCTGCACCGGCTGCGGTTTGCCGCGCGCGCCGAGCGCGAGAGCGGAGCGCAGCCGGATCGCCTGCGGCAGGTGGTAGGCCGGCACCAGCTTCTTCACGTGCTTCAGCACGAAATTGATCAGGCGTCCTTTCGCATTGAAGCCGTCGGCGAGCAGGTCGCCGAGCGCGGTGACGACGATGTTCTTCACCTGCGTTTCCGGCAGTGCCTCCTGCAGTGTGCTCGCGAAGTTCTCGAACACGACGATCGTCTGCGCGCCGCTGTCCTTCAGCTGGTGCGCGAGTTCGCGCGCGGTATAGAGCGGGTTCACGTTGACGACGATTGCGCCGGCCTTCAGCGTGCCGAACAGCGCGACCGGATACTGGAACGTATTCGGCAGCATGATCGCGACGCGGTCGCCGGGTTTCACGCCGAGGCTTTGCAGATACGACGCGAATGCGTCGACTTTCTGCGCGAGCGTGCGATAGGTCATCGATGCGCCTGCGCTCACGTAGGCGACGCGCTCGGCGAAGCGTGTCGTGCATTCGTCGAAGAACTGCACGAGCGATGCGTATTGAGTGACGTCGATTTCGTGCGGTACGCCGGGCGGGTATGACGCGTACCAGATACCGTCGGTGTTCGGCGGAACCTGGGCCGCTGCGGTTGCTGCGGAAGATGGCATGACGTGTCTCCGGTCTTTGCTTCGGCGCGGGCAGGCGCTTCGATGCCTGCCCGTGCCCCATGCTTCACGGGCGATCAACACGGACGCCTCGACGCGCCGCATGACCCCGCGTATCAATCAAATCGTGAACAGGAAGTCGCGTGTGGCCCCGCGCGCTCAGTTCGCGGAATGCAGCGTCGCCGACTCGGCGGCTGCCGCACTCGACGGCAGCCCGAACGCTTCGCTCGCTCCCGCGTCGTCGAGCACCGCCGCGAAAATCGACAGTTGGGCGCTGTCGGGCATCGGCGCCTTCAGCGCGGCGACGATCAGCGATGACAGCCTCGCGATCATCTGCACGTCGTTCATCGTGCGGCCTTGCGAGAACTCGTCGATCAGGCTTTCCGTCTCGGCGCCCGCGAGCGCGCCGGACAGCGCGCCGATCGCGAAGTGCAGCCGCCAGCCGAGCTCCGTGCGCGGCAGGTGCGGCAACGCGCGCTGGAACGCGTCGAAGAAGCGGCCCGCGACGCTCGCGTAGTGCGCGGTCAGGAAGTTGCGCACGAACGGCGACGGATCGGTGTACGCGCGGCCGATCAGCCGGAGGAACCCGGGCCCGCCGCGTTCCGGGTTGCGCGACGCCTTCAGCGCGGGAATGAACATCGCGCCGAGCACGTGCTCGCACGTGATGTGCGAGCCGAGCTGCGCATCGAAGCGGTCGAGGATGCCGAGGCGTTCCTGGTTGAGCTGATCGAGCCGGCGCGACAGCATCGCGTGGATCAACGCTTCCTTGCTGCCGAAGTGGTAGTTGACCGCCGCGAGGTTGACCGCCGCGCGCGACGTGATCTGCCGCATCGACATCGCCTCGAAGCCGTGCTCGATGAACAGGTCCTCGGCCGCATCGAGGATGCGCGCCTTCGTCCCGCCGGTCTGCCGAGGGCCGGATGATCGCGCCCCGGACGGCCGTCCCGCGGATGGCCGCCCCTCCTGACTTACTGCCATGTTCCGCCTCCCATGCCGGTCGCCCGGCCGCGAACAGGTGATTTGATTGTCTGATTCAAACAGTCGTTTTTATTAAGATAAAAAAACGCGGGCGGAGCGGGCAAGCGGGGAATCTGGACAAATTCCTCTAGTTCGATGTGCAACTGCGGCAAGCGTGGCGCGCGACCCCGAGGGGCGGGGCGCGCGCGATGGTGCGATGCGTCAATGTGCGGGTTCAGCCGACCGTGCTACGCGTATTGACCGATTGCGTCATGTCGATGCCGCGCCGCTCGCGGCTGAACAGGATCAGCACGGCGATCGCGACGGCGACGATGCCGGCCACGAGCGCGAGCGCGAAGCTGTAATTGTTGTCGTGCGAAACGGCGAGCGAGGCCTGCATCGTCGCGTTGCCGGACGCGAGCAGGTTGCCGAGCTGGTAGACGACGCCGGGGAAGGTCGCGCGGATTTCGTCGGGCGAAATCTCGTTCAGGTGGACCGGAATCACGCCCCACGCGCCCTGTACCGAGATCTGCATCAGGAACGCGCCCGCGGCGAGGGCAACCGGGCCGCTCGAGAACGCCCACAGCGGCAGCACGGGCAGTGCGATCAGCGCGGCGATGAAGATCGTGCGGCGCCGGCCGATCCGTTCCGAGATCGCACCGAACGACAGTCCGCCGACGATTGCGCCGATGTTCAGCACGATCGTGATCCACGACACGGTATGCGGATCGAAGTGATGCTGTTCGCGCAGGAACGTCGGATAGAGATCCTGCGTGCCGTGCGAGAAGAAGTTGAACGCGGTCATCAGCACGATCGCGTAGATCGTGAGCTTCCAGTTCTGCTTCAGCGTGGTTCCGAGGCTCGGGCGCGGGCGTTTCTCCATCAGTTTCCACGCCGGCGATTCGGGCACGTGCGTGCGCACGTACAGCACGAGCAGCGCGGGCAGCACGCCGACCATGAACATGCCGCGCCAGCCGATGTACTGGTAGAAGAGGCCGAACACGACGGACGCGAGCAGATAGCCGCTCGGATAGCCGGCCTGCAGCAGTCCCGACACGAAACCGCGCGCATGGGTCGGCACGGTTTCCATCGTCAGCGCGGAGCCGACGCCCCATTCGCCGCCCATCGCGATGCCGAACAGCGCGCGCAGCACCAGCAGCGCGGTCAGGCTCGGCGCGAAACCCGACGCGAGTTCGAGCAGCGAATAACACGCGATGTTGACCATCAGCGTCGGGCGGCGGCCGAAGCGGTCGGCGAGCCGGCCGAAGATCAGCGCGCCGAGCGGGCGCATCGCGAGCGTCAGCGTGAGCGCGAACGCAACGGCGGGGATCGTCGACGCGAATTCGGCGGCGATGTCCTTCAGCACGAAAACCATCAGGAAAAAATCGAACGCGTCGAGCGTCCAGCCCAGGTAGGCGGCGATCGTGACGTTGCGTTGCTCGCGGGTCCAGCTCATGTCCGAGGTCTCCTCGTTGGCTTGCGCGCTCACGATGTGCATGCGGATGCCGGCCCGCCTTGCGCGCGGTGCGCGGGCACGGATCGAGTGTAGGCCGCGGCGCCATGCGAGGTGGGGCGCGATAACGCCGAATCGGGAATAATCCCTACGAAATGAACTGTTTCGGAAACGGAAACGACGCCGCGCAAGACCGGCGACAGGCATCTGTATCATTCCGGAAGGCGTTTTGTATTTGTTCTGTAATGCGCTCGATGCGCATCGTCACCGAATCAGGAGTCCCGATGAACGAACGTTCCGATACCGCGCTGCCCGTGCTCGAAACCGCCAGGCTGTGGCTGCGTCCGCGCGTGCTGGCCGATCTCGACGCGTGCATCGCGATGGATCGCGATCCCGAGGTCACGCGGCATATCGCGGGCCCGTGGCACGATCCCGTCGAGCATCGCCGCTTCGTCACGCACCGGATCACGCGCGACTATCCGCCGGGACTCGGCTACTGGTCGATCTTCGAGAAGGCCGCACCCGATACGTTCATCGGCTGGGTCCTGCTGATTCCCGACTATGCGGACGGTGCGCGCGACGTCGAGATCGGCTGGCGGCTCGTGCGCACGACCTGGGGGCGCGGCATCGCGAGCGAGGCCGCGGCCGCCGTCGTGCGGCATGCATTCGATACCGTGCGCCTGCCGCGCGTGATCGCCGATATCGCCGAGGCCAACAGCGGTTCGCTGAACGTCGCGCGCAAGCTCGGGATGCGTCGCGTGAGCGTCGTGCAGGACGGCATTCCTTACATCCGCCATCGTCTCGAGCGAAACGATCTGCGCGCGTAGCGCGGTATCGTGTGCACGCGTGCGCGGTTGTCGGAGATCGTCAATCGCCGGCGTATCGAGGTCATGACGTATTAACGGCTCGCGCGATCAGGAGTATCGTTGCCGGAATTTCGCAACATGGGGTACGACCATGACACTCGGCCGCGACGTTCATCTCATTCCCGTCAGGCTCGACGCGTTGCGTCCGACGCAGATGACGGTTGGTTATCGCGAAGTCAAGGCGAAGCGCAAGCACTGGAAGGCGCTCGACAAGCGCGCGCGCAAGGCCGCGATCGAATCGCACTGGTTCCCGGCCGTCCTCGGCCCGGACGGGCTGCACTACATCACCGATCATCACCATCTCGGCCTCGCGCTGATCGAGGAGGGCGAGTCGCGCGTGAACGCGATGCTGCTGAAGGATCTGTCGTGGCTCGACGACACGATCTTCTGGCGGATGATGGAGCACAACCAGTGGGTGCATCCGTTCGGCGCGGACGGGTCGCGTCGCGACTACGCGCATTTGCCGAAGGTACTGACGGGGCTCATGGACGATCCGTACCGCAGCCTTGCAGGCGAACTGCGCACGGCGGGCGGCTATGCGAAGGACGCGACGCCGTTCAGCGAATTCCTGTGGGCCGATTACCTGCGCCAGCACGTGTCGCTCGACCAGATCCGCAAGAACTTTGCAAAGGCGCTCGACGTCGCGCTGCACCGCGCGCACGACCAGGATGCGCGCTATCTGCCCGGCTGGTCGGGCGTCATCGCCGTCAAACCCTGACAGGCGCACGGCGCCGACCGCCTCATGACGATCGCCCCGATCCGCCCCGATGCCGGTCCGCAGCATGCGGACCATTTCTCCGCGCTCGACGCGGCCTCGCCGCCGCCCGCGCGGCGCATCGGCCTCGATGCACTGGCCGGCCTGTCGATCGCGGGCCTGCTGATTCCCGAGGCGGTCGCGTATGCGGGGCTGGCCAACCTGCCGCCGCAGGCCGGTCTCATCGCGCTGCTGGCGGGGCTCGTCGTCTATGCGCTCACGGGCAGCAGCCGCTTCGCGATCGTGTCGTCGACGTCGTCGTCGGCTGCCGTGCTCGCGGCGACCGTGCTCGCGGAATCGGGGATAGCGCTTGCCGAACAACTCGCGCTGGCGGCAGCGCTGGTCGCGATGACGGGCGTGCTGTTCATCCTGGCGGGCGCCGCGCGGCTCGGCGGCATGTCGGACTTCGTCGCGCGGCCCGTGCTGCGCGGCTTCACGTTCGGGCTCGCACTGACGATCGTCATCAAGCAGTTGCCGAAGATTCTCGCGATTTCCGTGCAGCACAGCGATGCGCCGCATGTCACGCTCGACCTGATCACCGGCGCCCCGCATGCGAACCTCGCGAGTGTCGTGCTCGGCGCGACCGCGCTGGCGCTTCTGTTCGTGCTCGGGCGCCGCTCGCGCGTGCCCGCTACGCTCGTCGTGATCGTGCTGTCGATCGCTGTCGGCTATGCGATCGACTGGCAGCGATACGGGATCGCGATCGTCGGCAACATCGATTTCCGGCACATCGAATTCGGCCTGCCGCAGCTCGACCGCAACGCGTGGATGCAGACGGTCGAGCTCGCGTTCGCGCTGATGCTGATCCTGTACGCGGAGTCGTACGGATCGATCCGCAACTTCGCGCTGAAGCATGGCGACAGCGTGTCGCCGAACCGCGACCTCGTCGCGCTCGGTTGCGCAAACCTCGTGTCGGGCCTGCTGCACGGGATGCCGGTCGGCGCCGGCTATTCGGCAACGTCGGCGAACGAGGCGGCCGGCGCGCAGTCGCGCTTCGCCGGCCTGTGGGCGGCCGGTGTGGTCGCGCTGATCGTCTGGCTGCTGCTGCCGCAGCTTGCGCGCACGCCGGAGCCCGTGCTCGCGGCGATCGTGATCTTCGCGGTCAGCCACTCGCTGCATCCGTCCGTATTCAAGCCGTACTGGGACTGGCATCGCGACCGGCTCGTCGTGATCGCCGCGCTGCTCGCGGTGCTCGTGCTCGGCGTGCTGCACGGGCTGCTCGCGGCCATCGGCGTAAGCCTGCTGCTGACGCTGCGCAAGCTGTCCGAGCCGAACGTCAGCGTGCTCGGCCGGCTGCGCGACAGCCATGACTTCGTCGACGTCGCGAGCCATGCCGACGCGAAGCCGGTGCCGGGCGTGCTGATCGTGCGGCCCGAGGCGCAGCTGTTCTTCGCGAACGCGGACCGGATGCTGAATCGCGTGCGCGCGCTGATGATGGCCGCGCCGGACACGCATGCCGTGATGCTGAGCCTCGAGGAAACGCCGGATGTCGACGGCACGACGATCGAATCGTTGCGCACGTTCGCGGCCGAATGCACGGCGCGCGGGCTGCGGCTCGCGATCGTGAGGCTCAAGGTGCACGCGCTGCATGCATTGCGCCGCGCGGCGGACGATACGCTGCGTGAGGATGCGATGTCCGAACTGAGCGTCGACGAAAGTCTGCAACTGTTGCAGGCTGGCATGCAGCCGGACGGCAGCGACGGAACGACCGCCGTGTAACGAGGCGGCGCGTCAGTGCGATCTATTGCGAAAGCACGGCGTCGGCAGCGCGATCGATCATATCGGTCACTTCCGCGGCCGTCGGCGCATAGGCGCCTGCGTGAGCACAGGCGACCGCCGCGCACGCGGCCGCGTAACGCAGATGCTCGGCGGGCGATGCATCGGGCCGCGCAAGCTGGCTCGCGAGCCAGCCGCCGATGCTGGCGTCGCCGCAGCCGACCGTGTCGACGACCTCGGTCGGGAACGCGGGCTGGAACAGCACGGTGTCGCGATGCAGGAGCTGCATGCCGGATGCGCCGCGCGTGACGAGCATCGTCGCATCGGGCGCCCACGCGCGCAGTTGCGCGAGTGCGGCCGTTTCGTCGAGTTCGGGAAACAGCCCGTGAAGATCCTCGTCGGACACCTTGATCCAGTCGGCGAGCGCGACCAGCCGGCGCAGCGTGTCGCGATACGACGGCGCGGCCATCGGCGCACGGTAGTTCGGATCGAACGAGATCCGCTTGCCGGCCGCGCGCGCGGCCTGCGCCACCTCGATCAGGCGCGACGCGAGCGGCTCGCGCACGACGCCGAGCGAGCCGATGTGCACGATCTCGGCCGCGTCGAGTGCGCCGGCTGGCAGGTCCGCCGGATCGAACGCGAGATCGGCGCTGTTCTCGCCGATGAAGAAATAGTGGGGCGGCTGCTTCGACACGACCATCGCGAGCAGCGGCGCGCGGTCGACCTGCCGGATGAAGCGCATGTCGAGCCCCGCGTCGGCGCTCCTGCGCATCAGTTCGTCGCCGAAGATGTCGCGGCTGACCGTGCCGGCGAAGGCCGTCGGCGCGCCGAGTCGCGCGCCGACGCGCGCAACGTTCCAGCATGAGCCGCCGGCGACGCTGTGCCAGCGCTGCGCGTCGTCGCGGATGAAATCGGTCAGCGCTTCGCCGAATACGATCAGGCGGGGGAGCGTCGTCGTCATGTTGAAACCTTGTGGCGCGGCCGTGCAGTGGTTGATGTGAGCGGGCGGGGCGGGCGGCGCCGGCCGCCGCGCGCGGCGACGCGGCCCGGCACCGCCCGGTTCAGTGGACGGGCGGCGCGATCAGCGCGGGGCGCTCCAGCCCTTGTAGGTCTTCACGTTGTCGCGCGTGATGAGCATCGGCTCGATCAGGATCATCGGATTGGCCGGTTTCTGGCCGTTCATGATCCCGTAGCCGACGTTGACGGCCTGCTGCGCCATCGCCCACGGGTCCTGGCTCGACGATGCCTGCACGAGCGTGTTGGACTTGAGCGCAACCTCGATATCGGGCGCGCCGTCGACCGACGTGATCACGATGCCCGGACGGTTCAGCTGTTTCGCGGCGAGATCGCTGCCGATCGCCTGCGGGTCGTTGATCGTAAATACCGCATCGAGCTTCGGAAAGCGCGTCAGATAGCCCTGCATCGCGTTCATCCCGCCTTCGCGCGAGCCCTTGCCGTCCTGGTCGCTCGACAGCAGCTTGATGCCCGCGTTTTTCGCGAGCACGGTCTTGCAGCCGTTGACGCGATCGATCACGGCCGACACCTGCGGCCCGTTCTCGATGATCACGTTGCCCTTGCCGTTGAGTTTCTTCGCGATGTAGTCGCACGCGAGCTCGCCGGCCTTCACGTTGTTGGTCTGCACGGTCGCATTCGCGCCGGCTGCCGCGACGTCGACCGCGACGACCGTGATGCCGGCCGCCTGCGCCTTCTTCACTGCCGGCTCGATCGCCTTCGGGTCGGTCGCGTTGAGCAGGATCATGTCGACGTGCGCGGAGATGAAGTTGTCGATCTGCGTGAACTGCTTGTTCAGGTCGTAGTCGGCCGACACGGCCGTAACCTTCGCGTTCGGGTTGATTTGCTTCGCACGCGCTTCGGCGCCCTTGACGATCGTGACGAAGTACGGGTTGCCGAGCGACCCCACCGTGACGCCGATCGATTTGAGCGGCTTGTCGGCTGCGTGCGCGACGGAAGCGCCGAATGCGAGTGCGCAGGCGACGGCGGTCAGGGCGGCTTTGTGCTTGAACATGTCGTTGTGTCTCCGTGAGGTTGGTTGGTAGACGGGCGCAGGCGTGCCTGCCTGCGCCGCAAGGTTGAATGGACGGGAACGGTGTCAGGTGCGCGCCGAATCGCGCTGGCGGTAGCGATCGAGCGCGACGGCGCCGATGATCACGAGCCCCTTGATGATGTACTGCCAGATGTCGGACACGCCGAGCAGCACGAGTCCGTTCGTCAGTACCGCGATGATCAACGCGCCGATCAGCGTGCCGACGATCGAGCCGACGCCGCCGACGAAGCTCGTGCCGCCGAGGATCACCGCGGCGATCGCGTCGAGTTCGTAGGACTGGCCGAGCTGCAGGCCGTTGGCCGCATAGAGCCGCGCGGCCGACATCACCGCGCCGAGGCCCGCGAGCAGCCCCGAGGCCGCATACACGAACATCTGGATCGCCCGCACGTTGATGCCCGACAGGCGTGCGGCTTCCGGATTGCCGCCGACCGAATAGATCCGCATCCCGAGCACGGTACGGCGCAGGATGAACCATGAGATCGCGATCACCGCGCACGCGATCACGACGAGCCACGGCACACCGAGGATCGTGCCGTTGCCGATGAACGCGAACGGCAACTGCGGATTGAACACGGTCGTGTCGTTGCCGATCAGGCGCGCGACGCCGCGCACGGCCGTCATCGCACCGAGCGTGACGATGAACGGCGGCAGGCGCAGGAACGAGATCAGGCCGCCGTTGATCGCGCCGAACACGAGGCCGACGACGAGCGCGAAGGGCACGCCGAGCCAGCCCCAGCCGGGAATGGTCGACGCGATCAGCGCGGCGACGGCCGCGGCGGCGAGCACCGAGCCGACCGACAGGTCGATGCCGCCCGTCAGGATCACGAAGGTCATGCCGGCGGCGAGCACGATGTTGATCGACGCCTGCTGCGTGACGATCGACAGGTTCTGCAGCGTGAAGAAGCCGTCGGTCAGGAAGCCGAAGCCGACGCACAGGACCAGCAGCACCGGCAGCATGCCGGCGGTGCGTATCAGCGACTGCATGCGTGCGCGATGATCGGCGGTGCGCAACTGGGGAGTACGATCGCCCACCGGATGGGCCGTCGCGGAAGCGAGGTTCCGCTGCTTGGTCGGGTTGATCATTTCGGTAACCTGAATTGTAAGAGTCAAATGAAAGAGCGCGGCTCAGTGCGCGTCGGCGAGTTCGGCCTGCGAGCCGGTCGCGAGCGCGATGATGGCTTCCTGCGTGATGGGCGTGTGCGTGTGGCCGCCGAGTTCGCCCGCGATCTCGCCTTCGCGCATCACGAGCACGCGGTCCGCGACGCCGATGATCTCGGGCAGCTCGCTCGAGATCACGATCACGCCCACGCCGGCACGGGCCAGTTCGTTGATGATCCGGTAGATCTCGGATTTCGCGCCGATGTCGACGCCGCGCGTCGGTTCGTCGAGGATCAGTACGCGCGGTTTCGTCTCCAGCAGGCGCGACAGCAGCACCTTCTGCTGGTTGCCGCCCGACAGCGCGCCGACGTTGACGTTCGCGTGAGGTACACGGATCGACAGCGAGGAAATCGCGTCGCGCGCGCGCTCGGCGCCGCGTGCGAGGTCGAGCGCGCCGAGCCGTGCATCGCGGTTGCAGACGGAAATGTTGATGTTGTCGCGCACGCTCATGTCGAGGAACAGGCCCTGGCGCTTGCGGTCTTCGGTCAGGTAGACGAGGCCCGCGTCGATCGCGTCGCGCGGCGAGTGTGCGCCGAACGTGCGGCCGGCCAGTTTCACGTCGCCGCGCACGCGCGGTTCGGCGCCGAAGATCAGCCGCGCGAGTTCGGTGCGGCCCGCGCCGACGAGCCCGGCGATGCCGAGCACCTCGCCGGCATGCAGGTCGAGGCTGCAGCCGCGCACGCGCGCGCCGTCGGCGATGTCGCGTACCGACAGCAGCAGGTGGCCGGGGTCGTACGGCGCGTGTTCCTTCTTGTAGAAGCCGGAGATGTCGCGGCCGACCATCATCGCGACGAGACGCTCGGCCGACAGCGAATCGCGTTCGAGCGTGCCGACGTATGCGCCATCGCGCAGCACCGACACGCGGTCGGACAGTTCGTAGATCTCCGCCATCCGGTGGCTGATGTAGATGATTGCGAGACCTTCCTCGCGCAACTGGCGGATCAGGCGGAACAGATGCTCGGTTTCGCGCGACGACAGCGGCGTCGTCGGCTCGTCCATCACGAGGATGCGGGCGCGGGTGTGCACGGCGCGCGCGATCTCGACGAGCTGCTGTTCGGCGATCGACAGCGTGTCGACGAGCGTTTCGGGGCCGAACGATGCGCCGAGGCGCGCGAGCACGTCCTGGCAGCCGCGCGCCATCGCCGCGCGGTCGATCGTGCCCCAGCGCCGGTTGCCGCGCCGCAGTTCGCGGCCGACGTAGATGTTTTCCGCGACGGTCAGGTTCGGCGACAGGCACAGCTCCTGGTAGATCACCGCGACGCCCGCATCGCGCGCGGCGAGCGGCCCGTCGATGTCGATGCGTTCGCCGTCGATCAGGATCTCGCCGCCGGCGTCGGCGCGATACGCACCCGACAGGATCTTCATCAGCGTCGATTTGCCGGCGCCGTTCTCGCCCATCAGCGAGTGGATCTCGCCCGGATAGACGGTCAGGCTGACATTGTCGAGCGCGCGCACGGCCGGGAACGTCTTGCTGATCCGGCGCATTTCGAGCAGCGGGCGGGACTCAGACCGCGACATGGTTGACCTCCTGCGAGTCGGTGCGGGCGCCCTTGAGGATGCCGGCCCGCGGGGAAAAGTTGAAGAACATCGGCAGCGTGGCCGCGCCGATCGCGCCGGCGTCGGCGCCGAACGTGCCGCGCACGAGCGTCGGCGTGCCGCGCGCTTCGGGCGCGGTGGCAACCAGTGCCGAGCGCAGGCGCGTCGTGACCGCGTCGAGCAGGCCCGCGTCGGTATCGGCGTCGATCACGACTACCGGCGCATCGACCACGCACAGCACCGCGCGCAACGCCGGCGCGAGCGCGTCGACGCAGTCGTTGATCCATTCGTCGACGGCCGGCAGGCCGCGGGCAATGCAGGCTTCGAGATCGGCGCGGTTCTCGACCGTCTCGCCGTGATGGCGCAGATGGCGTACGAGCGCGTGCAGCGAGGCGCGCGCGAGCAGGATGTCCCACGGGCCGCGCGGCGGCGGCGCGGATGCCAGCCGGCTCGGCGGCACGGGAATCACGGCGATGTCGCCTGCATTGCCGGTCACGCCGCGCAGGCAGTCGCCGTCGATCGCGATGCCGCCGCCGATCGCCGGTCCGATGAACAGGTAGACGAAGTCGTCGCACTGCCGGCCATATCCGTAGAACAGCTCGGCGATCGCAGCCGCGTTGCCGTCGTTTTCGCCGAACACGGGCAGCGACAGCGCGCGACCGAGGTCGCTCGCGAAATCGACGTCTTCCCATGCGCGGAACGTGTCGGGCGCGAGGCCGAGTTCGCGCATCCACGCGCCGAGGTTGTAAGGCTGCGCGACGCCGATGCCGGTCAGGCGGGCGCGTTCGTGGTCGGGGAGCAGGGCCTGCATCGCTTCGATGTCGTGACGCACGATCTCGAGCACGTCGGCGGGAGGGGGCAGCAGCGTGTCGTGCGAGCGGCGGCCGAGCACGTCGCCCGCGAAGTTGACGAGCGCGGTTTCGATGCGCATCCGGTCGAGATGGACGCCGATGCCGAATGCGCCGCGCGGGTCGAGGCGGATCAACGATGCCGGCTGGCCGCGCTGGCCTTCGGTGCGGCCCGCGAATTCGATCAGCTTCGCATCGGCGAGCGATGCGATGATGCTGCCGACCGCCGTGCCCGTCATGCTCGCGAGACGCGCAAGGTCGGCCTTCGACGCGCTGCCTGCGCGGCGCAGCGTCTTCAGCAGCAGGCGCTCGTTGTAACGGCGCACGTTGGCCGAATTACTTCCCTGGCCGATGTGCGGGCTTCTCATGGCGTCTCCTTCCATGTTGCGCTGTGCAGCAGCGCATTAAATAAATCACGTTGATTTATTTAACCGCGTGAGCGCCGATATGTCAGCCTAGGGAAATCCCGGCTTTTGCCGTGGATGAGGGGTGGCGGGGTGGGTCTCGGGAAATGGGGATGGATTGCGGAACCGGGGGCGAAAACTTTGGAATTCGCGTGGCGGGCGCGTGTTCGCTGCGGACGCGACGACGATTTGTCCGTCCGGTAGGTGGCAGGGAAGGGGGCACACCGTGCGGATCAACAGGACGGTGTGAATGATGCAAGAGGGAAATGAAAAAAGGCCGGCTAGAAGCCGACCTTTTTAGAAAACAAGTGGTGCCCAGGAGAGGACTCGAACCTCCACGGTGTTGCCACCGCTAGGACCTGAACCTAGTGCGTCTACCAATTCCGCCACCTGGGCACGTTTCGCTTGCTGCGATGCGAAAGACCGCAATTATAGCGTGCCCGAACGGCTTGTCAACAGATTTTGCACCGTCTTTGAGGGGGCGAGAAAAGGGCGCATGCCGGATTTGCCGTGTTCGAGTATCGCTGCCGGGGCGATCCCGATGCGAAGGATTGCTGCCGGAGAAGAGCGAGCGAATTTCCTGAACGCAGGTTCAAGTCCGTCGCCGGAGAAGTTATTGTCGGTGTGCCTGTCGTACCGCGCCGACTCGCGAATGCAGGCGGTGGGCGCCGCGCAGTTGTCCGCTCGCTTGGCGACACCGTGCGCATCGTGTAGTCGTCTGCCGCTATGGAGCGCGCGGTCCATGCAAGCGAACGCATTTGCATCGCGATCATTTCTGTTACTATCGCGGTAACGTTTTTATGGAGTAACCAAAAAGGAGTTTCCGATGTCTGAAATCGCAGTGGTTTTTCATAGCGGCTACGGTCATGCGGCCGTCATTGCGGACGCAGTCGCTCGTGGTGTCGAGAAGGTCGACGGTGCGTCGGTCAAGCTGATCCCCGTCGACGCGATCGACGAACACTGGGAGTATCTGGAGCGCGATGCCAAGGCGATCGTCTTTGGTTCGCCGACCTACATGGGCAGCGCGTCCGCGCAGTTCAAGGGCTTCATGGACGCATCGTCGAAGCATTGGGGCAAGTGGCGAGACAAGCTGGCGGCCGGCTTTACGGTGTCGGCGTCGCAAAGCGGCGACAAGCTGGCGACGCTGCAGCAGCTTGCTGTCTTCGCTGCCCAGCATCAGATGCTGTGGGTCAGCCTCGGTCTGATGCCCGGCAACAACAGCAGTACGGGTTCGGTCAACGATCTGAATCGACTCGGGTCGTTCCTCGGTGCGATGGCGCAGGCGAATGCGGACGAGGGCGGCGATGCGATTCTCGAGAGCGATCGAAAGACGGCTGAACTGCTGGGCGAGCGCGTCGCGATTGCCGCGAAACGCTGGAACGGTGCCTGAAGCCGATGGCCGGTCGGCGCTGTGTCGATGGTCGTCCGGCTGACGGATGGGTGGCGCCGATGCGGGGCCGGTGTCAAGTCCTGGAATAGGTTGACAGTATCCAGACGCTAGAACGCCCGATGCACCGCATCGGGCGTTTTGTATTTCAGGGCGGCATGTGGCCGCTCATGGTTGTAGATGCGCACCGACTGCTCGACCATCTTGGCGGCCTGAGCAAGGTCAGCGGGACGTTGCAACAGGAACTCGCCCTTGAGGATGCCGTTGATTCGCTCGGCCAGCGCGTTCTGATAGCAGTCGTAGCCGTCCGTCATCGAACAGCGCAGGCCGTGACGCCGATGGATGTCCTGATAGTAGGTCGAACAGTACTGGACCCC